>NZ_JBHZCI010000001.1:0-321757 GCF_042755185.1 Streptomyces sp. NPDC059166 | reverse complement strand
CTCTTTTTTGTTTTTGGGGGGCTGGGTGGCGTGGCGGGGGGGGGCCCGGGGCCCCGCGGCGGGGCCCCCCCCCCCCCTTCCCGTCCCCGCAGGGGTGTTCAGCTCTTCGGCTTCGTGAGGTCGTAGAAGGTCGCGCCGCCCGCCGTGACCTCGGTGAAGTTCTCCTCCACCCAGGACGAGATCTGGGACGAGGTGCCCTGGCCGCCGCCCGCTCCGCCCCCGCCCATGCCACCGGAGATGAAGTAGTGGATCTCTCCGTCGTCCACGTACTCCTTGAACCGGGCGAGCGTCGGGGAAGGGTCGCTGCCGTTGAATCCGCCGATCGCCATCACGGGGTCACCGGTGGCGAGTTGGTAGCTCGCGGCGTTCTGCGAACCGATGGCCGCCGCGGCCCATGTGTAGGCGTCCGCGTTCTGCGCCAGCAGCGCCTCGGCCTCGGAGTCGACCGTGGCACCGTTGAGCAGGCCGCCCATGCCACCGCCGCCCATGCCGCCCTCACCGGGCATGCCGCCGGGCATCCCGCCGCCCTGCCGCCCGCCCGGAGCCTGGCCCTGTCCCGGCGCCTGGCCCGGCATCCCGCCGCCGGGGAAGCCGCCGCCCTGCTGGGTTCCCTGGCCGCCGCCCGGCTGACCGCCCTGGGTCCGACCGCCCTGCCCTGTCCCCTGGGCCTGACCGCCCTGCCGGGTGCCCTGGCCGGGAGGCTGCATCCCCCCGCCGCCGGGACCGCCGCCACGGCCGCCGCCGGGACCACCTCCCGGACCACCCGTGCTCGCGCCGGACGGGCCGGCGGTGACGATCGAGCCCTGGTGCCCGGTGTTCAGCGTGCTGATCGTGTACGCCGTCGGGCCGGCCAGGGAGGCCGCGAGGCTCAGACCGACCGCGCCCACCGCGAGGGCCCGCCCGAGCCGTGCCGCGAACAGCAGCCCGGCGGCCCCCAGGAGTCCGCCGATCAGGACGGCCCAGCGCAGCCAGGGCAGGTGGTCCGGGGTGCGCCCCAGCAGGACGTACGACCAGACGGCCGTCACGGCGACGGTCACGGCGAGCGTGGCACCCGCCCACCGGTTGCCCCGCTCCTCCCACAGCACCGTGGCGCCCATGCCGACGAGCGCCGCGATGTAGGGGGCCAGGGCCACCGTGTAGTACTGGTGGAAGATGCCGGCCATGAAGCTGAAGACGAGGGCCGTCATCAGCAGTGAGCCGCCCCAGGCGAGGAACGCCGCCCGTGCGGTGTCGGTCCGCTTCGCCCTCCGGGTCAGCCAGAGGCCGGCGGCCAGCAGGATCAGGGCCGTGGGCAGCAGCCAGGAGATCTGGCCGCCGATCTCGGAGTTGAACATCCGGCCGATGCCGGTCTCACCCCAGCCGCCGCCCTGGCCGCCTCCGCCACCGCCACCGACGCTGCCGGTCTCCTCACCGTTGATCCGGCCGAGACCGTTGTAGCCGAAGGTCAGCTCGAGGAAGGAGTTGTTCTGCGAACCGCCGATGTACGGCCGCGAGGACGCGGGCCACAGCTCGACGATCGCCACCCACCATCCGCCCGACACGACCATCGCCAGTGCCGCCAGGCCGAGTTGGCCGAACCGTTTCCGGACTGAGACCGGCGCGCACACCGCGTACAGCACGGCGAGCGGCGGCAGGATGAGGAACGCCTGCAGCGTCTTCGAGAGGAACGCGAGCCCCACCGCGACGCCCGCCCACACCAGCCACTTGGTCCGGCCTGCCTCCAGCGCGCGCAGCAGGCACAGGACGGTGACGGCCATCAGCAGCGCGAGCAGCGCGTCCGGGTTGTTGAAGCGGAACATCAGCGCGGCGACCGGGGTCAGCGCGAGGACGGCCACCGTGATCAGCCCAGCGGCGGCGCTGAAACGGCGACGTACGGCCGCGTACAGCACCCCGGCCGTCGCGACGCCCATCAGCACCTGGGGCACGAGGATCGCCCAGGAGCTCAGACCGAAGATCCGGACCGACAGGGCCATGGGCCAGAGGGTCGCCGGGGGCTTGTCGACGGTGATCGCGTTGACCGCGTCCAGCGAGCCGAAGAAGAACGCCTTCCAGCTCCGGCTGCCTGCCTGCACGGCCGCGGAGTAGAAGGAGTTGGCATAGCCGGAGGCGCTGAGGTTCCACAGGTAGGCCAGCGCGACGGCGAGCAGCAGGCCGAGCAGGGCGGGCCTCGCCCAGCGCGGGTCCTCGGGCCTGCCCCGGAGGATTCGCCGGGGGAGCGCCGCCTTCGCGCCGGCGGCGTGCGCCGCGCCCGGTGGGCGCTGGACAGGAGCGGAGTGGGTGGCCGCGGTCATCGGATGTTCCTCAGTTCGGTCGTGTCATGGGCTTCGAGGGCCGCGGACGCCTCGTGTGCGGCGGCCACGTCGTACGTCGCGCCCCGGCTCACGGGCGCAGGGACGCCCGGCGCGTCCACGCCGTCGGCAGCGCCCTCCCCGGCGCCCTGCCGGCCGGTACGGCGGTCGGGGAAGACCCAGGCGCGAAGGAGCAGGAAACGCAGCACGGTCGCCGCGAGGTTGGCCGCGATCAGCACGGCGACCTCCGTGGTGTGCGACGCCGCTCCGGACGCCGTGCCCAGGGCTGCCAGCGAACCGCTGGTGAGGGCCAGACCGATCGCGAAGACGACGAGCCCCTGCGCCTGGTGGCGCACGGCCCCGCCCCGGCCCCGTACCCCGAAGGTGAGTCTCCGGTTGGCCGCGGTGTTGGCCACGGCGGAGACCAGGAGCGCCGCCGCGTTGGCGAACTGCGGGCCCGCGCCCAGCCGGAAGGCGGAGTACAGGCCGAGGTAGACGAGCGTGGAGAGCGCGCCGACGACGCAGAAGCCGACCAGTTGCCTGGCGAGACCGCGCGGCACCCCGGGTACGGCCCGGTCGCGCGGGTCGTCCCCGAAGGGCCGGCCCAGCCGGTCCAGCGGCAGCGCCCCGGTGGCCAGAGCCCTGCCCACCCGCCACACCCCCTTGAGGTCCTCGGTCGCGGTCCTCACGATGTGGACCGTGGAGTCGGGGTCGTCGATCCAGTCGACGGGCACCTCGTGGATGCGCAGCCCGGCGCGCTCGGCGAGGACCAGCATCTCCGTGTCGAAGAACCAGCCGGTGTCCTCCACCATCGGCAGCAGCCGCTCCGCGACCTCCCGCCGTATGGCCTTGAAGCCGCACTGCGCGTCACTGAACCCGGCGGCCAGCGAGGACCGCAGGATCAGGTTGTACGCCCGCGAGATGAACTCCCGCTTGGACCCCCGCACCACCCGCGAACTACGCGCCAGACGCGACCCGATGGCCAGGTCCGAGTGACCGGAGATCAGCGGGGCGACCAGCGGCAGCAGGGCGTTCAGGTCGGTCGAGAGATCGACGTCCATGTAGGCGAGGACCGGGGCGTCGGAGTGGGACCAGACGGTCCGCAGCGCGCGGCCCCGGCCCTTCTCCTCCAGCCGGTACGACCTGACCTCGGGGATGAGGTCGGCGAGGCGCGCGGCCACCTGGGGCGTGCGGTCGGTGCTCGCGTTGTCCGCCACGGTGATCCGGAAGCCGTAGGGGAACGTCCGCGCCAGATGGTCGTGCAGGCGCAGCACACACGTTTCGAGATCCTTCTCCTCGTTGTACACGGGGACGACCACATCGAGTACGGGTACGGGAGCGCCGGCAGCGCCGACCGCCGCGGCCAGGAGGTGTTCCCGGGCCGGCAGGGTGCTCCAGGGAGTGTCGGTTCGCATGACACAGACACTCGCCAACCGCCCTGTCACGGCCGTGTGCTGAGCCTGTGCTCCGCCTGTGAGTGCGCCCGGGAGCCGTCGGGGACCTGCCCCGCGGCCACACCGGGCCGTTGCGGCGCCGAGCCCGCGCCCTCACCCGCCCGGGGCGACGGCGTGCCCGCGCCCGGCCCGTACGGCGCCGTCCCCGCGCCCGGCCCGTACGGCGCCGTCCCCGCGCCCGGGGAGTGACCGGCGGCGAACGGGTCACCCGCCGGCGGCACGGCGGAGACGCCCCCGGGGCCGTACACCGCACTACCGCGCCCACCCCCGGCGCCGTACGGCACACCGGGCCCGCCCCCCGGCCCGTGGGCCGCGCCGTGCCGCGCCCCGGCTCCCGGGTACACCGCGTCGGCCGGCAGATGGACCGCGAAGACGGTGTTCCCGGGCGTGGACCGCACCTCTGCACGGCCCCCGTGGGCGGCGACGACGGCCTGCACGATGGCCAGACCGAGCCCCGTGGACCCCGCGTGGCGGGAACGCGACGCGTCGCCCCGCGCGAACCGCTCGAAGACCCGCGGTTGCAGCGCGGGCGGGATGCCCGGCCCGTCGTCCTGGACCTCCAGCGTCACCCAGGGCACCGGGCCACGCGCCTCACGCACCCGGACCGTGACGGTCGTCCCCGGCGGTGTGTGCGTACGTGCGTTGGCCAGCAGGTTGACCAGGACCTGCTGGATCCTGGTCGGATCGGCCGACACCGTCGCCGGCAGCTCGGGCAGCTCCAGCCTCCAGTGGTGGGCGGCCCCGGTGCCGCCGCCGGACGGGCGGTCCGCCGCGCGGGCGTCGCTCACCGCGTCGATGACGAGCGGCGAGAGATCGGTGCTCTCCAGGGAGAGCGGCCGTCCGGCGTCGAGGCGGGCCAGCAGCAGCAGGTCCTCGACCATGCCGGTCATCCGCTCCGCCTCGGACTCGATCCGGCCCAGCGCGTGCCGGGTGTCGGGCCCCGCTTGCTCGCGGCCGCGCCGCGTCAGCTCGGCGTAGCCCCGGATCGAGGCCAGCGGGGTGCGCAGTTCGTGGCTGGCGTCCGCGACGAACTGGCGCACCCTCGTCTCGCTCTTCTGGCGGGCGTCGAGAGCCGAACCGACGTGCCCCAGCATCCTGTTGAGGGCGGCGCCGACCTGTCCCACCTCGGTCCTCGGATCCGCCTCGGCCTCCGGGACGCGTTCGAGCAGGGCCACCTCGCCGCTGTGCAGCGGCAGTTCGGACACCCGGGTGGCCGTCGCGGCCACCCGGCGCAGCGGTCGCAGGGCGACCCCCACCATGGCGGCACCGGCGATGCCCGCCGCGATCAGCCCGGCCCCGGTGACACACACCTCGACGAGGATGAGGGTGTTGACCGCCCCGGACACCTCCGCGGTGGGGATCCCCACCAGCACCGTGGTGCCGTCGCGCGCCTCGACCGCCTCGACACGGTACCCGCCGAGCCCGGGCAGATCGACGTCGCGCGCCTCACCGCCCACCGTGACCCCGCTCGCCTCCAGCGCACCCTCCTGCGCGTCGGTGAGCTGCTCCGACGTCGGCCGTACCCCGGGCCCCCCGTCCTTCAGCACCTTCGAAAGGGTGACGGCACCGTCCACGGAGACCGCGCCGACCGTCTTGAAGGGCTCACCGCCCATCCCTATGAAGTCGAGCGGGTCGTCGTTCCCGAAGCCCCCGGGTGAGGGGACTCCCTTGCCGCCGGGCAACGGCCCCGAAACCCTCTTGGAGAGGTCACGCAGCTGACCGTCCAGCTTTCCGTACATGTAGCTCTGGAACGCGATGGCCGTCACCGAACCGATCACGGCCGCGACGACGGCGATGAGCGTCACCGCGTACACGACGAGCCGGGTCCGCAGCGTCCAGGGCCGGCGTGCCCTCCTCCCGGTCATGCGCTACTCACCCGGCTTGATGAGATATCCCGCCCCGCGCCGGGTGTGGATCATCGGGCTGCGCCCCGCGTCGATCTTCTTGCGGAGGTAGGAGATGTAGAGCTCGACGACGTTCGCCTGGCCGCCGAAGTCGTAGTTCCAGACCCGGTCCAGTATCTGCGCCTTGCTCAGCACCCGGCGGGGATTGCGCATCAGGAAACGCAGCAGTTCGAACTCGGTCGCCGTGAGGTGGATCGAATCGCCGCCCCGGCTCACCTCGTGGCTGTCCTCGTCCAGCGCCAGGTCCCCCACGACGAGTGTCGACTCGCTCCGCACCGACGCCGTGCCCGAACGGCGGATCAGCCCGCGCAGCCGGGCCACGACCTCCTCCAGGCTGAACGGCTTGGTGACGTAGTCGTCGCCACCCGCGGTGAGCCCCGCGATCCGGTCCTCGACCGAGTCCTTCGCCGTGAGGAACAGCACGGGTACGTCGGAGAGTTCACGCCGCAGCCGGCCGAGCACGGCGAGCCCGTCCATGTCCGGGAGCATCACGTCCAGGACGACGGCGTCCGGCCGGAAGTCGCGCGCGGTGCGGAGGGCACCCGCGCCGTCGCCCGCGCTGCGCACCTCCCACCCCTCGTACCGCAGGGCCATGGAGAGCAGCTCGGCCAGTGGTGCCTCGTCGTCCACGACGAGCACGCGGACGGGGTTACGGTCCGGCCTGAGCAGTTCGGTACGCCCCTGGGGCGAGGTCGTCATCATGGTTCAAGGCTGTGAGACGGCCGTGAGAGACAGCTTTCGCCTCCCTGTGAATCTCCTGAGAAAACGCCCCGCGCGGGCGCCTCACGCCCACAGGTGACTGCCCGGCGCACGCGGCCGCACCCGCGGGAGGCGGCTCCGCGACGTACCGCGCGAGACCGCCGGGAACGCCGCCCGCGCGCGCCCTCAGGGGAAGAGCTTGTGGGCGTTCCCGTGGCAGACCGCTCGCAGCCAGTCGTCCCCCAGCCCCAGCCGCTCCAGGGCGTGCAGCTGGTGGGCGTACGGGTACGGGATGTTCGGGAAGTCCGTACCCAGCAGGATCCGGTCGCCGAGGTCGGAGAGGCGCCCGCGCTCCGAGGCCGGGAAGGGCATGAAGTCCTCGGTGAAGTCGGTGAACGCCATGGTCGTGTCCAGCCGCACCTCGGGATACCGCAGAGCCAGGTCCAGGAACTCCGCGTACTCCGGCATCCCCATGTGCGCGACGACCAGCCGCAGGCGGGGATGGCGTGAGAGCAGCCGGCCCATCGGCCCCGGCCCCGTGAAGGCCCCGGGTGCCGGACCTGATCCGCAGTGCGTCACGACCGGGACGCCCGCCTCGTCCAGCAGCCCCCACACGCGGTCCAGCAGAGGATCGTTCGGGTCGTAGGCGCCCACCTGGAGGTGCGACTTGAAGACCCGCGCACCCGCTTCCACCGCCTCGCGCACATAGCGCTCCGCGCCCTCCTCCGGGAAGAAGGTCGCGGTGTGCAGGCAGTCCGGCACCCGGTCCGCGAATCCGGCCGCCCAGCCGTTCAGCCAGGCGGCCATGCCGGGCTTGTGCGGGTAGAGCATCGAGGTGAACCGGAGCACCCCGAACGAGCGGAGCAGCGCGAGCCGTTCGTCCTCGTCCCGCCGGTAGGTGATCGGCCACTCCAGCCCGGTCAGCGGCCCCGCCGAGTCGAAGTACGCCCACACCTTGCTGAGCACCCGCTCCGGCATGAAGTGCGTGTGTACGTCGATGAGCCCGGGCAGTCCGAGCCGCTCCTGGAAGCGCAGCACCTCGTCACGGTCGTGGCGGGTGTCCCGGTCGACGCCGGTGTGGCGGGTGTCCCGGTCGACGCCGGTGTGAGGGCCGAGGCCGTCGGCCGGCGCACCCTGCCGACCGCGGCCGCCGGCCTCCCGGTCTCCGCCTGGGCGGCGCCCGCCGGTGCTCCGCACCTCGTCGCCGCCGTAGTGGTCACCGGTGCACATCCGTCCCACCCGTCTCTCACGTCTCGGGAACGATCCCGGTGACGATCTCAGAACAGCTCGTCCTGCACTCCACCGCCCCCCGTCGCCACGAGGGGCACACCGCTGACCGACCGCGCGTCGGCAGCTGTCAGCTCCCATCCGGTCACGAGCCTGGTGTCCAGGACGAACTGCCCCTCACCTGCGGTCTCCAGATGGAGGTCGGGTCCGGCCGCCGCGACGAGCCGTCCGGCCACCACCCCGCCGTCCGCCAGCCCGTCGACCACCCGGGCCGCCGCTCCCACGGCGGCGAGCCCGAACACCTCCGTGTGGTCGACCGCCTCGAACGGAAGACGTTCCAGCGCTTCGGGCCACCCCGCGCCCTCCAGCGCCACCGCCCGCCCGTACAGCTCCTCGACCTCACGGGCACGGTCCGCCTCGCCGGGCAGCCCGCCGCGCACCGCGCGCTTGCGGGCGTACGGGATCCGGTCGGGCACCCCGAAGGCGCTGCGCAGCAGTTCCTCGGTGCGCCGCGCGGCCATCAGAGGCCCGCGACCCAGCCAGCTGAAGACCACGGCCCCCTGCTCCCGGAGCCGGGCCGCGTCCCGGGCCTCCCTCGTGATCCCGACCTTGACCAGCCCCGGCCCGAACCAGGCCAGATAGACGCGGTAGGGGCGCGGATCGTCGGCCATCGTGTCGGCGGCCACCGAGTGCGCCCGGTCCAGCCGCGCGCACTCCACGCAGCGCGCCCCCGCGCTCCGTGCAGGCACCACGGCCGCGAGCGGGCACGGGTTGCCGCGTGCCCCCACGCAGTGCCGCTCGCCCGAGGCCCGGAAGCCGAGCTCCTTGCCGTACGCCAGGACGCTCACCCGGCCGGGCCCCGCCCCGCCGTCCCGCGCCCAGCCGAGCACGGGCGCCCCATGACGCGGCCAGCTCATCCCGGTGCACCTCCAGCCGGTCACGCCGGGACCTCCGCGGTCGTGGCGTGCACGGGCGGGTGCGGGCACATCGCTGGTCTCCTCCTCGGCGGCGGGTCCGGTGCGGGCGGCGTGCCGCGTGCCGCGTGCTGCGTGCTGCGTGCTGCGTGCTGCGTGCACCGACGGTGTACGGCGTCGGCGCGCACCGGTTCGGGCGGCCCGTCGGCCCCGGGACGACCCTAAGGGAGCGAGCGGGAGGGTCCCTCCCAAGGAGGCGCCGGGGCCCCCGCCCCGGGGGCGGCCGGACTGCCTGCGGACGAACTTTCTAGAGCCGTTTTCTAGAAACCGCCTCCAACCACGCCGCTGACGGTTCACACTGCCCTCGTACCCGCCGTACGACGCCTCGGCGGGAGCCGGTGAGCCCAGCTCACGGAACCCGCGCGCGTACTCGTACCGCCGGCCCCTCACCGGGGCGGCGCGGCAGGTACGTGGCCCGCCTGACCGGCCTCGGTCCGCACCACACGCCGAGGCCCCCGGCACGACCCGGCGAGGGAACGGGTCGTGCCGGGAAGCAGGGGGCCCGGGCCGTGCGGACACCCGGCCGAATCCTCCGCGCCCGCGGAACACCCGGGGAACGCCCGTGAGGTGACCGCGACCGCACCCCCGTCCCCGCGCCCGAACACCCACGGGGAGCCGCGCCCGGCGTCGCGCGCCCGCCGGACTCGCGGACAGCCGGCGGGATCCCCGGGTTGCCGGGGGGCCCGGGTTGCCGGGGGGTCCCGTACACATCCGGTCCCCGGACGCCGCTGCGACGTGCGATGCACCGCCTCCGAAGCCGCACGAAGACCCCCCGCGCGAGAGGGGAGCCCCTAGAATCCGGGCCATGGCGCTGACGATGGACGACGTGGACAGATTCGAGGCCGCCAGGCCTCGCCTGCAGGCCATCGCCTACCGCCTCCTCGGCTCCGCGAGCGACGCCGAGGACGCCGTGCAGGACACGTTCCTGCGCTGGCAGGCGGCCGA
Organism: Streptomyces sp. NPDC059166; assembly: GCF_042755185.1. Classification (NCBI taxonomy): domain Bacteria; kingdom Bacillati; phylum Actinomycetota; class Actinomycetes; order Kitasatosporales; family Streptomycetaceae; genus Streptomyces; species Streptomyces sp. NPDC059166. Next base: position 312,266 of record NZ_JBHZCI010000001.1, on the reverse strand, counting down.
CGTCAGCCGCGTCGAGGTCCCCGAGGCCTGGCTCACCAAGGTGCTCACCAACCTCTGCCTGAACCAGCTGACCTCGGCCCGCGCACGGCGCGAGACCTACGTCGGCCAGTGGCTGCCCGAACCCCTGCTCGCCGGGGACCCGATGCTCGGCCCCGCCGACACGGCCGAGCAGCGCGAATCCGTCTCGTACGCGGTCCTCACCCTGATGGAACGCCTCTCCCCCAAGGAGCGTGTGGCGTACGTGCTGCGGGAGGCCTTCGACTACCCGCACCGCCGGACGGCCGAGGTCCTCGACATCAGCGAGGCCGCCGCCCAGCAGATCTTCCACCGGGCGAAGAAGCGACTCGCCGAGGGCAGGGCCCGGGCGGAGATCGACCACGCGGCCGCGCGCCGGATCGTCGACGAATTCCTGACCGCCGCCACCAGCGGCCGGACCGAACCGCTCGTACGCCTCCTCACCGACGACGCCGTCGCGATCGGCGACGGAGGAGGAAAGGTGCCGGCCCGCGCCAAGGCCTTCGAGGGCGCCCGCGCCGTCGCCACGTTCATGCGCGGCATGTTCAAGCCCAGCAGTGCCAAACGCGCCATCACCGGCGGCTCACCCGAGATCTACGCGTCCACCGCCAACAACACCTCCGCGCTCGTGGTGGTCGTCGAGGGCCGGGTCATCGCCGTCATGTGCCTGGAGATCACCGGGGACGGTATCGCCGCCTTCCGCAGCCAGGTCAACCCCGACAAGCTCGAACGCGCGACCGAGCGCTGGGCGGCAACCGACCACGGAGAACCGCTGCTCCTCATGTTCTGACCACCTTGTGACGCGGATCACCTCCGCGCCTGTCAGCAATCGCCGGGCCGTCCTGTTCAGGAGGTGAACCCCGCGAGACAGGAGCAGGCTCATGAAGCACCGCATCGTCGTCCTGGGCGCCGGATACACCGGAGCCATCGCCGCCGGCCGCCTCGCCAGGCGACTGCGCCGCGAGGACGTCTCCCTCACCCTCGTCGACGCCGAACCCGACTTCGTCGAACGCGTCCGCCTGCACCAGCTGGCGGCCGGGCAGGACCTCACCCCCCGGCCCTTCGCCGCGATGTTCGCGGGGACGGGCGTCCGCCTGAAGCTCGCGCGGGTCACCGGCGTGGACGTCGACCGCAGGACCGTCGCGGTCACCGGAGCCGACGGCTCCGAGGAACTGTCCTACGACACCCTCGTCTACGCCCTCGGCAGCGGCTGGGACACCGGCGGCGTCCCCGGCGCCGCCGAGCACGCGTACGACATCGCCGGACGGCCCGGGGCACTCAGGCTCCGCGACCGACTGGCCGGACTGGAGGCCGGGCAGCGCGTGGTCGTCGTCGGTGGCGGGCTCACCGGGCTGGAGGCCGCGACCGAGATCGCCGAGGCCCGCCCGGAACTCGACGTAGCCCTCGCCGCGCGGGGCGGACTCGGCGACTGGCTCTCGCCCAAGGGCCGGGCCCACGTACGGAAGGTCTGCGGCAGGCTCGGCATCACCACGCACGAACACACCGCCGTCACCGGAGTCGAGGCCGACCGTGTGACCACCGCGGAGGGGGCGGACCTGCCTGCCGAGGTCACCGTCTGGACCACGGGCTTCGCGGTCCACCCGATCGCGAGGGCCACCACCCTGGAGATCGCCGACACCGGCCAGATCGTCGTCGACCCGACCATGCGCTCGGTCTCGCACCCGGAGGTGTACGCCGTCGGCGACGCCGCCCTGGCCATGGGCCCCGGCGACAAGCCGCTGCGGATGTCGTGCGCCTCCGGAGTCCCCACCGCGTGGCAGGCGGCCGACGCCATCGCCGCCCGCCTGACCGGCGGGAAGCTTCCCACCACCGCGGCCCGCTACTTCAACCAGTGCATCTCGCTCGGCCGCAGGGAAGGCCTGATCCAGTACGTCACGGCCGACGACCGGGCGGTGAGCGCCGCCGTGACCGGCCGCGTCGCCGCCCTCTACAAGGAGGTCGTCTGCAAGGGAGCCGCCTGGGGCGTCGCCAACCCGACCCTCGGACGGCTGGCCCGCCGACGCCCCGTCATGGAGCCGCGGCCCGAGGAGACCCAGGCCGCTCCGGCATCGGCCTGACCGGCCGCCGCCCCGTCCCGGGAGCAGCACCCACCCGGGGTGCTGCTCCCGCGCTGCGGCACGGACAGGGGCAGCCCCGCCTCTCGAGTGCCCTGTCCGATCCCGCCCGCCTCGACGGCGCGTTCACAGCGTGTTCCGTGCGTACGGCACCGGCCTGACCTGCCCTGGTCTACCGCTTCCTTGCACTGAACCAGCTGACGGCCACGACGGCGGCACCCGCCGCGGCAACAGCCCCGACGGTTACACCGATGATGTCTCCAGGAGTCAACAATCCGAACATCTGCGTCTCCTTCGCCGCCCAGGGGCAGTAGCCCGCGGCACACGAGCGTGTTCCGCGTGGAGATCACCATGGCAGCCGGACCCCACTCGCGGAACACCGAGCGGCAAGTCTTGAGGACAATCTGAGCTCGGCTCCCCCTGCCGGCGAAGGCCGCGTCGCGTGTTGCTCCCCGACCCACCATCTACGCCCGGCACAGGGGCAGTTCGCCCCTTGCGGCTGAGACGCACGCGAAGATCGCTCAGCGCGTCCTCGGCATCGCAAGCCCCATGTCGGGTGACCACGCCGAAGCGCGCGTGGGAGCAGCACCGTTCCCTGCGGCTCGTCCGGCCGATGAGGTATCGAGGTCTGCGTTCTCCGCCTCCGGCGCGGTGCTCGCCGATGCCGGCCCCTCCGCGCCACCCGAGTCCCTGGCCGCCCGTGGCCCACACCCCGCCACAGCCGCCGGCACCACGGCTGCCTGGCCGGCCACCCCAGACCTGAACCACATGAAGCCCGCTCCAACCGCACACGTCGCCTCGGCAGCACGTGCCGCCGCGACATGAGCGGTCACCCTGTCCACAGACTCGGGGACCAGGCCGCCTCGAGCCGGCTGCTGTACTTCCGTTCGCTGCCTGTTTGGACAACGCCAGAGGCCCCCAGGATTTCCTGGGGGCCTCTGGCCTGCTGTGCACTCGGCAGGATTCGAACCTGCAACCTTCTGATCCGTAGTCAGATGCTCTATCCGTTAAGCTACGAGTGCGTGTCCTCGGCGTGAGCCTCGGTCCCGCTTCCCGGGTTTTTTCTGCCCGGTCGGCGTTGCGAGAACAACATTACATGACCTGCGCCGTGACGCGAAATCCATAAGCCAGACCCGGCCTGACCTGGGCAAAAACCATTTCGGAGCCTGTCCGAGCCGCGGGCGTGACACCCGGCGCGCCCTCAGGAACGACCGAAGCCCCGTGCCTGGGGCACGGGGCTTCGGGTTGCTGCGGAGGCGGAGGGATTTGAACCCTCGATGGGCTTTAAGACCCAAACCGCATTAGCAGTGCGGCGCCATAGACCGGACTAGGCGACGCCTCCAGCACACCTCGCGCGGACGCGAGTGGTGCGTGCAGATGATGACACAGTCGAGCGCGCTGTCACCAATCGCCGCCCACGGTACTAGGCAGGTGGGCGGCGAGGCAAAGGGCTTAGGGGTGTCGGGCCGGGCGATGTCGGGAGGTGCGGGACATCGCGGGCGGGACGGGGCACCGGCGTCGTGCCCGCGCGGCGGTGAACACCCGGCGCCGGCACGACGGAGGCGCGCGGAGGCACGACCGGAAGCACGGGGATGACCCGACCGGAAGCCCGGGAGGGGCACGACCCGGAAGCACGGGAGCGGTCCCGGGAGGCATCCCGACGGACGTGTCGGCGCGGGCCACCCGCGACGCCGTTCCGGTCGGCCCCCCATGAGTTGCGCAACGTGCGGGCGTGACGAGCGTTAGAGAGGACGAGGGCTCCGCCCTCCGACCCCGTCACCCCGTGTGCCGGACGCCGCCCCACTCGGCGCGCACCCGGCAGACCGGCGCGCTCCACGGCGCGCCAGAACGACTGGAGCCCCGCATGCTGCGCCGCCTGACCCTCACCGCCGCCGCGTCCCTCGCCGTGCTGTCCGCCGCCGCTCCCGCCGCCACCGCCGCGGCCCCGTTGGTCCCGCTCCCCCCGCTCCCGGTGCTCCAGGGCGACTGGCCGGCGCCGCAGGACGCGCGGACCGAGCTGACCGTGACGGTCTCGGAGTCCGGTAACCCGTCGGCCAACGGGACGTTCGAGCTGGAGTGCAACCCGGCGGGCGGCACCCACCCCGAGGCCCAGCGGGCGTGCGACCTCCTCGACGAGGCGGCCGAGTCGGGGGAGAACCCCTTCGTCGCCACGGACAGGAACGCCATGTGCACCCAGCAGATGGGCGGACCCGCCTCGGCCAGGGTGCAGGGCACCTGGCAGGGGGAGGCCGTCGACGCCCGGTTCAGCCAGGCCAACGGCTGCGAGATCTCCCGCTGGAACAAGCTGGTGCCCGTCCTCCCCTCCGCGAGGTAGCCCGCGGACGCCCTCCCGGTAACCGGTTCGGCGGGGCGTACGCCGGAGGTTCAGTCCTCTCCGAGGGCGCTCGCGGGGGGCGCGTACGGGCCGGAAGGCCGCCCCGTCCCTGCCTGCTTCCGGGCCGGTCCTGGGGGCCTGAGGGCCCACGCCGGGGCGCATCCGGGCACGTCAGAGGGGGCGCTCGCCATCACGTCATAGGCCGCCGGCGTACACCGTGTGCACAGAACCTTGGTGAGAGCTCCCCCTCATCCGCCGCCCGCCACGCGCTCCCTGCCTTTAGACTCCTCCAGTGACAGCCTGAGGCCCGAGGGGCAGGATGGGGCCCGCTGTCGGCAAGGTGCGGTATTCAGGGAGGAAGCGTCTCGTGAGCAGCAGGCCATCCCGAGGCGCTGCTCGCCTCGCAGCCATACTCGACGCCCTTCCGGACGGGCTTCTGCTCGTCAACTGCAACGGCACGGTCGTCAACGCCAACACCATCGCCCTCGAGATGTTCGAGACCCCGGGCACCGCGCTCGTGGGGCGCGGGCTGCTCGATCTGCTTCCGGAGTTCGACTCCAGGCTGATCCCGGGGTCGATGCGAAGGCCGGATGCTGCGGACGAGCAGGGCAGGACCAAGCCCACCCGGATGGTCGCGCGCCGCACCGACGGCACCGACTACCCCGTCGAGGTCACCAGCGCCTCCCTGGACAGCGGCCAGGCCGGCTACAACGACATCCACTCCAGCTACACCGGCGACGAGCTGCTCATGATCGTCGTGAGGGATCTGTCCGGCACCGTCGACACCGAGGCCGAGCTGGCCCGGTCGCAGCGGCAGACGGAGATGATCCTGCGCGCCGCCTCCGAGGGCGTCGTGGGTACCGACACGGACGGCAGGGTCGTCCTGGTCAACCCCGCGGCCGCCCAGATCCTGGGCTTCCGCGCGAGCGACCTCGGCGGCGAGGAGCTCCACCCGCTGATCCTGCACTCACGGGCGGAGGGTGAGCCCTTCCCGTACGACGAGTCGCCCCTCGCCGACACCCTGCGGTCCGGTCGCAAACACCGGGTACGGGGCCAGGTCCTGTGGTCCAAGAGCGGCGCCCAGGTGCCGGTCGACCTGACGACCGCGCCGGTGCGCGACGGGGACCAGCTGGTCGGCGCGGTCATGACGTTCACCGACCGCAGGCCCTACGAGGAACTGACGCAGCGGCACTCCGACAAGGTGTCCGAGCTGACCGAACGCCACGCCTCGGAGCTCGCCGAGCTCACCGGGAGCCACCGTGCCGAGGTCGCCGAACTCACCGAGAACCACCGTGCCGAGGTCGCCGCGCTCACCGAGAAGCACGCGGCCGAGTCCGCCGACCGGACCGAGCGGTACGCCTCGGAACTCGAGGAGCAGTCGGACCGCCTCACCGGCCTCGACGCGCGTCACACCCAGCTGACCGCCGTACTCGGCGAGGCGCTGCGCGGGCCGCTGGAGGAGCTGCGGGGCGAACTCTCGAACCTCGCCGCGGACCCGGCCGGCCAGCTCTGGCCCGAGGCCAACCAGATCCTGCACCATCTCGCCGCCGGCTACGCGCGTATGACCACGCTGGTCGACAACGTGCTGAGCTACCAGCGTCTGGACGACGGCACCGAGGAACTCGTCAAGCAGCCGGTGCTGCTCGACGGGGTGGTGACGGCGGGCATCGACGGCGCGGTCGAACTGATCGGCCCCGGGCGGGCCCAGTTCGCGGTGCACGCGCCGCCGATCGAGGCCGAGGTGGACGCGGGCAGGCTGGTCACGGCGCTCGCCCATCTCGTCGCCGATGTCGCGGGGGTCGACTCGACCGGCAAGACGCGCCCGGCACCGGGCGGCGGCTATGTGGACTCCACGGTCGTGGTGGCCGCGGCGCAGCGTGGTGACGTCGTACGGATCGAGGTGCGCGGGCCGTTCGCCGGCGGCGACCCGGTGCACGTGCCGATCGTGCGCGGCATCGTGCGCGCCCACGGCGGAGTGCTCCAGACCCACGAGATGCCCGGGATGAGCGGCAGCGCGTACGTCCTCGAACTCCCCCTCGGGAAGGGCACGGGGACGGTCGTGCCCGAACCGCTCGCGACGCCCGGGGAAGTGGCGGAGCCCGCCCCGCAGCCGGCCCCGCAGGGCGGGCGCCGCCGGGCGCGCAGGTCGTCGACCGACGCGTTCCTGGGCAGCTCCGTCGAGGCGGCGGCCACGCCCGATACCGCCGTTCCCGAGGCCGTGGAACCGACCGGGCGCCGCCGGGCGCGCCGCGAGCCCGTGGACGCACAGGAGCAGCAGCGGGAGCAGGAGCTGACCGCGCCTCAGCAGGGCGGGGGATCCGGCCGCAGGCGTGGACGTCCCAGCCCCGCCGAGACGGGCGCGGTGCCGGCGGAGGCGGGTCAGCCGGGGCAGGCCCTGGCGCTGCCCTCGGCGGCCCCGGCCGCCTCTCAGGGCTCCGTCGTGACGGCGGCCGAGGGCGCCCAGGGTGGTGGCCGCCCGCAGCGCGGGCAGACGGTGCCGCCCCAGGGCGTTCCGCAGAACGCCGCCGCCCGCGCCGGACACCAGGGCGACGGCCCGCGCGCGCTGCCGGCCCTCGCCTCCGCCGAGGCCCCGGGCCGGTCCCAGCCGGCCACCCACGAGCAGCCCGCACAGCAGCCCGGAGGGCGCCGGGCCCGACGGGCTCTCGCGGCTGCCCAGGAGCGCGCGGCCGCGGAGGCTCCTCCGCAGGGCCCCCGTACCCCGTTCGCGCTGCCGCCTGCCGCGGCGGACCGGATCCCGCCGGTGGCCCCGGGTCCGCCGGTGGTGGCACCCCCGTCCACGGCGGCGTCGGCGCTCTCCCCCGTCCAGCAGCCTGCCGAGTCACCTGCCCAGGGTTCCGGACCCCATCCGGCCGACGCCGCAGAGCGCCACGACGCCGTCGGACCGGTGACGGACGCCGACCACACCCCGCCGCAGCCGCACCCCGTGCCGTCCGGGCGCCGGAGGGCACGTCCCGCCCAGGAGCCGGCGGAGCAGCAGGCCAGGCCCGGTCACCCCGTGCCCGGGCAGCCCCTGCCCGCCGTCCCGCCGCAGCCCGACTGGGCGCAGGGCGGTACGTCCGAGGCCGCGGAGGCAGCGGAGGCCGATGCGGCCGTGCCTCACTCGGCCGACGAGTGGACTGCTCCCGGCAGCACCACCCACACCACGGGTGCGGCCGCGGTACCCGCCGCCCGGACACCCGAAGCCGTGCCCGCCGCGGAACCGCACCCGGCGGAAACGGAAGCGCGGGCGCCCGTCACGGAGCCGCGTCCGGCGGAGACCGGTCCCGCGCCCGCTCCGGACGTGCGGCGCCAGCCGCTGCCGGCGGAGGCGCCCATGTCCCCGGACTCGACCCAGGGGCGGGCGTTCAGCGTGCGGACCCTGGGCCAGGGCGTGCCCTTCGCGCAGCACCTGGCGCACCAGCAGAACCAGACGCTGGGCGGTGCGGGGCGGCGCCGTAAGCTCGCGGCCCCGCCGGAGGCCGAACCCCCCACGCCGTCGGCGGCCGTGGCACCCGTGCCTCCTCAGCCGGTGCAGGCTCCGGTGCCGCCGCAGCCCGGTGCCACGCAGGGCGGCACGGTGCAGGGGTCCGGCACGGGACGGCTGCTCTCCCCACCGGCGTCCGAGGGACGCTCCTACGCGATAGGGGCCCCTGACGAGGGCGCGGAGGGGCCCGAGCCGCTGGACGGTCCCGGAGGCGCGGTCGAGGTGGCCAACCGGCCCCAGCCTCAGCCCGTCGACGACGAACTGCCGCCGGAGCCGCTGGACAACCCGCGCCGGCTCCTCGTCTGGCCCGCGCCGGACGTCTCCACCCAGCAGGCGCTCAGCGACCGCGGCTACCGGCCGGTGATCGTGCACTCCCGCGAGGAGGTCGACGCACAGATCGCGGCGTTCCCCGCCGCGCTCTTCGTCGATCCGCTGACCGGGCCGATCACCCGTACCGCCCTGCAGTCACTGCGGACCGCCGCCGTGGCCGCGGAGGTTCCGGTGCTGGTGACGGCCGGTCTGGGCCAGGCCACCAGGGAGGCGGCGTACGGCGCCGACCCGGCGGTGCTCCTCAAGGCGCTGGCCCCGCGTGACAGCGAGCAGCACCCGCCGAGGGTCATGGTGATCGAGGAGCACGAGGAGATCGCGCTGGCGCTGACGGAGACCCTGGAGCGCCGCGGCATGCAGGTGGCCCGGGCCTCCGGCGACAGCGACGCGGTCGAACTCGCCACCCGGATGCGCCCGAACCTGGTGGTGATGGACCTCATGCAGGTGCGCCGCCGACGGGCCGGGGTCATCGACTGGCTGCGGGCGAACGGCGCGCTGAACCGCACGCCGCTGGTCGTCTACACCTCGGCCGGTATGGAGGAGGGGGACCTCGAGAGGCTCGCCTCCGGCGAGACGGTGCTCTTCCTCGCCGAACGTTCGACGAGCGACGAGGTGCAGTCCCGGATCGTGGACCTGCTCGCGAAGATAGGGACGAACTGACGGCAGGGACGCCGGAGCGCCCCGGAAGGACCGCACTCGCGGTGCTCCCGGGGCGCACTGCTCAGAGCTGCGTGACGTCCAGCTCGCCCTCGGCGTACTGGCGGCGGATGACCTTCTTGTCGAACTTGCCCACGCTCGTCTTCGGAACCGCCGGGACGATCGTCCAGCGCTCGGGCAGCTGCCACTTGGCGACCGACTGGCCGAGGAAGGTCCGCAGCGCCGCGTAGTCGGCGGTCGCGCCCTCCTTGAGGACGACGGTGGCCAGGGGCCGCTCCCCCCACTTGTCGTCGGGGACGGCGACGACCGCGGCCTCGGCCACGTCCGGGTGCGCCATGAGCGCGTTCTCCAGCTCGACGCTGGAGATCCACTCGCCGCCGGACTTGATGACGTCCTTGGCCCGGTCGGTCAGGGTGAGGTAGCCCTCGTCGCTGATCACACCGACGTCGCCGGTCTTCAGCCAGCCGTCCTCGCTGAACTTGTCCTCGGGGCGCAGGTCCTCGCCGTCCGCGCCTCCGTAGTACGCACCGGAGATCCAGGCTCCCCGGACCTCCAGCTCGCCCGCGGACTCGCCGTCCCAGGGCAGGAACTCGCCTCCGGGGCCGACCAAGCGGGCCTCCACTCCGGCCGGGAAGCGGCCCTGGGTGATGCGGTAGGGCCACTCCTCCTCGGCGGTGAGCCCCGCGGGCGGGTTGGACATGGTGCCCAGCGGAGAGGTCTCGGTCATGCCCCAGGCGTGGCAGAGCCGGACGCCGAGCTTGTCGTACGCCTCCATCAGGGAGGGCGGACACGCGGCGCCGCCGATGGTGACGTGGGACATGGAGCTGAGGTCGCGCGGGTTGGCGGTGACCTCGGCCAGCAGACCCTGCCAGATGGTCGGCACGGCGGCGGCGTGCGTCGGGCGCTCCCGCTCGATCATCTCGGCGAGCGGCGCCGGCTGCAGGAAGCGGTCGGGCATCAGCATGTTGACGCCGGTCATGAACGTCGCGTGGGGCAGCCCCCAGGCGTTCACATGGAACTGCGGGACGACGACGAGGGTGGTGTCCTTGTCGGTGAGCCCCATCGACTCGGCCATGTTGACCTGCATGGAGTGCAGGTAGATCGAGCGGTGGGAGTAGACGACGCCCTTGGGGTCCCCGGTGGTGCCCGAGGTGTAGCACATGGCGGCGGCCTGGCGTTCGTCCAGCTCGGGCCAGTCGTAGGAGGTGGGCCTGCCCACGATCAGCTCCTCGTACTCGTGCACCCGGGCCGCGACGCCCTCCAGCAACGAGCGGTCACCGGGGCCGGACACCACCACGTGCTCGACGGTGGGCAGATGGGGGAGCAGCGGTGCGAGCAGCGGCAGCAGCGAGCCGTTGACCAGGACGACCTTGTCGTCGGCGTGGTTGACGACCCAGATCAGCTGCTCGGCGGGGAGCCGGAGGTTCAGGGTGTGCAGCACGGCGCCCATCGAGGGGATCGCCAGGTACGCCTCCACGTGCTCCGCGTTGTTCCACATCAGTGTGGCGACACGCTGGTCGCCGTCGATGCCGAGCTCGTCGCGCAGGGCGTTCGCCAGCTGTGTGGCGCGTACGCCGATCTCGGCGAAACTGCGCCGGTGCGGCTCCGGCTCGCCGGTCCAGGTCGTCACCTGCGACTTCCCGTGGATGATCATCCCATGGGTCAGGATGCGGGTGGTAGTCAGCGGTACGTCCTGCATGGTGCTCAGCACGGCGTCCTCCCGGTGGGCGCTACGCGGCAGTAAGGGTTCGCTGATTCTGCTCACATACCCAGCGGTATGTCGATACTTCCGGGCTGACGAATCGCAGCCGGTCACACCGTCCGGGCGGCGGCGCGGTCCGTTTCAGGGGCGGGACCGGCGCCCGCCGGGCAGCGTGCCCAGGCGTCGGACAGACCGGACGAAAGCGCGCCCGGAAGACGGGTTCAGCGCACCGGGCCGAGCTCCGGATCCTCACGCAGCTTGCCGAGCGCCCGGGAGACCGCGCTCTTCACCGTGCCGACGGACACCCCGAGGAGCTCGGCGGTCTGCACCTCGCTGAGGTCCTCGTAGTACCTCAGGACCACCATGGCCCGCTGGCGGTCCGGGAGCCTGAGCACCGCACGCCACATCGCGTCGTGCAGGGACTGCTGCTCGGCGGGGTCGGGCGCGGGCGCGGCCTCCCTCTCGGGGAGCTCCTCGCAGGCGAACTCGTCGACCTTGCGCTTGCGCCACTGCGAGGTGCGCGTGTTCACCAGGGCGCGGCGGACGTAACCGTCGAGCGCCCGGTGGTCCTCGATCCGCTCCCAGGCGACGTAGGTCTTGGTGAGGGCGGTCTGCAGCAGATCCTCCGCGTCGCTCGGGTTCGCGGTGAGGGAACGCGCCGTGCGCAGCAGCACGGGGCCCCTCGCCCGCACGTACGACGAGAACGACGGATACCGGCGGTGTCCCGTGGTTGCGGCGGCCGCCGTGGAGGCGTCGGCGCAGACTGGCGTGGTCATGTCTCCACGCTAGGAGCGGGTCCCGCCGAGGGGATCGGCCCCAGGTCCCGAAGCCTCGTCCGCCTCAGGTTGTAGGGCCGGCCCCGGCTCCACCTCCTGAGGGTGGAGGGGGACACCCCCGCCCTCAGGGTCCCCACCCCCGCGGGGCGCGGTCGCACTCCGCGCCCGCATTCCCCCGGGGGCGCGCCCGCTCTCCGCGCCCGCCCGCCCGGGGAACGGCCCGTGCGGCGACGACGCCGCACGGGCCCGCGCTCAGTCCGCCCAGAGCGGCGGGAAGATCACGTAGAAGTTGTAGGTGGCGTTCTCGACGTAGGTGAAGCGCCCTCCGGACACCTGGATCGTGTTGTTGTGGTTGGACGCCCCGGCACCGACCGCCTGCTGCTGTGACGTGGACGCGTTGCCGGAGTTGTCCCCGCCGACACCGGAACCGATGGTCGCGACCCCCGCGTTCGACCCATCGCTCGCGAACGCGCCGTTGTCGGCCGCGGCGACCCCTCCGAACAGGGCCACGGCCAACGGAAGGGCGGCGGCGGCGGCGAGAGCGCGCGCGGTACGGATACGTGCCATGTCAATTTCCTCCAGGAACCGAAACGGGACTTGAAACGGCTGATTCCGGAGCGGTTGGCCGACCGCTCCGGTACAGGTCACGACGTCGCGGAGGCAGAACTGCCCAGCGCCTCACCGGCGAACCACCCATCCCGCCCGATTCCCCCGCACGTATGAGGAAGGCCTCGTAAACCTCCCGTCCGGGTCACGTTCCGCCCGGCCCGCCCCACCCCCTCTTCCCTTTTTCGAACGCACGTACGAACATAGTCCTATGGCCACCATCGACAGGCAGACCGCCACCCTGGCCCTGGCCCACGCGCTCTCCGCCGCCGAGCGCGGGCTCCCCGTCTTCCCGCTGTCCGCCACCAAGCTGCCCGCCCTGCGCTCACCCCACCACGACGAGACGCCTCCCGTTCACTGCCGGGGCGCCTGCGGTCTGCCCGGCCACGGGGTGCACGACGCCACCACCGACCCGGCCGCGATCCGGGCGCTCTTCGCCGCAGCCCCGAGGGCCACCGGATACGGAATCGCCTGCGGGCGGGCGCCGCACCGCCTCATCGGCATCGACCTGGACGTGGACACCACCCACGGCAACGACTCCGTCGCCGCGCTCCAACAGCTGGCCCTCCAGCACCTGTTCACCCTGCCGCCCACCGTCACGGTGCTCACGCCGAGCGGTGGACGGCACCTGTGGCTGACCGGCCCCCGGGACGTCGTGGTCCCGAACTCCGCGAGCCGGCTCGCCCCCGGCATCGACGTACGCGGGACGGGCGGCTACCTCGTCGGCCCGGGTTCGGTCACCACCCACGGCAGGTACCGGCTCGCCCCCGGCACCGCCCATCTGGACCCGGCACCCTGCCCCCGCGCCCTGCTGCGCCTGCTGACACCCCCACCCCGCCCCCACCGGCCGGCCGTGAAGGCATCGCCGGACAGGCAGGGACAGGGCCTGGTCCAGTTCGTACGCGCCGCGCACGAGGGCCAGCGCAACACCCGCCTCTTCTGGGCGGCCTGCCGGGCCTACGAGCACGGCTTCGGCGACGCCCTCACGGACGCCCTCGTCGACGCCGCCCTCAGCACCGGCCTCACCGAACAGGAGGCCCGCGCCGCGATCAGCTCGGCCGCCCGCCTGAGCGCACCCCGGGACAGCGTGTGACCGCTGCGGACCACCACGGCGGCCACCCACCGCCGCCCCGCCCCGCGTTCAGGCCCCACCACGGCGGCTACCGCTTCCTGCGAATCGCCCGCTTCTTCGCCCTGGCCTCCTTCTCCTTGCGCTGCGCGACGCCGTAGGCGGACCACGGCCCCTGATGCCTCGCGCAACGGGACGTGCCCACCACCGCGAGGTTCCGACAGGCCTTGCCGGCCGTCGTACGAGCACCGCACCTGGACTGAGAACCCATTCCCTACCCCCTGACGCAAGCCCCTGGCACTCCGGACCCCGCGCATGCTTCCGCGTGCCGCCCGGCACCGGGGAGGCGTACGTCCGGCCGCACGGAAGCACGCACCTGGCGGTCACCGGACAGGGCCGAGCCCCCCGCGCCCCGCCACGAGCACGCCCTCGAACGCGGAACGGCGGCGACCCTGGAGCCCGGAAACAGCGAAGGTCCCCGGCCACGTGTAGTGGACGGGGACCTTCACGCACTGCGGTGGGTGTGGGATTTGAACCCACGGTGACTCGCGCCACGACGGTTTTCAAGACCGTTCCCTTAGGCCGCTCGGGCAACCCACCCCGCGTCGTGGCCGGACCCGGGGGCCGGGCCGGCTCGATGCGTGGGACAGCCTAGCCGGTCAGCTGTCGCCCTTGCGCTCGCCCAGGGTGAGTTCGGCCGTGGACACCTTGCCGTCGCGCTTGTAGGTGAGCGTGACCTTGTCGCCCGGCTTGTGGGTCCAGATCTCGCCGATCAGCGTCGGGCCGCTCTCGACCACGGTGTCGTTGAACTTGGTGATCACGTCGCCGGCCTTCAGCCCCGCCTTGGCCGCCGGCCCGTCCGGCGTGACGGCGGGGGTACCGCCCGCGCCCGCGTCCGAGATGACGGCGCCGCCGGTCTTCTCCTCCATGGTCACGGTCGCCCCGATCACCGGGTAGACGGGCTGGCCCGTCTTGATCAGCTGCTCGGCGACGTTCTTGGCCTGGTTGACGGGGATGGCGAAGCCGAGGCCGATCGAGCCCGCCTGGGACTGTCCCACGCCGCCGCCGCTGGTGGACTGGATCGCGGAGTTGATGCCGATGACCGCGCCACCCGCGTCCAGGAGCGGACCGCCCGAGTTGCCCGGGTTGATCGAGGCGTCGGTCTGCAGGGCGCTCATGTACGAGTTCTTGTTGCTGGAGCCGTCGCCGGAGGCGACCGGGCGGTCCTTCGCGCTGATGATGCCCGTGGTCACCGTGTTGGAGAGACCGAACGGCGCCCCGATGGCGATGGTGGAGTCGCCGACCGCGACCTTGTCGGAGTCGCCGAGGGCCAGCGGGGTGAGCCCGTCGGGGGCGTTCTTCAGCTTCAGCACCGCCACGTCGTACCCCTGGGCGCGGCCGACCACCTCGGCGTCGTACTTCTTGCCGTTGGAGAACGTCGCGGTCAGCTGACCGCTGTCCGCGGCGGAGGCCACCACGTGGTTGTTCGTGAGGATGTGGCCTTCCTTGTCGTAGACGAACCCGGTGCCCGTGCCGCCCTCGCCGTCGCCGGACTGCGCGTCGATCGTCACCACGCTGGGCAGCGCGCTCGCCGCGACTCCCGCGACCGTGCCCGGGTCGCGCTTGAAGTCCTTGGGGCTGTTGGCCGCGGCGACCGTGGTCGAGCCCCCGGAGGAGTCGTTGCTGTCGGCCGCCCAGTAGCCGAGCGCTCCACCCACACCGCCGGCGACCAGCGCCGCCACGACCACGGCGGCGACCAGCCCGCTCGCGCGGCGCTTGCGCGGCGGCTCGGAGTCGGGGTGCGCCGGGGCTCCATAGGCCGGCGGGCTGCCGCCGTCGGCGTACGAGGGGACGGCGGGGGGCGGCGGCGGCCAGGCCGCGGGGTCCTGCGCCGGCGGCTGCGGATAGGCGTGCTCGTACCCGGCGGAGGTGTGCTGCTGCCCTGCGGGGGGCTGTCCGGCGCCCCCGTGGGGTGTCGCCGCCGGAACCTGGGCGGTCGGCGCGTCCGCGGGGGCGCCGGCCGGGGTGCCGGACGCGGGCGAGCCACCCTGCGGGGCGCCCTCGGGAGCGGCAGCCGGCACGGGAGGTGCGGACGGGACGGGCGGCACGGACGGGACCGCGTTGCCCTCGTTGCCCTCGTTCTCGGTGCTCACAGCTCTTTACTCCTCGGTTCCACTCGGCATTCGGCAAGAGATCCGCTGTGTACGTGTCTGCGGTCAGCTTTTCCCATAACACGTCAGGCCACTGTAAGCAGGACCTGTGCATCCGCACACCAATCTTTACATCAGGCAAAACGGTCGCACGTGACAAGGTGTCGGCGTACGACGCGTGCCGGTGACACGATGTCGCGGTGACCCACGCACGCCTACCCTCCGAACAGCCCGCCATCCAGGTCGTCGCGCACCGAGGAGCGTCCGAGGACGCCCCCGAGCACACCCTGGCCGCGTACCGGAAGGCCGTGGAGGACGGAGCGGATGCCCTGGAGTGCGACGTCCGCCTCACCGCGGACGGGCAGCTGGTCTGTGTGCACGACCGCCGGGTGAACCGTACGTCGAACGGACGGGGCGCCGTCTCCGCGCTGGAGCTGGCCGATCTGGCCGCGCTCGACTTCGGCTCGTGGAAGGACCGCGAGGAGTCCCCGGAGTGGGACCCCCTGCCGGGCGAGCTGACGTCCGTCCTCACCCTCGAACGCCTCCTCGAACTGGTTCACGAGGTCCGGGCCACCGGCCGGCAGCTCCAGCTGGCCGTCGAGACCAAACACCCCACACGCTGGGCCGGACAGGTCGAGGAACGGCTGCTCCAGCTGCTCAGGCGGTTCGGTCTCGACGCACCGCCCGGGGACGGGCCGTCCCCGGTGCGTGTCATGAGTTTCTCCGCCCGCTCCCTCTACCGCATCCGGGCCGCGGCACCCACGCTGCCCACCGTCTTCCTGATGCAGTTCGTCTCACCGCGGATGAGGGACGGCCGGCTGCCCGCCGGTGCCCGGATCGCGGGTCCCGGGATGCGGATCGTACGCAACCACCCCGGGTACATCGAACGGCTGCACAGGGCGGGCCACCAGGTGCACGTCTGGACGGTGAACGAGCCCGAGGACGTCGAGCTCTGCGTGCGCCTGGGGGTGGAGGCGATCATCACGAACCGCCCGAAACAGGTCTTGTCACAACTTGGCCGCTCATGACCGCCATCACCAGGGGTGCACCGGCGCATTCGCTCCGCAACCGATCGTTACGAGTGCATCACCGGCACGGCTTTGGCCGGTTTCCGGCGGAGCCCGGAAGGGCATTCACTCCGTGGCGTGGGGCGAAGGAGGTCTCGGGGGTGGCGTTTGTGGTGGCACAGGAGGTGCCCGCGTCGTCGAGCATGGCCGTACCCCATGGCCCTGCGGGCGTGGGACTGGCGAGACGCCGTATGCGCGAGCAACTGCGCGGCAACGGGGTCCCGGAGACCATGGTCGACGACGCGGTACTGATCCTTTCCGAACTCCTCAGCAACGCCTGCCGGCACGGCAGGCCGCTGGGGCGGCACTCGGAGACGGGCGACGGCGACATCCGCGCCGCGTGGCGGACGGACGGAAGAGGCGGCCTGACCGTCGAGGTCACGGACGGCGGCGGCCCGACCCGGCCGGTCCCGGCCACACCGTCGGTCACCGCCCGCGGAGGCCGCGGGCTCAACATCATCAGCGCCCTGGCCCAGGAGTGGGGCGTACGCGACGGCGCATCCGGTGAGGTCACCGTGTGGGCCCTGGTGTCAGCGGACCACAGGGCAGGTGGCTTCGCCGCCGCGCCTCCGGGCCACATGAGGTCGGCGCGCCGTGCCCGGAGCGGTCCGGGCGGCCGTGAACTGACCTCCCGTGACGGCCACGGCACCCGTGACGGCCACGGCGGCCGTGAGGGCCGGAGCGGGCTCACCGGGCTCGACGGACTGGGGGGCATCAGCGGTTTCGGCTCCCTCGACGGGCTGGAACTCGCCGACGTACTCGACGCCTTCGACGACGCGGGCTGAGCACGGTTCGGGGCGCGGCGCACCGGAGCCGGCCGGGCAGGGCCGCGACAGGTGTGCCCCGGCCGCCGACGGGGGCGGCTAGGCTCGCGCCGAGACCGCACTGTCGCAATCGGGAGAACGCCCACCATGGCCAAGAAGCGCCCTCAGTCCAAGGCCGGGAAGCCGCAGCTCAAGGACGGTGAAATCCCGGTCGTCGGAGCTCGTGAGCCCTGCCCGTGCGGCTCGGGCCGCCGCTACAAGGCCTGTCACGGACGGGCAGCGGCCCACGCCGTGACCGAGCTGGTGCAGCGCCCCTTCGAGGGAATCGCCGGCGAATGCGACTGGATCGCACTGCGCGAGCTGGTCCCCGCCGCGACCGTCGAGCTGACGCTGAAGGGCGGCCTCCCCGAGGGCGTGCCGTCCGTCTCCCTCGCCACGGTCCTGCCGATGGCCTGGCCGGCGCTGCGCCGTGACGACGGTTCCGTGCTGCTCGCCCTGCAGAACGACACCTCCTCAGGTGACCTGAGCCGGGACCTCGCGGACACCCTGCAGCGCGCCCTGGAGGCCGAGCCCGGTACCCCGGTGACCGCGCGCCGGGTGCCCGCCGACGGCCCGCGCCTGCAGGACGTCCTGGACGCCGAGGCCCCGTTCGAGCCGGACGTGCACTCGGGATTCGAGTTCTGGGTCCCGGACGCGGAGAACGCCACCCCGGAGGTGTCCGCCTCCCTGGAGCGTGCCAACGCGGCCGCCATCCCCACCACCCGGCTCTCGGGGGTGGACGCGGCCTACTGGTGCGAGACACCCGAGAAGAACCATCTGCGCTGGGTCATGCCGCACCCCGAGGAGCAGCTCCTGGACGCCCTCGCCCGGCTGCACGCGGCAGGCAGCTCCTCCCTCGGCGAAGGGACCCGTCTGGTGGGCTCGTTCCGCGCCCACGGTCTGATGGTCCCCGTCTGGGACCTGCCGAGCGAGATGGGGGCCGAGGAGTGCGAGAAGCCCGCCGCGCAGTTCGCGGAGCGCCTCGCCGAGGCCCTCGCGTCCGACGCTCCGCTCGGTGCCGACGAGCGCAGGGCGCGCGGCGGGCTCACCAACCGCCAAGTGACCCTCAGCTGAGAGTGACGAGCGCCGGGGCGCGACGGTGACTCCCGTCACAACTCCCGGTACCCGCCGGTAAATCGCTGTCCGAATAGGCCAGATCGAATTTGCTCACGGCAGATCTCTTGTTACGGTTCAGGAAGTCCGGTCGCTGGTGCATCCCCCGTCGCCAGCGGCCGGACGTTCGCGTTTCCGGCTCGGGGCTCCCAGGGCGTACGCCGGAGCACGACCCACCAGGCGGCCTGCGCCGCCCACCGGGGCGAGCACCCCACGTGGGCCGCCCGGCCTCCGCCCCGCACCAGGTCCCGGGGCTCACCGGACTCCTCCGACGGACGCCTGTGGTCTCGCGCCCACGCGGCGCGCGCAGCGGTCCGCCTGACGCGCAGCCACACGCTTTCGGACAGAAATTCGGAGATATCCGTCGGGTCCGGTGAATACCGCAGGGCACGGAGGAAACATTCGCATCGGCGTCACCCTGTGCACCGGCCGGGGCGCGTCGCGAAAGCCCGTCAGAAATCCCGCGAGCAGGTTCGTGCACTCGTCGCCTTCGACGCCGCCGGTACGCGGGCCGCGCCCGCACGGGAGGGTGCGGCCGACGGTGCCCGCGATGTCCCGTTGGGCCGGCGCGGATCGTCGTCCGCCTGACGGGCGCCGTCGCGCACCGCGTCCGATGCGCGCGTCGCCGGTCGCGGCGCGGCCCGGGCACCCCATGTCTGCCGACGAGTTCCGACGCGCCCGGGAGTGGGCTGCCGGGCAACGCTGCGAGTGGGCCGGGCTGTTGCGTGCGTCGGCGGGGATCGCGGAACAGCCGCGAGGCGAACCCGGCCGATGGCCGCCCCTGGGTGCGGGACGGGGGAACTCCGCGACCTCTCCGGTCCCGACGGCACCGCCGCCCGGAGCCCGTGGTCGCACCTGACGGCGTCCGCGGCCGCCGGCGGATCGGGCGCTCCCGCCCGGGTACGGCGGCCTCCCTCGCTTCGCGGGTCCGCTCCGAGCGAGGCGACCCGTACTCCGTTCCACGAGGGTCGGCCGGAGCACCCGTTCGCCACAGCACCCGAGTCCGCTCGGTAGGCGAGCCGACTGCCGCCGTCCGGAGCTCCGTTGCTCGTCTCGTGAGTCCGCTCAGTAGGCGAGCCGACTGCCGCCGTCCGGAGCTCCGTTGCTCGCCTCGACGAGCGCGTCCAGGACCGACTCGACGTCGGGGAGCCAGGTCTCCAGGTCTCCCGCAGCGGGCGGGCGTTCCCAGCGCACCTGGCCCGTACCCGCCTCCGACGGGGGCAGCACGAGGTATCCGCCCTCGCCGTGGAACCTGAGCGAGCTGGGCACCCGGTCCTGGGCGTGCAGCAGTTCGCCGAGCCGCTCAAGGGTGTAGGGCGCGACCAGCAGGGACCACCGGGTGGGCGTCGCCACGACGGGACCGATCCGCAGGCCCATGCCGTCGAGCGCCGTCAGCGCCCGGGCGCCGGCCACGGCCGGCAGGCTCAGGGCACACGGTGCGCGCCCGCCCGTGGCCAGGATGACGGGCGCCGCGGGCCGGTTGGTCCACCACCAGCGCACCATGCGTTCGTCCGTGGTGGCGGCGAGGAGGCCGGGGTCGAAGGGGTGCGCGCCGGGGACGGCGCACTCGGGATCGGGGCAGGCGCAGCCGCGGCCGCGTTCGCCGCGTACGGCCTCCGCCGCCAGGCCGACTCCGGGGAGCACGGGCCACCTCCGGACCGTGGCGAGGATCAGCGCCGCGTCGAGCTGCGCGGAACTTCCCTTGCGGCGGGGCCGGTGCCTGCGTCGCCTTCCGAGGATCTCGCGCATGAGCGCTCGTTCCTTTCCGTTGAACGCCGAGGTCCACATCACAGCACACGTTGGTCACGCCACGTGTGCGTCTCTTCGCTGTGCGTACGTGCTCATCGGGTCCGCGGTACGCCGAGCAGTGGGTACCGAGCATGAGCCGAGCCGAATGGAACCGAGCCGAGTGGAACCGAACAGAAATGGAGCTGAGCCGATTCGAACCGGGTTGTGCCGAGCCGAGTCCAGTCAAACTTCGCGCGGCCGGCCTGCGCACCGCGCGCGCCGCTCCTGGTGCAACCACGCCGCTCGGGCGGTGGGTGGACGGCCGTCACCAGTAGGGACGCCCAGGCCGACTGTCGGGTTCCGGGCGGTCACGAGTGCGGATGACCGTCCACGATTACGTACCCAGCATGCCCGGGATGACGCTCCCTCCGGCATTTCACCCCGAGGGCTCTCCTTGTCGAGCGGTCCCAGTCGACCGCAGAAAGGGCTTCGGGGGTGCATTTTCCGGCCAAGTTATCAATCTGGTCGCACCCTCTCGCGGCGCCATAAATACCGCCAGGACAATGCTGGACATCGCCTTACTTGTGCGTGTACATGTGGGGTCGTGTACATGTGGTTGCACCGATAGCGGCGCGGCACGACATGGGGGTTTGCGATGCTATTCGACAGAACGAACCGGTCGGAGAGCCCACTGACATGAGCGCCCCCCATCTCCCGAAAGTGGCTGGAATCGATCCCATGGTTCCCGTTTCAACGCACACTGCCGCACCCCAGGAAGCCTTGGCCTCCGCCCCGGGAGCATTCACCCAGGACCGGCTGGCCGGGTGGGTCTCCGACCTCACGACACTGCACGAACTGACCGAACGGCTGGCCGGAACCAGCACCCTCGACGAAGCCCTGGACGAGCTCCTGAGCGCGGGCGCCACACTCGTGGGAGCCGGCCGCGGCCTCCTCGTCCTCGAACCCGCCGACGGTCGCGGACCGTCCCGCACGCTCGGCCTGGGCCTCGCCCACTCCGACCTCGGCCACATCGAGACCCTTCCGCGCGGCGCCACCGCCCACGGCAGGTTCCTCGACGGCCTCCCCGGCGCGGAAGAGCCGCTGGCCTGCCCCGACCTTCTCGCCGACGCCGCCCTCGACCCGCTCTGCCGCGAAGCCGCCGTCCGGCTCGGGTACGCCGCCAGCTACACCCAGCCGCTCTCCACCCCGACCGCCGGCCGGCTGGGCGCCGCGGTCTGGTTCTACGACGAACCGGCCGAGCCACCGGAACGCCGGCGCCACCTCGTCGGGGTGTACGCCCGCTACGCCGCCGAACACCTGGCCCGGCTGCTCGAACTGGAACGCACCAGGGCCGACGCCGCCGTCATCGCCGAGGAACTCCTCCCCCGAAGGCTGCCCCGCCCTCCCGGAGTCCGGCTGGCCGCGCGCCACCTGGCCGCCCCGGAGGGCGGGGGCGACTGGTACGACGCGCTGCTGCTGCCGGACAGCGCGCTCGGCCTGGCCGTCGGTTCGGTCGGCGGCTCCGGTCCGGCCGCGATGGCCGCCACCGGCCGGCTGCGCGCCGGCCTGCGCGCCTACGCGGTGATGGAGGGCGAAGACCCGGTGGCCGTCCTCTCCGACCTCGAACTGCTCCTCCGGCTGACCGAGCCGGCCACCGCCGCGACCGCCCTGTACGCCTACTGCGAGCCGGGCCGGCGCACGATCGCGCTGGCCGGTGCCGGACACACCCCGCCCCTGGTGACCGGGGAACAGCGCACCGAGTTCGTCGAGACGACCCTGTCCGCGCCCCTGGGCATGCTCTCCTGCTGGGAGGCGCCGAGCGTGGAGTTCACGCTCCGCCCCGGTGAGACGGTGCTGCTCTACACCGACGGGCTGCTGCGCCGCACCGGCGAGACGACGGACCGGGCGTTCGCCCGGCTGCGCTCCGCCGCCGCCGGGGTGCCGAAGAACATGCGCCGCGACCCGGGCACCGTCGCGGACCACGTGCTGCGTACCGTACTGGGGGAAGGTGCGGCCGGCCCGGGGGCCGCCGGCTGCCCCTCCGACGCCGCGCTGCTGGCCGCGCGCTTCGACTGAGAGCCGGGCCCGGCCCGCCCGGCCGGGGCACGGAGGTCTTCCGGCCCTGGGCCGCCCTCCCGTACGCCCGTACGATGGGTTCGGTCCAGTGTCGTACAAGGAGGACAAAACGTGTCTGAGGAGCTCGCCCCGGAGACCCCGGAAGCAGCGGAGACAGAGCCGATCAAGCAGCGGAAGAACGGCCTGTACCCGGGCATTTCCGATGAGCTCGCCGAGAACATGAAGTCCGGCTGGGCCGACACCGAGCTGCACGGCCTGGAGCCCATCGCCCAGGCCTCGCACACCGCCGACCGCCGGGCCGCGCTGTCCGCCCGCTTCCCCGGTGAGCGGCTCGTCGTCCCCGCGGGGAACCTGAAGACCCGTTCCAACGACACCGAGTACGCCTTCCGCGCCTCCACGGAGTACGCCTACCTCACCGGCGACCTCACCCAGGACAGCGTCCTGGTGCTCGAACCCACCGACGGCGGGCACGAGGCGACGATCTACCTGCTGCCCCGCTCCGACCGCGGGAACGGCGAGTTCTGGCTCGACGGCCAGGGCGAGCTCTGGGTCGGCCGGCGCAACTCCCTCACCGAGGCGGAGCAGCTGCTCGGCATCCCGGCGAAGGACGTCCGCGAGCTCGCCGCCGCGCTGGCCGAGGCCACCGGCCCGGTGCGCGCCGTGCGCGGGCACGACGCCGGCATCGAGGCCGCCCTGACCGACAAGGTCACCGCGGAGCGTGACGAGGAGCTCCGTGTCTTCCTCTCGGAGGCGCGCCTCGTCAAGGACGCCTTCGAGATCGCCGAGCTGCAGAAGGCCTGCGACGCGACGGCGCGCGGCTTCGAGGACGTCGTGAAGGTCCTCGACAAGGCCGAGGCCACGAGCGAGCGCTACATCGAGGGCACCTTCTTCCTGCGCGCCCGCGTCGACGGCAACGACATCGGCTACGGCTCGATCTGCGCGGCCGGCCCGCACGCCACCACGCTGCACTGGGTCCGCAACGACGGCGCGGTCCGCCCCGGGGAGCTGCTGCTGCTCGACGCGGGCGTGGAGACCGACGCGCTCTACACCGCCGACGTCACGCGGACACTGCCGATCAACGGCACCTTCTCGCCCCTCCAGCGCAAGATCTACGACGCGGTGTACGAGGCCCAGGAGGCGGGCATCGCCGCCGTGAAGCCCGGCGCCGCCTTCCGCGACTTCCACGACGCGGCCCAGCGCGTCCTCGCCGAGAAGCTGGTCGAGTGGGGCCTGCTCGGCGACCTGACGGTGGAGAAGGTCCTGGAACTGGGCCTGCAGCGCCGCTGGACCCTGCACGGCACCGGTCACATGCTCGGCATGGACGTCCACGACTGCGCGGTCGCCCGCACCGAGTCGTACGTCAACGGCACCCTGGAGCCCGGGGTCTGCCTCACGGTCGAGCCGGGGCTCTACTTCCAGGCCGACGACCTGACCGTCCC
Organism: Streptomyces sp. NPDC059166; assembly: GCF_042755185.1. NCBI lineage: Bacteria > Bacillati > Actinomycetota > Actinomycetes > Kitasatosporales > Streptomycetaceae > Streptomyces > Streptomyces sp. NPDC059166. Next base: position 288,844 of record NZ_JBHZCI010000001.1, on the reverse strand, counting down.
GGAGGAGTACCGGGGGATCGGCGTGCGGATCGAGGACGACATCCTGGTGACCGAGGACGGCAACCGGAACCTGTCGGCCGCGCTGCCCCGCCGGGCCGAGGACGTCGAGGCGTGGATGGCCGGCCTCAAGGGCTGATCCGGCCGCCGCGACCGCGCCGCAGGCGCCGATCCGGCCCGCGCCACCGCGCACACGAGGGTGCGCTGCTCAGGACACCATGAGCAGCGCACCCTCGCGCCACTTGAGGATCTTGTCGAAGCTGACCACCGCGCCGCGCCCCGGCCCGTTGCCGAAGTGGACGTGGTCGGCGAGCTCCTCGATGAGGCAGAGTCCCCGGCCGCTCTCCGCCGTTTCCGGCGGCTGCACCGTGACGCACCCGAGCGGCGCCTCGCCCCCCGGCTGGGCGGCGGAGGGTCGCGCGGCGGTGCGAAGCGTGCCCCGGGAGGGGAATCCCGGCCCTGAGTCGGCGACTTCGATGCGGCACATCTCGCCGTCCAGGTAGGCGGTCACCCGGTACTGTCCGCAGGCCGTCGCCGACACGCCGTCGGCGCGGGCTCCCGGCTCCTCCGCCGGGAGGTCGCCGCCGTGTTCGACGGCGTTGGCGCAGGCTTCGCTGAGCGCGACCGAGAGGTCGTAGGAGATGTCCGGATCCACCCCCGCGGTCTCCATGGTCCCGAGCAGGAAACGACGGGCGAGCGGAACGCTCGCAGCTTCGCGCCGCAAATGGAGTGACCACCACATGCTCATGCTCCAGCCTCCTGGCTGCGGCTCGACATACCGTTACGTATTGCCGATATGAGCGCTCCGTAAGCACGGATCCGCTGTGACAGCCCTCATTCGGCGGATGTGGATACTCCGTTCCCAGGTGTATGCGGGTGCCCGGCGGGTTCCGCGACCGCGTCCGGACGCGGTCGGGAAGTACGCCCGGAACAGGTGCAACACCCCTGATCACTCCCCGATGGGGACGGATGCCGACCTTCCGGACCTGCCGTACGGAGGGTGGGGTCGCAGTGGGATGATGTCCCGGCCATGTCTATGCCTGTCGCACGCGCCGGAGCCGGTATGCGGCTTCTGAGGACCGCGGTGTTCGCCGCGGTCTGCGTCGTGCTGGCCGCCGCCGGCCACGGGCTGGCCTCGGGCATGACCGTCTCCGGGTGGACCCTGCCGGCCGGTTTCGCCGGGCTCTTCGCCCTCGCCGCCGTGTTCGCCGGACGCGAGCGGACACTGCTCGCCATCACCGGCGCCCTCACGGCCGGCCAGGTGGCCCTGCACGTCCTCTTCGGCTTCGGACAGCACACCGCCGCGACCACGGCGGGCTCCGGCGACGCCTCGTTGATCCGCTTCGCCGCCGGCCTGGTGTGCGGCGCCGGACCGGCGCAGCTGAGCGCCGGTGAGGCCCATCGCATCGTGACCACCGCGGGGCTGGACCCGGCGGCCGTGGCCCAGGGGCACACCCACCTGCCCGGCGGGGTGGCCGCCGGCCACGACATCGGGTCCGCCGTCGGCCCGACGTTCCTGTCGACGGTGGTCTCCGGGCTGCCGGACCTGCCCATGTTCCTGGGGCACCTGCTCGCCGCACTGGCCACCGGCTGGATGCTCCGCCGCGGCGAGATCGCCCTCTTCCGGCTGGTCGCGCTCTCGGCGCAGGGCGGCAGGCAGCTCGCGGCGGCGGCCCGGCTGCGCGCGCTGCGGGCGGCCATGGCACTCGTACGCGCCCTGCGTACGGGACTTCCGGGGCAGCCCCCGACCGGGCCGCGCCGTCTCCGCAGGGCGGCGGACGCCGCCGCACCAGCCTCCGGGGACCCTCTGCAGCACATGGTGATCAGGCGCGGGCCGCCGCCCGTATACGTACGCGCAGCCTGACACGACTCCTCGTCCCTTTTCCGGTGCTTCCGGTGCTTCCGGTGCTCCTGGCGACGAGGCCCGTCGTGATGCCGTCGCGCATCCGCGTGCCGGACCACCGTTTGCCCTGTGACCTGTGGAGTGATCCCTGCCATGAAGATGTCCCGTATCGCCCTCGCCGGCGGCGTCGCCGCGTCCACCGTCCTCCTGCTCGCCGGTACCGCCTCGGCGCACGTCAGCGTGCAGCCGCAGGGTGAGGCCGCCAAGGGCGGCTACGCCACCGTCAACTTCAAGGTTCCCAACGAGCGCGACAACGCCTCGACCACCAAGCTCGAGGTGAACTTCCCGACGGACCACCCGCTGGCGTCCGTCAGCCCGCAGCCGGTGGCCGGCTGGAAGATCGACGTCACCAAGAGCAAGCTGGCCGAACCTCTCGAGGTCCACGGCAAGAAGATCGAAGAGGCCGTCTCCAAGGTCACCTGGACCGCCGACGGCAAGGGGATCGAGCCCGGCTTCTTCCAGCAGTTCCCGCTCTCGGTGGGGCAGCTGCCCGAGGACACCGACCAGCTGGTCTTCAAGGCCCTCCAGACGTACAGCAACAAGGAAGTCGTCCGCTGGATCGAGGAGCCCACCGCGGGCGGCGAGGAGCCCGCGAACCCCGCTCCCGTCCTCACCCTGTCGGCCCCGGCCGCCGACGCCCACGGCGCGGCGGCGGACTCCAAGAGCGGCGAGGCGGAGAAGACGGAGAAGACCACCACCGTGGCGGCCGACTCCTCGTCGGACACCGACAGCACCGCCCGCGTCCTCGGCATCGTCGGCATCGTCGTCGGGGTCGCCGGGGTCGCCTTCGGTGTGCTCGCCCGCCGCCGCGCCGCCTGATCCCACCGGCTCCACCACCCGCATTTCACAGATCAGGAATCCAGTTCCCCATGCACAGCAAGAAGAAGGTGCTGGCCGCGGCGTTCGCCGTCGCGGCGGCACTGACCTTGTCAGCCTGCGGTGGCGGAGGGGACTCGGCGGACAACTCCGTCGCCGAGGTCTCCTCCGGTACCGCGTCCAAGCCCGCGACCGTACTCGACCAGCCCTTCACCAAACCCGACCTCGTCCTGACCGACACGCACGGTGAGAAGTACGACCTGCGTGAGCGGACCAAGGGCAAGCCGACCCTCATCTACTTCGGCTACACCAACTGCCCGGACGTGTGCCCGCTGACCATGAGCAACATCGCGCTCGCCAAGCGGGCCCTGCCCAAGGCGGAGCAGGAGAAGCTCCAGGTCGTCTTCGTCACCACGGACCCCGAACGGGACACCCCGGCGTCCCTCGGCAGCTGGCTGAAGGCCCAGGACCCCGATTTCACCGGCCTCACCGGTGACTTCTCCGCCATCCAGGCGGCAGCCCGGTCCATCGGCATCGGCATCGACCCGGCCAAGAAGGAGAAGGACGGCACGGTCGTCTCCATGCACGGCTCCCAGGTCATCGCGTTCTCCCCGAAGACCGACAAGGGTTACGTGCTCTACAGCGAGGACACCACCGCCGAGGACTACACCGAGGACCTTCCCAAGATCGTCAAGGGGGAGACCCCGTGAACCGTCGCACGGCCTTCGCCGGAACCCTGGTCCTCACCGCCGGACTCGCCCTCTCGGCGTGCTCGTCGGACAGCGCCCCGCACCTCGAGGTGACCGGAGCCTTCATGCCGCAGCCCGTCAGCGACATGGCGGCCGGGTTCCTCCTGGTGAAGAACAGCGGCGACTCCACCGACCGGCTCACCTCGGTGACCAGCCCGCTCTCCGACCACGTCTCCATCCACGAGACGAAGGGCCAGAAGATGCGCATGGTGTCGTCCTTCGAGGTGCCCGCGGGCGGCGAGCTCGACCTCGAACGGGGAGGCAACCACATCATGTTCACGGATCTCAAGCAGCGGCCCGAGCGGGGCGACACGGTCTCCGTGGAACTGCACTTCGAGAAGGCCGACCCCATCAAGGTCGACATCCCCGTGAAGGAGACCACCTACAACCCGAAGAAGAGTTGAGGTACTGACACCCATGGCTGCCACCGCCCCGCACTCCGTGCCCGCCCCGATACGACGGCCGCTCACCGCGGCCGCGCTCCTCACCACCCTGATCGGCCTGCTGTTCGGTCTGGTGCTGGCGGGCGCGAGCCCCGCGTCGGCACACGCCGCCCTCACCGGGAGCGACCCGGAGGACGGGTCGGTGGTCGCCACCGCTCCCGCCCAGGTCACGCTCACCTTCTCCGAGCAGATCGCCGTCGGCGACGACTCGATCCGTGTGCTCGACCCGAGCGGCAAGCGCGCCGACGACGGAGCCCCTCGCGAAGTGCCCGGCCAAGGCGCCGTACGGTACGGCGTCAAGCTGCACAGCGGGCTGCCCGACGGGACATACACCGTGGCCTGGCAGGCCGTGTCGGCGGACAGCCACCCGGTCTCGGGGGCCTTCACCTTCTCCGTCGGCGCACCGTCGGAGACCACCGTCGCGCTTCCCTCGGGGGAGGCCGGCGGCGGACTCGTCGGCGTGCTCTACGGGATCGCACGCTACGCCGCCTACGCCGGATTCATCCTGCTCGCCGGCGGATCGGCCTTCGTGCTCGCCTGCTGGCAGCGTGGGGCCGGCGCACGGCCGCTGCAGCGCCTCGTCGTACGCGGCTGGATCACCATCACCGCCGCGACCCTGGTCATGCTCTTCCTCCGCAACCCCTACACGGGTTCCGGAAAGCTCGGGGACGCCTTCGACCTCGCCGGCCTCCAGTCCGTCCTCGACACCAAACCGGGGGCCGCACTGGTCTCCCGGCTGCTGCTGCTGGGAGCCTCGGCGCTCTTCATCGCCGTCCTCTTCGGCGCGTACGCCAAGCGCGAGGACGAGAGGGAGAGGAAGGACCTCACCTTCGGCCTCGCGACGGGCGGGCTGGTCATCGCGATCGGGCTCGCCGGTACCTGGGCCCTGGCCGAGCACGCCTCGACGGGCATCCAGCCGGGAATCGCCATGCCTGCCGACGTGCTGCACCTGCTGGCCGTCGCCGCCTGGCTGGGCGGGCTGGCCGCACTGCTGATCGCCCTCCACCGGACACCCGGCCTCCCGATCGACGCGGTACGGCGCTTCTCCCGCCTGGCGTTCGGCAGCGTCCTGGTCCTCACCGCGACCGGGCTCTACCAGTCGTGGCGCCAGGTCGGCACCTGGTCCGCGCTGACCGGTACACGGTACGGGCAGCTGCTGCTCGTCAAGGTGGGGCTGGTCGCCGTCCTCGTCGGCGTGGCGTGGATCTCCCGGCGGTGGACGGGACGCCTCGTCGGGCGCGGTCACCAGGCCCTCGCCGGTCCGGGGGAGCCGGAGGCAACGGCTGGCTCCGCGGCCCCGGCCGGCCTGGCGGACACGGTGGATCCGGAGCCGGAGACCACGGCGAGCCGGCCCGCGTCCGTGCCCGACGCCCCGCGGGACGAGGAGGTGGCGCCGGAGCGCGCAGCCCAGCTCGCCCGCCAGCGGGCGGCGCTGACGGCGACGAAGGTGAAGCGGGAGCGCGACGCCGACCCCGACCGCTCGGGGCTGCGCCGCTCCGTGATGGTGGAGACGGGCATCGCCGTCGTACTGCTCGTCGTCACGACGATCCTGACGTCCACCGAGCCGGGCCGTACCGAGGAGGAGGCCGCAAGGGGCGGCTCCACGACGGCGGCCGCTCCGGCGGCCGCCGGGCCGGTGAGTCTGAGCCTCCCCTTCGACACCGGTGGCCCGAACGGCAAGGGGACCGTCCGCCTGGACATCACCCCCGGCGGTACCGGCGCCAACAGCGTGCACCTGTGGGTCGACGCACCGGACCGGACACCGATGGACGTACCCGAGGTGAAACTCTCCTTCACCCTGGAGTCCAAGCAGATCGGCCCGCTGCCCGTCGCCCCGGACCGTCTCACCGAGGGGCACTGGACCGCGAGCGGCGTGCAGATCCCGATGGCGGGTGACTGGAAGGTCGCCGTGACGGTGCGCACGTCGGACATCGACCAGACGACCATCGACAAGAACGTGAAGATCGGCTGAGCAGGGTGAGCAAGAAGAAGGACAACCGTACGGACCCCCGCGGCTCCGGAGCCCGCGACGACGCTCCGGCTCCGGAGGTGCCCGGAGGCGTCTCGCGGAGGCGGCTGATCGGCAGCGCGGGCGCCGCAGGGGCGGCGGGGCTCGTCCTGGGCGCGGCAGGCGGCGCGGCAGGCTATGCCGCGAGCCGGGGCGAAGCTCCGACGGCGCTGACCACGGTCGGCTCGACCGAGGCGATGTTTCACGGGAAACATCAGGCGGGGATCACCACTCCGCTCCAGGCCCGCGGGCATCTCGTCGCCTTCGACCTGACACCCGGCGCGGGACGCAGGGAAGCGGCCGCCCTGATGCGGCGCTGGTCAGCCGTGGCCGGGCGTCTGATGGCCGGGGAACCTGCCGTGAGCGGCGGGGAGCACGACACCGGAGTGGCCCTGGACGCCGGGCCGTCGTCCCTCACGGTCACCTTCGGGTTCGGGCGGACCTTCTTCTCACGCACCGGCCTGGCCGCCCACCGCCCACCGTCCCTGGACCCCCTGCCCGCCTTCTCCTCCGACCGGCTCGACGCCAAGCGGTCCGAGGGCGACCTCTGGGTGCAGGTCGGCGCGAACGACTCGCTCGTCGCCTTCCACGCCCTGCGGGCCCTCCAGAAGGAGGCCGGCTCGGCTGCCCGCGTCCGTTGGCAGATGAACGGCTTCAACCGTGCGCCGGGCGCCACCGGCCGGCCGATGACCACCCGCAATCTCATGGGGCAGGTGGACGGCACCAACAACCCGAAGCCCCGGGAGAGCGACTTCGAGGAACGGATCTTCGTACCGTCCGGCGGTGAACCGGCGTACGCCTGGATGGAGGGCGGTTCGTACGCCGTCGTCCGGCGGATCCGGATGCTGCTGGACGACTGGGAGGGCCTGCCGGTCGAGCGCCAGGAACAGGTCATCGGCCGGCGGAAGTCGGACGGCGCCCCGCTCAGCGGCGGGACCGAGGACACCGCCATGGACCTGGAGAGGACGGGGGCGGACGGCAAGCCGCTGATCCCCGCCAACGCGCACGCCAGGATCTCCTCCCCGGAGAAGAACGGCGGGGCCGCGATGCTGAGGCGCCCGTTCTCGTACCACGACGGCATCGCGGAGGACGGGACCCCGGACGCCGGTCTGCTCTTCATCTGCTGGCAGGCCGATCCGTTCAGGGGCTTCATCCCCGTCCAGCGCAAACTCGACCGCGGGGACGCGCTCTCGCCGTTCATCCGGCACGAGGCGAGCGGCCTGTTCGCCGTGCCCGGAGGACCGGCGTCCGGGGAGTACGTGGGGCAGCGGCTGCTGGAGGCGTGAGGCGCACGGGCCCGTCCGCCGGGCCATTAGGGTGACCGTATGTCAGCCACGCGCTACGCCTACCTCGGCCCCGAAGGCACCTTCACCGAGGTGGCCCTCCGTACCCTCCCCGAAGCCGCCACCCGTGAACTCGTCCCGATGGTCTCGGTGCCGGCCGCGCTCGACGCGGTGCGCAACGGTGAGGCCGCGGCAGCACTCGTGCCCATCGAGAACTCCGTCGAGGGCGGGATCAGCGCGACCCTGGACGAGCTGACCACCGGCGCCCCGCTGATGATCTACCGCGAGGTGCTGCTCTCGATCACCTTCGCCCTGCTGGTGCGCCCAGGGACGAAGCTCTCGGACATCAAGACCGTCACGGCCCACCCCGCGGCACAGCCGCAGGTGCGCAACTGGATGGCGGACCACCTGCCGAACGCGGTGTGGGAGTCCGCCGCCTCCAACGCGGACGGTGCGCGGCTGGTCCAGGAGGGGCGCTACGACGCGGCCTTCGCGGGCGAGTTCGCAGCGGCCACCTACGGCCTCGAACCGCTGGTGACGGAGATCCACGACGCCGAGAACGCACAGACCCGCTTCGTTCTGGTGGGGCGCCCCGCCCGTCCCTCCGCACCCACCGGAGCCGACAAGACCTCCGTGGTCATCTGGCTCGGCGACGACCATCCGGGCGCGCTCCTCGAACTGCTCCAGGAATTCGCCGTACGCGGGGTCAACCTGATGCTGATCCAGTCCCGGCCGACGGGGGAGGGCATCGGGAACTACTGCTTCGCCGTGGACGCGGAGGGCCACATCGCCGACCGCCGCGTCGGCGAGGCGCTGATGGGGCTGAAGCGGATCTGCCCGAATGTGCGCTTCCTCGGTTCGTACCCCCGGGCAGGCGTGACGCCCGACGAGGTGAGGCCGCTGCGCGTCGGGACGTCGGACACGGACTTCACCGAGGCCTCGGACTGGCTGGCCCGGAGCCAGGACGGCCGGGTCTGACCCCCACCCCTCCGGGGCCCCTCACGCTGTCGCCGCACGCCGCCCTGCCGTGCCCAGGCGCCGCGCTGCCCTGCCCACGGGCAGCCCTGCCTGCCCACGCGCTGTCCGGATCGGCCCCGCGGGAGACAGCGGGGCGGGGGTCAGGGGACCGTCAGGCCGACCCGAGCCCGGGCCTGCGACCGGAGGGAGGACGACGGCGCGGAGACGACCGGCGGGGGGACGACGGCGCGGAGACGACCGGCGCGGAGACGACCGGCCGTGAAACAGCCGGCGGGGGACGACCGGCCTTGAAACAGCCGGTGGAATCGCGCACGGGCCGACCCCGGTACTGCCTGACCGTTTCCGTTTCGCACAGCGAGGTGAAGTTATCCACAGGCACTCCCTCCCGCCTGGGGACAAGTCGACACCTCGGTACGACATGGTCGACAAATCACCCCAGCACCCCCTCATCCCCCATCGAGGCACAAGCCCCGCCGTCCGCCCGAATTGCATTGATCAACTTATCGAGACGGGCAATCCCACCCGAATGACACTCGAATGAGTGCGCAGATCGAGTTTGATCAGCGAATCCACGCATCGAGATGCCGGATTCGGAACGATCTACTCCAGATCCACAGACTCAACCCCACAGCCTGTGGATAACTAATTGGATCAATGCGACCCTGTGGACAACGTCTCCGAGTCCACCAACTCCCGGCGCCCGCAGAGGTCGTAGCATGCCCGCCGGACAGGCGCACGCTCCCCTTCCGGACGAGATGCCCTGCCCGGCGAACGGCGACCCCCGCCATCCGGGATTCGACTCAGAATTGTCATTTCCGGCAATAAGGGCAAAGCGCCACGCTCATTCATATCGGTTCGAGCGGCGGACCCCCGCACCGGTAGCCTTGTGGGGTGATTGACCTTCGCCTGCTCCGTGAGGACCCCGACCGTGTTCGCGCCTCCCAGCGCGCCCGTGGAGAGGACGTCGCCCTCGTCGACGCCCTGCTCTCCGCCGACGAGCTGCGCAGGTCGTCCGGCGTCCGCTTCGACGATCTCCGCTCCGAGCAGAAGTCGCTCGGAAAGCTGATCCCCAAGGCCACCCCGGAGGAGCGCGCAGAGCTCCTCAAGAAGGCCGACCAGCTGAAGGCCGAGGTGAAGGCGGCCGACGCGGCACAGGACGAGGCCGACGCCGAGGCCAAGCGTCTCCTCCTGCTCCTCGGCAACGTCGTCCACGAGGACGTGCCGGTCGGCGGTGAGGAGGACTTCGTCGTCCTGGAGACCCACGGCACCATCCGCGACTTCGGCGCCGAGGGCTTCGAGCCCAAGGACCACCTGGAGCTCGGCGAGGCGCTGGGCGCCATCGACATGGAGCGCGGCGCGAAGGTTTCCGGCTCGCGCTTCTACTACCTGACCGGTGTCGGCGCGCTGCTGGAACTGGCCCTGGTCAACGCGGCGATCGCCCAGGCCACCGAGGCCGGCTTCACCCCCATGCTGACGCCCGCGCTGGTGCGTCCGCGCGCCATGGAGGGCACGGGATTCCTCGGCCAGGCCGCGGAGAACGTCTACCACCTGGAGAAGGACGACTACTACCTCGTCGGCACCTCCGAGGTCCCCCTCGCCGCGTACCACATGGACGAGATCATCGAGGCCGACAAGCTGCCGCTGCGGTACGCGGGCTTCTCGCCGTGCTTCCGCCGGGAGGCGGGCACGTACGGCAAGGACACCCGGGGCATCTTCCGCGTCCACCAGTTCGACAAGGTCGAGATGTTCTCCTACGTCGACCCCGCCGACGCGGAGGCCGAGCACCGCAGGCTCCTGGAGTGGGAGAAGCAGTGGCTCACCGGCCTGGAGCTGCCGTTCCAGGTGATCGACGTCGCCACCGGCGACCTGGGCGCCTCCGCGTCGCGGAAGTTCGACTGCGAGGCGTGGATCCCGACGCAGGGCAAGTACCGCGAGCTGACGTCCGCGTCGAACTGCGACGGCTTCCAGGCGCGCCGGCTCTCCGTCCGCATGCGTGACGGGAAGAAGGTCCAGCCGCTGGCCACACTGAACGGCACCCTCTGCGCCGTTCCGCGCACCATCGTGGCGATCCTGGAGAACCACCAGCTCCCCGACGGCTCGGTGCGCGTGCCCGAGGTGCTCCGCCCGTACCTGGGCGGTCGCGAGCTTCTGGAGCCGGTCTCCAAGTGAGCTTCCCGTACAAGCTCGTCGCGACCGATCTCGACGGCACCCTGCTGCGCGACGACCACACCGTCTCCCCTCGCACCCGGGAGGCGCTGGCCACGGTGACCGCGGCCGGTGCGGCGCACATCGTCGTCACCGGCCGGGCGGTTCCCTGGACCAGGCACATCCTGGACGACCTGGGCTACGAGGGCCTCGCGGTGTGCGGACAGGGCGCACAGGTCTACCACGCGGGCGAGCACAAGCTGCTGACCTCGCTCACCCTGGACCGGCAGCTCGCCGGGCTGGCACTCTCCAAGATCGAGGCGGAGGTCGGCCCGCTCGCCCTGGCGGCGAGCCGCGACGGCCTCGAGGGAGAGGTGCTGGTCGGCCCGGGGTACCGGGTGCAGGAAGGGCCGCTGCCCGCCGTCTTCATGAACGACCCCGCGGAGATGTGGACCGCTCCGCTCAACAAGGTCTACATCCAGCACCCGGAGCTCGACGACGACGCCCTGGCGCAGGCCGCCCGGCAGGCCGTCGGCAGTCTGGTGGACGTCGTCATGGCCGGACCGGGTGTCGTCGAGATCCTGCCACTGGGTCTCAGCAAGGCGACGGGCCTCTCGCTGGCCGCACGCCGACTGGGTCTCAAGGCCTCGGACACCCTGGCCTTCGGCGACATGCCCAACGACATCCCGATGTTCGGCTGGGCGCAGCACGGGGTGGCCATGGCCAACGCGCACGACGACCTGAAGGCCGTGGCGCACGAGATCACCGCTTCGAACGAGCACGACGGCATCGCGCTGGTGCTGGAAGAGCTCCTGCGCACCTCCTCGCGCCCGTAGCGCCCGGTTCTCCGGGCCCCCAGCGGCGGTTCGCCCCCCGGGGGCCCGGAGCCTGCGGTCCCGGCGGATCAGCCGGCGCGCTGCCCGCCTCCCACCTCCCGCAGCAGACGGGCGAGTTCGCTCAGCCGTGCGTCCAGCCGGACGACGTCCTGGGAGACGTCGGTGAGCCTGACGCCGAGGGCGCCGATGACCTGATGGGTGACGTCCGTCTTCCGGTCGATGACGTCGAGCCGCTGCGACATGCGGCCGAGCACCGGGCCCAGCTCCTGGAGCGCGCTGCCCACACCGGCGAGGCAGCCCTCGATGCGGGTGACCCGCCGTTCGAGCGAGACGTACGAGGCCCTGAGGTCCTCCTCCGCGTCGAGCAGATGGGTCCGGACACTGCGCGCGATGTCGCTGTCGCGAAGAAGCATCGCGATGTTGAGTACGGTCCTGCGGGTGTAGAGCCTCAGCCGCGTGGCAGCCTGTGGATAACTCCCCAGCCCTTCGACCGCCCATAGCGACAGCATGTCGCTATGGAAGGATTGCAGCTCAGAACCGCGTAGCAGCCTCATTCCATTGCTGGACAACTCCTGCTGATGGCGGTCCGTAAGCCTCCGGACCGAGGCTGTGGATACTTCGAAGTAGCACGCGACCTCCTCTGTGCGAAGGTGAATTCCATCAGGGAGCATGACAAGAATCTTGACCTTGTCGAGGGCTTCGACGCGCCCCATCTGCTCGGCACGCAGAGCATGGGATTCGAGCAGGGCGACTTCCGTGGGCATGGGGATGCCTTTCGTGCGCGGGTACGGCGACGGACGCCCTGTCCCCGGGCTGCGAGGGCGGAGGACGCTCACGGTTGCCACTCACTCGATGACCGGCCGGGCGGGCACCCGCCTCACCACGACCGGCATTCCCCGAATTCACGAAAGCTCGACGCCACGGATTCCAGCCGCCTCCACGCACCCGGCCCAACGAACCGATAAGCACATGGTTACGCGAGGCGTCCCACGACATGGACGACCCCCGTCCGGCGGACGGGGGTCGCACGGTGTCCCGCCGGTCACTCCTCGCCGGCGAGCTTCAGCGTCCGCAGCTTCTGGCCCGCGTACCAGGTGGCCGCCACGGTGACTCCGGCCAGCAGGACGGTGGCGAGCGGAAGTCCGACGTCCGATGTCACCAGGCCGTCCCCCGCCACCTTCTCGGCGACCGAGAGGGACCACTGCTGGACGCTGAGCGTCCTGGCTCCCGGCACCAGGCTGCCGAAGAGGGCCTCCCAGACGAGCGCGTAGACCAGCCCGAAGACGACGGCGTGCCGGCTGACGGTGCCGAGCAGCAGGAACAGCGCGCTGTACGCGATGGAGGCGACGAGCGCCGCGATCGTGTACGCCACGGCGATCTGCCCACCGTTGCCGTTGAGGATCAGGCCCGCGACCAGCGTCGGCAGTGCGGAGAAGAGCATCGTCACGGCGACGGCGACGATCAGCTTGGTGAAGATGATCGTGGGCCGCTTCACCGGCTTGGCCAGCAGGTAGACGATGGACCCGTCGTCGATCTCCGGCCCGATGGCACCGGTGCCCGCGATGACGCCGATCAGCGGGACCATCGTCGCGATGGCGAAACCGCCCAGCACCCCCGACGCGACGCCGTCATCGGCTCCGGCGAACGCCCGCACCGCCACGGAGATGGCCACCAGGAGGACCGGCAGGACGAACAGGATGGCGGCCCGGCGCCGCCCGAGCAGTGCCCGGTAGGTGAGCCGAGCGACTGTGGGGTCGTACATGACGCTTCACAGCTCCTTATCGGCCACTACTCAGGCCGTTACGAGGTAGGAAAAGACCGATTCGAGGGACTCGTCGGACGGGGAGACCGTGAGCAGCCGGATGCCGTGCTCGCGTGCGACCGCGGGCAGCAGGGTCGTGAACCGCCCGAAGTCCACGGCCTGGATGAGCAGGGCCCGTTCCGACACGTCGACCTGGATCCCCGCCGTCGAGGGGTCCGCGATGAGCGCGGCCGCGAGGGCCCGGTCGTCGCTGGACCGCACGAGGTAGCGGTGGGGCCGGTCGGTCATCAGCCGGCGGATCTTCCTGAAGTCACCGGACGCGGCGTGCCGGCCCGCCACGATCACCTCGATGTGCGAGGCGAGCTGCTCGACCTCCTCGAGGATGTGTGAGGAGAAGAGCACCGTACGGCCCTCCGCTCCCATCCGGCGCAGGAGGTCCATGAGCTGCATCCGCTGGCGCGGGTCCATGCCGTTGAAGGGCTCGTCGAGCAGCAGCACCGAAGGGTCGTGAACCAGCGCGGACGCCATCTTCACCCGCTGGCGCATGCCCTTGCTGTAGGTCGCGATCTTGCGGTCCTGGGCGTACTCCATCTCGACCGTCGCCAGTGCCTTCCGGGCGGCCGCGTCACCGAGCCCGTGCAGTTCGGCGTTGGCCACGACGAACTCCCGGCCGGTCAGGAAGTCGTACATGCCCTCCCGTTCAGGCACGATCCCGATCGCCCGGTAGACCGTCTCGTTGCGCCAGATCGGCGAGCCGTCCAGCTTCACCGTGCCGGTCGACGGGGCCAGGAACCCGGCCATCATGTTGATCAGGGTGGACTTGCCGGCCCCGTTGGGCCCGAGCAGCCCGGTGACGCCGGGGCCCACGGTCATGCTGACGTCGTTGACCGCGACCACGTTCCCGAACCAGCGGGAGGTGTGGTCGATCTCGATGGTGGTCACAGTCCGACCCTCCGGTAGCGGCGCATCAGCACGGCGTACGAGCCGGCCACGAGCGCGAGGACGACGATCAGATAGACCACTCCGGCGGCCGCGCCGGGCCCCTCACCGCCCGGGAAGGCGGAGTCCGCGCCGAGGAAGGCGGTCTGCACCCCGTCGATCAGGGTGATGGGCGAGAACATCCCCAGCCAGGTCACCGCACCGGGCGATCCCGTCTGCCAGGCGATGGCCTGGACCGTGGAGACCGCTCCGTAGGTGATCGTCAGTACGGCGATCACGGCGGCCACCCCGAAGCCCCTGCGGGGGGTGAGTGCGGCGACCACCAGTCCGAGTCCGGCGAACAGCACGGAGAGCAGCGCCACCGAGACCATCCCCTGTCCGAAGCCCTTTGTCTGGTCGGCGAAGTCGAACTTGGCCAGCAGCGCGCCCACGTACAGGATGATCAGCGGGAGACCCGTGAGGATCAGCAGGGCCGACGCCATGGCCGCGAACTTGGCGGCCACGTAGTCGACGCGTTCGATCGGCCGGGAGAAGTAGAGCGGCACGCTCTTGAACCGGAGGTCCCGGGACACGGACTGGGGTGCCTGGGAGGCGATGAACAGCCCGATCACGGCCTGCAGATAGATCGCGAAGTCCGTGTAGGCGATGGGAAGATCCGTCATGTTGGGCGCGGCCACGGCGACCGCGACGAGGACCAGTGCCACCAGGCACATCACCCCGCACAGCAGCATCGGCAGCACCTTCGACCTCGCGGACCTGCCCAGCCCGAACGAACCGCGCAGGGACTGCGAGTAGAGGGAGCGCCGCGCGTAGGCCCGGCCGAGTCGGACACCGTCGTAGGAGCGGTATCCGATGTTGTGGATCCGGGAGGCGTCTCCTCCGCTCGCGGTCCCTGACCTCGTGGTCTCAGTGCTCATCGCGGCCGCTCCCCTTCTGCTGTACGACTCCCGCGGTCACGGCACCGGCCGGCCGGGACGCGTCGGTGCGGAACACCTCGGAGATGTGGTGGCGCCGCTGTTCCATCCGTACGAGCCCCAGGCCCAGGCGGGCCACGCCGTCGCGGACCAGGTCGTACGTCTCCTCGCCCGTCGCCTCCACCAGGAGGATGTGCCCCGCCCCCGGCAGCCCTTCGGTGTCCAGCCCGTCGTGGCCCACGAACGTGACGCCCGCCGCAACGAGTTCGCGCCGCAGGGCGTCGGTCCCGTCCGGGTGGGTGTCGCTGTCGGTGACCTCGACGGCCAGGGTCGTGGTGCTCCGGGTGAAGTCGCTGGTGGAACTGGAACGCAGCAGCGCTCCGCCGTCGATGACGACGACGTGGTCACAGGTCCGCTCGAGCTCGCCCAGGAGGTGCGATGTGACCAGCACCGAGATGCCGAAGTCGGAGTGGACCCGGCGGATCAGTCCGAGCATCTCGTCGCGGCCGACCGGGTCGAGTCCGTTCGTCGGCTCGTCGAGCAGGACGAGCTTCGGGTCGTGGACCAGGGCCTGGGCCAGCTTCACCCGCTGCTTCATACCGGTCGAGTACCCGCCGATCGGGCGGTAGCGCTCCTCGTACAACCCGACGTGGCGCAGGGTGTCCGCGGTGCGCTCACGGGCGGCTGTGGGAGGCAGTCCGGACATCCGCGCCATGTGGACGACGAATTCGGTCGCCGAGACGTCGGGCGGCAGGCAGTCGTGCTCGGGCATGTACCCGACCCGCTCCCGGATGGCGGATCCCTCCGTGGCGACATCCAGCCCGAGCACCGCCGCCCGGCCTTCGGTGGCGGGGGACAGACCCAGAAGGATCTTGATCAGTGTGGACTTGCCGGCGCCGTTGGAACCCACCAGGCCGGTCACACCGGGGCCGATGTCCAGGGACAGCCGGTCAAGAGCGGTCACCCTCGGGAACCGCTTGCTCAGGCTTTCGGTTGCGATCACAGTCACATGTTCGAAGGTAGTGGCCGGACCTCCGGCAGTCGTCAGACCAGACGGCTGTATCCACGTCCGACTCCAGGCGTACGAGCCCGTAAGGGCCCTCGTCCGCGCCGGCGGTGAGCGGGCTTCGCCCCCCGGAGGCGCGGACGGTGAGCGGAGGCGCGGACGGTGAGCTGGCCCCGCATCCGGCGAGGACCCGGGGAGGCCGTCGCACCGGGTGGCGGTGAGGGGGCGGCCCGCGTCCCGACCCGGGGACCTTGTCCACAGGCTCCCGTCCACAGGTCCGGACCCCCTCTTGACGGGGTGGAAGACCCGTTGCCAGATTGCACCGGTGTCACGTCGCGGACGAGTACCGCGACGACGGCCGCCCCCACCGCGGCGGCGGCATCGGACGAGGAGGCGGCATGGACCTGCGAGGGGCACGCGAGCGCCGGGTGCGCACGGGCGGAATCGACCTGTGCGTGGCCGAGTTGGGGGACCCGGACCGGCCGACGATCGTGCTCGTCCACGGTTACCCGGACAGCAAGGAAGTCTGGTCGGAGGTCGCCGGGCGGCTCCGCGACGACTGGCACGTCGTGCTCTACGACGTCCGCGGCCACGGCGGATCGACCGCTCCCCGTCCGCTGCGCGGCGGCTTCACGCTGGAGAAACTGACCGACGACTTCCTGGCCGTCGCACACGCGGTGAGCCCGGACCGGCCGGTCCACGTCGTGGGCCACGACTGGGGTTCGGTCCAGGCATGGGAGTTCGCGACGGTGGAGCGGACGAGGGGCAGGATCGCCTCGTTCACCTCGATGTCCGGTCCGTCGCTCGATCACTTCGGCCACTGGATCAAGCAGCGCGTCTCCCGTCCTGACCCGCGCCGTCTGGGCCAGTTGCTCGGCCAGGGCGCCAAGTCCTGGTACGTGTACGCGCTGCACACGCCGGTCCTGCCCGAGTTGGCCTGGCGGGGGCCTCTGGGCAGGCGGTGGCCAGGCATTCTGCGTCGTATGGAGAAGGTGTCCACGGAGGGGTACCCGACACCCTCACTCCCCAGGGACGCGGCACACGGCACCTGGCTCTACCGCGACAACATCAAGTCCCGTCTGCGCCACCCGCGCGAGGACGCGTACGCGCACGTCCCGGTGCAGCTGATCACGCCGACCGGGGACGCCTTCCTCTCGCCCTCGCTCCACGACGAACTGGACACCTGGGTACCCCGCCTGGTGCGCCGCTCCCTCCCGGCGAAGCACTGGGTGCCACGCAAGCGGCCCGAGCAACTCACCCGTTGGATCACCGAGTTCGTGACCGCCGTGGAAGACGCGCCCGCGGACGGCCCCGTCGCTCCCCGGCGGTCCGTGGCGACGGCCACCCACGGTCACGCCAGGCGCTTCGGCGGGCAGCTGGTCCTGGTGACGGGTGCGGCTTCGGGCATCGGCCGGGCCACGGCAATGGCGTTCGGGGAGGCCGGAGCCCGCGTGGTGGTCGTCGACCGCGACGCGGAAGCACTCGCGGAGACGGTGGAGGGCGTCGTCGACGCCGGGGCGGCCGGGGCGTGGGGCGAGGTGGCCGACGTCTCGGACGAGTCGGCGATGGAGAAGCTGGCGACCCGGGTCGCCGCCGAACACGGCGTCCTGGACGTCCTGGTGAACAACGCGGGGATCGGGCTGGCCGGATCCTTCCTGGACACCACCGGCGAGGACTGGCGCAGGGTGCTCGACACCAATCTCTGGGGTGTGATCCACGGCTGCCGCTTCTTCGGCCGGCAGATGGCGGATCGTGGAGAGGGCGGCCATATCGTCAACATCGCTTCCGCCGCCGCCTATCAGCCCTCACGGGTGCTGTCCGCCTACAGCACCTCGAAGGCGGCCGTGCTGATGCTCAGCGAGTGTCTGCGAGCCGAACTCGGCGATCGCTCGATCGGCGTCTCCGCCGTGTGCCCGGGATTCGTCGACACTGCCATCACCGGAAGCGCCCACTTCGCCGGGGTGGACGCCGAGGAGGAGGCCCGCCTGCGGAAGCGGACCGCTGGGCTGTACGCGAGGCGCAACTACCCGGCGCGGAAGGTCGCCCGAGCCGTCCTGGAAGCCGTGGTGCACAACCGGGCCGTGGTGCCGGTGACACCGGAGGCCCGCGGGGCTCGGCTGCTGCACCGGGTCAGCCCACGGCTGCTCCGTGGTGTCGCGCGGCTCCGGCCGCCGCTCTAGGGCTGTGAGGAGTTGGGCGGTCGGAGGCGGAAGTCGCCTTTCAGGGAGCGCCTTTGCTGCACGGGCATGCCCTGGAGGAGCAACGCGGTTGTCTGCGGCGGAAGTTCCGCGACTGCGTTGATCTGTGGCCCTATTGAGGAACACAACCCCCGATATCGGTCATATCCCCTGAAACTTTGACCTGTTTCTCAAATGACGCATATAGAAACTGACTTGTCCACAGATTCGCCAAAAAGCCTGTGGATAAGGCAAGTTGGCTGTGGACCAAACATCCGCACATCGGGGAACAGCGAAAACATCGAATGAAATCGGGGTGCGCCGCAGACCGCGGCCGGGGCACTCTGACGGGATGGACGAGCGACGCACCGTCAAGGTGTCCAAGTACCTCTCGAAGCATCTGCGGCATGAACCTGCCCGGATCGGTCTCGAGCTCGATCCTCAGGGCTGGGTGGCCGTGGACGATCTGCTGCGCGCCTGCGCGCGGCACGGGTTCACCATCACCCGGCAGGAGCTCGACCACGTGGTGGCGGTGAACGACAAGCGGCGCTTCACCGTGGCGGGTGAACGGATCAGGGCGAACCAGGGCCATTCCGTCGAGGTCGACCTCGGCCTGCCTCCGGCCGAGCCGCCCCCGTACCTCCACCACGGCACCGTGGCCGGCTCCCTGGCCGCGATCCGCGCCGAAGGGCTGCGCCCCATGAACCGCCACCACGTCCACCTCTCACCCGATCGCGAGACAGCCGTCCGCGTGGGGGCCAGGCGCGGCAAGCCCGTCGTCCTCACGGTGGACGCGGGAGCCATGCACCGGGCCGGACACGTCTTCCACGTCAGCGCCAACGGGGTGTGGCTCACCGATGCCGTGCCGCCCGCCTTCCTGCGCCTGTCCGGGTGACGGAACCGGCCCCTCGGCCATGCGGCCGGCCGGCCGAGTGGCGCCGGCCCCGGCGTCGTCCCGCCACCCTGCCCGCCCCTGGGCACGCCCCCGCGGCCGCCGCCCCGGTCATGGCCTCCCCGCGCACGACGTCCGGGCTCTCGCGTCAGACCCGCGTCCTCGCGCGGACACGGCGGGGGCATGGTTTCCCAAGCATGGTTTCCCGGAGCGGGGAGCACGGCGGGCGGGGCTCGAAGAGACTTTCCGACAGCCGCCTGCCCGAGAAGGCTCATGGTCCGAGCCGTATCCTCGTCACCATGCGTCTGAGCACCGTGATTCTGCCGATCCACCGCTGGCTCGACACGGGGCGGGAGGCGTGGCGACAGGCCGAGGACCTGGGGTTCCACGCCGCTTACACCTACGACCACCTGGCCTGGCGCACCTTCCGCGACGGCCCGTGGTTCGGAGCGGTTCCCACGCTGACCGCGGCCGCCGCGGCCACCACGCGCCTGCGTCTGGGCACCCTCGTGACCTCAGTCAAGGCCTTTTCACCTATCGCATACTGACCTGCGAGGATTGCTCTGGGTCAGCTATCACAGCTGCCCCTCTCAGATGCCGGGTTTGAGCAAGACTGCGCCGACCCGCCATTATGAGCCTGCCTGGTGAGCGGGACGCGACGAGGACCGCCTGGAACACGATGGGGCGAATGGGCGTGGCACGGATCGTCGTACGAGAACCACGCACCAGCACAAGGATCACGCCACCACTCGCCACACCGGAGGCAACCGCTTTCGCGGCCGCCCTGCTCGACGGCGGCTGGGCGGCGGTGTTCCTGCCCGGCGAACCCGCCCGCCTGGGACGACTGCTGCTCTGGAAGCCCACCGGGGCAGCGGGGGCAGACGGCACAGTGCCCGAGGGCATCGAATCCGAGTCGGTGGAACTGGTGCTGCCGCACGGCCGGTCGGTCCGGCGCCGCCGAGTCGAGGGCTATGCGCTGTCCGCCGCCGTCGCTGTCGCCGCCCTGGCCGACGCCCGGCCGGCGCACCCGTCCGCCGCGGCCTGGCAAGCCGCCTCCCGCTTCGCGCTGCGGTTGCTCGCCGACGGCCGTCTCCATCCGGCCCTCACCGACGCCGGCTACGACACGTGGCAGGCGGGTCCCCTCACCGCCGTACAGCGGCAGACGCTGGACGACCTCGGCGCCGCCTTCCCACCCCACGCCCACTGCCTGCCCGAACCCGGCCCGGCTCCACTGCGCATCGCGGAACCGGGCGCGCTGGTACGCCAGTTCTGCGACGCGGTCGCGGACGACCTGGTGCGTACTCCGGCCGCGCCGCTCGCGATGGGGGCGCTGCCGTACGCCTGGCGCGAGGCGCGTGCCGTGCCCGTCCTGCGCGAGTGGGCCGAGGAGACCGCCGCCGCGTTCACCGCCGACGTCGGCGTCTCGCTGCGTGTCGACCTGCCCGAAGGGAGGCGCCGGCAGTTCCGGGCCGTTCTGCAGTTGCACACCGCGGCGGATCCGGCGCTCGTCGTAGAAGCCGCACGGTTGTGGAACGAGCCGTCCGAGACCGAGCGCCTCCTGGGCCCTCGCGCCGAGACCGAGACGCTGCTCGCACTGCGCCGAGGCGCCCGCGTCTGGCCTCCGCTCGACCGGCTGCTGAAGGACGCCGCTCCGGACCAGCTGCGGCTTACCGACGACGAGGCGTTCGACCTGCTGGGCGACGCCACCGACACGCTGCGCGCCGCCGGTATCGACGTGCACTGGCCACGCGAGCTGGTCAAGGCGCTCAGCGCGACTGCCGAGATCGGGCAGCGCACCGCGCCCGGCTCCAGTGCCGGTGGTCTGCTCGACGCCGACGCCCTCCTCGACTTCCGTTGGCAGCTCTCGCTCGGCGGTGAGCCGCTCACCGAGGCCGAGATGGACGCCCTCGCCGAGGCACGCCGTCCGCTCGTCAGGTTGCGCGACCAGTGGGTGGTCGCCGACCCGAAGCTGGTGGCACGCGCCCGACGCCGCCGGATGGAACCGCTCACTCCCATGGAGGCCCTGAGTGCCGCGCTGACCGGCGAGGTGGAGCGGGACGGGGAGAAGATCACCTGTGCTGCGGTCGGGGCGCTCAGCGACCTCGTCGCCCGTATCCGTGAACCCGAATCCCGTACTCCCGCCACCCAGCCCGCCGCCCTGAAGGCCACGCTGCGCGACTACCAGAAGCGTGCTCTTGCCTGGCTGGCGGAGATGTGCGAGCTCGGCCTCGGCGGCTGCCTCGCCGACGACATGGGCCTGGGCAAGACGATCACCCTGCTCGCCCTGCACCTGCACCGCCAGACCGACCCCGCCACCGCGGGCCCCACCCTCGTCGTCTGCCCCACCTCCCTGCTCGGCAACTGGCAGCGCGAGGCCGCCCGGTTCGCGCCCGCCACCCCCGTGCGCCGCTACCACGGCGGCGACCGCCACCTGAAGGACCTGGCCGGGGACGAGATCGTCCTGGTCACCTATGGTGTGCTGCGCCGCGACCGGGACGCCCTCGCCGAGAGCGCCTGGTCGCTGATCGCCGCCGACGAGGCCCAGCACGTCAAGAACCCCTATGCCGTCACCGCCCGCGAACTGCGAGCCCTGCCCGCCCGCGCCCGCGTCGCCCTCACCGGCACACCCGTGGAGAACAACCTCTCCGAGCTGTGGGCGCTCCTCGACTGGACCACCCCCGGGCTCCTCGGCCCGCTCGCCGCCTTCCGTGACCGCCACGCCCGCGCGATCGAGTCGGGCGAGGACCCGCAGGCCGCCGAGCGGCTGTCCCGCCTCGTCCGCCCGTTCCTGCTGCGCCGCCGGAAGTCCGACCCGGGCATCGCACCCGAACTGCCCGCCAAGACCGAGACCGACCGCGTCGTCCCGCTCACCGCCGAGCAGGCGAGCCTCTACGAGGCGGTGGTCCGCGAGACCATGGCGAAGATCGCCGAAGCCGACGGCATCGCCCGTCGCGGACTGATTCTCAAGCTCCTCACCGCGCTGAAGCAGATCTGCAACCACCCCGCCCAGTACCTGCGCCAGTCCACCCCCCTGCACGGCCGCTCGGGCAAACTCGCCCTCCTCTACGAACTCGTCGACACCATCACCGCCGAGGGCGAGTCAGTACTGGTCTTCACCCAGTACAAGCAGATGGCGGCGCTGCTGGAGAGACATCTCGCGGAACGAGGCATCCCCACCCTCTTCCTGCACGGCGGCACGCCCGTCGCCGCACGCGAGGAGATGGTGGAACGCTTCCAGCGAGGCGAAGTGCCGGTCTTCCTCTTGTCGTTGAAGGCGGCCGGCACCGGCCTCAACCTCACCCGCGCCACCCACGTCGTGCACTACGACCGCTGGTGGAACCCTGCCGTCGAGGACCAGGCCACCGACCGCGCCTACCGCATCGGCCAGGACAAGCCCGTACAGGTCCACAAGCTCATCGCCGAAGGCACCGTAGAGGACAGGGTGGCGAAACTGCTGGAATCCAAGCGGGCACTCGCCGACGCCGTCGTCGGCTCCGGCGAAGCCACTCTGACCGAACTGTCCGACGCCGACCTCGCCGAGCTCGTCACCCTGGGGAGGCAGTCATGAGCGCGTCCGTCCCCGGCCCCCGCCGTGCACCTGGCCGCGGCAGACGTGCCTTCGCGGCGACGTGGTGGGGCCGGGCATGGGTGACGGCCCTGGAGAACTCCACCCTGGACTCGGGGCGGCTGTCCCGCGGACGCACCTACGCCCGCAAGGACATGGTCGGCACGGTCACCATCGCCCCCGGCCAGGTCAAGGCCGCCGTCCAGGGCAGCCATCCGCGCCCGTACCGCTCCGCCGTCCACCTGCCCGTGCTCACCGACGCCCAGTGGCACACCCTTCTCGACGCCATCGCGGCCCGAGCAGGGCATCTCGCGGCACTCCTCGACGGTGAGATGCCCGCAGAGCTCATCGACGACGCCCGCCACGCCGGCGTCCCCCTCCTCCCGCAACCCACCGAGTTCGACCCCGAATGCTCCTGCCCCGACTGGGGCCATCCCTGTAAACACGCCGCCGCACTCTGCTACGCCATCACCGCCACCATCGACGACGACCCGTTCGTACTGTTCGCACTGCGGGGCCGCGGACGGGACGACGTCCTGGCAGAACTGCGCGCACGCCGGACAGCGGGCCGCACCACGGACGCCCCGCCCGCTCCGGCCGGTGTCCACGCGGCCGGAGCCTACGCCGCGTGGACCGCCCGGACCGAGCACGCCCCGGGGTGGCCCGGCCTGCCCGAACCGTCCGCCCTCGACGCCGCGCTGCCGGTCCCCCCACCGGCCGGCAGCGGCCTCAACGGCGCCGACCTGGAGCGCCTGATGACCGATGTCTCAGCACGCGCGGCACGGCTGCTGTCGGGCGACGCCAGCACCCTGCACCTGACCCAGCGCCAGGACGCCGTGCGCATAGCGGCGAGCGGCCCCGGGCCCGAGTGGTTCCACCACCTGATCCAGAACACCGGCGCCAACCCCACTTCCTTCGCCCGCCTCACCCGCGCATGGCGCCACGGCGGCCCCACCGGCATCACCGTTGCCGAACAGCCCCACAGCCCGCGACCGTCGGCGATGACGGCAGCCCGTACCGGCCTGACCACGGCCTTCGCCCAGATGACGGACACCCCCGTCCGCCTCAGGGCTTGGCGCAACCGCCTCACCCTCCCCGACCACGGCATCCAGCTGCGCCTGGGGCCCGACGCCCGCTGGTACCCCTACCTCGAGGACGACGACGGCCAATGGTGGCCGGCGGCACCGGCCGACACCGACCCCGTTTCCGCGCTCACCGCGATCTGGCAACGCACCGGGATGTAGTAGAAGTCCCTCAGCATTGCTCGCAGTCACCAGAACATAGGGTCGCAGGCATGCGACTGAGCACCGTAATCCTTCCCATCCACAGGTGGGGCGAGGGACAGAAGGTCTGGCAGCACGCCGAAGACCTCGGGTTTCACACCGCCTACACCTACGACCACCTCTCCTGGCGCACCTTCCGGGACGGCCCGTGGTTCGGGGCGGTACCCACGTTGACCGCAGCGGCGACAGCTACGCAGAGTATGCGACTGGGTACTCTCGTAACCTCGCCGAACTTCCGGCATCCCGTGACACTCGCCAAGGACCTCATCACGCTCGACGACGTCTCCGGCGGGCGGATCACACTGGGAATCGGCGCGGGCGGGAACGGCTTCGACGCCACCACACTGCGGCGTGGCGACGAGGAACCGTGGACCCCGCGTGAGCGGGCCGACCACTTCGACGAGTTCGTCCCGCTCCTCGACCGGTTGCTCCGCGAGCCGTCCGTGACACACGAGGGCAGGTTCTACGACGCGAACGAGGCCCGCAACATCCCCGGCTGCCTGCAGCGACCCCGGATTCCCTTCGCGGTCGCCGCCACCGGACCGCGCGGCATGAGGCTCGCCGCCCGGCACGGCCAGGCGTGGGTGACCACGGGTGACCCGAAGCTGTTCGAGGACGGCACCCCGGAGCAGTCCGTCGCGGCCATCAGCGGTCAGCTCTCGCGGTTCGGCGCGGCCTGCGAGGAGGTGGGCCGGGACGTGGCCGCGCTGGACAAGATCCTCCTCACCGGCTTCACCCCGGGTGACCCGCTGCGTTCGCTCGACGCGTTCGTGGACTTCGCCGGAACCCACTTCGACCTCGGCTTCACCGAGATCGTCGTCCACCGGCCGGAGCCGGACTCCGTCTTCGACGTGGACACCAAGGTGTTCGAGCGGATCGCCACCGAAGCCCTGTCGCAGCTCACCTGACCACCCTGCTCACCCGACCACCTGCTCACCTGCCCCTGCCCCTGCCCCGCCGCCCTCCGGCGGCATCGGCGCCCGGATGCCCCGCAGGCGCCCGGCTCCCTACCCGGCCGCCGGCACCGGGCGCCGCGGCTCCCGCGCCCTGCTCCGGACCGGGTGCCGCACCCACGGAAGGCCGCACCGGAACCGGCGCCCGGACCCCCGAAGCCTTTGGCATATGCCTCTGTCAGTTACCGCAGCTCAGCCGCTCACACTCTCAGATGTGCGCCCCTCTGCACGCCCGTGCGACCTCGTACGGGAGAATGGGCGGGTGACCTCAGCGACCGATTCGCCCCTGCCTGCCGTGACCCGGCTGATCGCCACCGACCTGGACGGCACCCTTCTGCGCGACGACAAGACCTTGTCCGACCGCACGGTCGCCGCCCTGTCGGCCGCCGAGGAGGCGGGGATCGAGGTCTTCTTCGTCACGGGAAGGCCCCTTCGCTGGATGAACGTCGTGAGTCCCGTCGTCCAGGGCCACGGGATGGCGATCTGCGCGAACGGCGCAGCCGTCGCCGACCTGCACGATGCCAGCCTGGTCACGGTCCACCCCCTGGCCCGTGAGACCGCCCTCGACGTCGTCGCCGTCCTCCGCGACGCCGCCCCCGGTGTGTCGTTCGCCGTCGAGCTGACCACCGGTATCCACTACGAGCCCGCCTATCCGCCGTTCCACATGGACCCGGGCGCCACGGTCGCCGTGGCGGAGAAACTGCTCCACGAAGAGGTTCCGGGTACCGGTGCGCCCGTGCTGAAGGTCCTCGCCCATCACCCCGAGATGGCCCCGGACTCCTTCCTCTCGCTCGCCCGTGAGATCGCGGGGGACCGCGCTTCGTTCACCCGGTCGAGCCCGACCGCCCTGCTGGAGATCAGCGGCCTCGGAGTCTCGAAGGCCCGGACCCTGGCCGAGTGCTGCGCGGAACGGGGAATCGGCCCGGCCGAGGTGGTGGCCTTCGGGGACATGCCCAACGACGTGGAGATGCTGACCTGGGCCGGCGCCTCCTTCGCCATGGGCAACGCCCACCCCGCCGCCGTGGCCGCCGCCTCCGGAGTGACGCTGACCAACGACGAGGACGGTGTGGCGGTCGTCATCGAGCGGATCCTCGCCACCCGCTGAAGCCGCCACCGCGGCCCTCGCACCCGGGCGTCCGGCCTGTGCGGCCACCGCTCGCACCGGTACCGCCCGCGCCGCTCCGGCCGGCCTGCCCGGGGCCGGCGCCACGTCACAGGGGCACCTGCCAGGTCACCTTCGTGCCGCCGCCCTCCGGTGTCCCCGGGCCGAACCAGCTCGCACCCCCCAGGGACTCGGCGCGCCGGGCGAGGTTACGCAGCCCGCTGCGCCGCCCGCCCTCCGGGATGCCCACGCCGTCGTCCACGACGGTCAGCCGTACGGCGTCCCGGCCGTCCGGCAGCACGGCGGTCGCGTCCACGCTCACCTCGACACGGGAGGCCTCCGCATGACGGAAGGTGTTGGACAGCGTCTCGCGCAGGGCCGCGATCAGGTTCTTCCCCGCCAGCTCCCCCACCACCGCGTCGACCGCGCCCAGGAACCGGTGGGCCGGCGTGAATCCCAGGGGTACGGCAGCCAGGTTGATCTCCCTCAGCACCCGGGTGCGCAGCCCTGACGGTTCCTCGTCCTGTTCCTGCTGCAGGGCGAAGATGGCGGTACGGATCTCCTGGATCGTCACGTCCAGCTCGTCCACGGCCCGGCCGATCCCCTCCCGTACCGCGGGGACGGACGTACGGCGCTGGGCACCCTCGAGCATGATCCCCGTGGTGAACAGGCGCTGGATGACGAGATCGTGGAGGTCCCTGGCGATGCGGTCCCGGTCCTCGTAGACGACGAGCCTCTCCCGGTCGCGCTGTGTCTCGGCCAGTTTCAGGGCCAGGGCGGCCTGCGCGGCGAAGCGGGTGGCCAGCGTTCGCTCCGCGTGGGTGAACGGCCTGCCGCCCCTTGCCCGTGGGACGGAGAGGGCCCCGAGCACGCGTCCGTCGCTGCGCAGGGGGAGCAGCATGTGCGGTCCGAACCTCTCGGCCAGCCCGGTGATCAGGCGGGGGTCTGTCGCGGAGTCCTCGAGGAACACCTCCTCACCCCTCAGCAGCGCCGCCACGACCGGGCTCTGCGGAGGCACGATCACCCCCAGGGACTCGGAGGCTCCGTCACCCGCGACGGCCACGATCTCCATGCCCCCGGACTCCGCGGGCAGCAGCACGATCCCGGCCACCGCGTCCGCGAGCAGGCGTGCCTGCTCGGCCACGACGGTGAGAGCTTCGTCGGCGTCCCCGCCGGAGAGCAGGGCCGTCGTGACGGCCACCGAACCGTCGATCCACCGCCCGCGCTGCCGGGCGGCCTCGTACGTCCGGGCGTGGCCGATCGCGATGCCGGCCTCGGTGGCCAGGACCCGCAGCATGTGCAGTTCGTCGTCGCCGAACGCGTCGCCGTCGTACTTCCCCATCACGTAGAGGTTGCCGAAGATCCTTCCCTGGACCCGGATGGGGACCCCCAGGAAGGTGCGCATCAGCGGGTGGGCGGCAGGGAACCCGGCGAAACGCGGGTCGGCGGCCAGATCCTCGAGCCGGATCGGCTTTCCCTCCTCGATCAGCGCGCCCAGGAGGCCGGTGTGCCCGTCGGGTGGGTGACCGATCGCCCGGGACACCTCCTCGGGCACCCCGTACGTGATGAAGTCGCTGAGGCTCTCACCCGGGGCCTCCACCACGCCGATGGCGGAGTACCGGGCATGGGCGAGTTCCGCCGCCGTCTCGCAGATGCGCTCCAGCGTGGAGCGGAGCTCCAGGCCGGTGCCGGCGGAACGGGTCGCCTCCAGGAGCTCAGGAACCCGGGCGATCAGTTCCGCGGAAAGCTCTCGCGCGCTGCCGGTGGCGGGATGCGCGGCTCCGGACGGGTCCTTCCGATCCTGCTCGGGCATGGGCCGAGCCTAGTCAACACCCCATGGTCCGGAAAGTCGGAAAAGTCCGTCCCCGGTCTTCAGGTACCGTCGGAAAAGTCCGTCCCCGGTCTTCAGGTACCTGCGGGCAGCACCGCCGCGGGCCCGGCTCCGGCCGGCACCGCCGCAACCGGCAGGATCCCTGCCGTCCCCTCCTCACGTTCGATCATCCGTCGCAGCGGTCCTTCCCCTGCCGCGAGCACCGCGTGGGGACCCCGCTGCACGATCCGTCCGCCGTCGAGCACCAGTACCTCGTCCACCGCGTCGAGACCGGCCAGCCGGTGGGTGATCAGGACGGTCGTACGGCCCTCGGTGGCGGCCAGCAGATCCGCGGTCAGCGCGTCAGCCGTCGCCAGGTCGAGGTGCTCCGCGGGCTCGTCGAGTACGAGCACGGGGAAGTCGGCGAGCAGCGCCCGGGCCAGTGCGAGCCGCTGCCGCTGGCCGCCCGACAGCCGGGCACCGTGCTCACCCACCATCGTGTCGAGGCCGTCGGGCAGGGACAGCACCCAGTCCAGGAGCCTCGCGGAGGCGAGGGCTTCGCGCAGTTCGCCGTCCGTCGCTCCGGTGCGGGCGAGCCGCAGATTCTCCCTGACGGAGCTGTCGAAGACATGTGCGTCCTGGGCGCAGAGCCCGACGAACGACCGGACCGTGTCACCGTCCAGGGCGGCTGCGTCGACACCACCGAGACGGTAGGTCCCCTCCCCGGCGTCCAGGAAGCGGAGCAGGACCTGGGCGAGTGTGGTCTTCCCCGAACCCGACATGCCTACGACCGCGACCCGCTGACCGGGACGCAGCGTCAGATCGACGCGGTGCAGGGCGTCGCGCTCCGCACCCTCGTACCTGGCCGACAGTCCGCGCACCTCCAGCGGGAACGGCGAGACCGGCGCCTCGGCCGGGACGGCCGGTTCGGTGACGGGTACGGGAGCGTCGAGAACCTCGAAGACACGTTCCGCGCTCCGGCTGACGCGCTGCCGGTACTGCACCGCGAGCGGCAGCCCGGTGACCGCTTCGAAGGCCGCCAGTGGTGTGAGGACGACGACGGCGAGTTCCACACCCTCCAGCCGCCCGTTGACCACGGCGGGCAGGGCGACGGCCGCGGCACACACCACCGTGAGTCCGCAGACCAGGGCGGAGAGGCCGCCCCCGAGAGCGGTGGCCCCCGCCGCGCGTGAGGCGATACGGGTGAGGACGGTGTCCGCCGCCCGTACCCGATCCCGACGGCCGGGCAGGGCCCCCGCCACGGCGAGCTCGGCCGCACCGCCGAGGAGGTCAGCGACCCTGACCGCCAGGGCGGACCGGGCGGGAGCCAGCCGGCGCTCCGCGCGGCGGGCGAACGCACCGCTGAGCCACGGCACGCCCGCCCCGGCGACGAGCAGACCCGCCGCCAGGACCGCGCCGGCCTCCGGCAGCAACCAGCCGGTGAAGGCGACGGAAGCGCTCCCGACGAGGAGTGCGGTACCCACGGGCAGCAGCCAGCGCAGCCAGTAGTCCTGCAACGCGTCCACGTCCGAGACCAGCCGCGACAGCAGGTCTCCCCGCCGTGCCACCCGGAGACCGGCGGGCGCGACGCGTTCCAGCCCCCGGTACACGGCGACCCTGAGCTCGGCGAGCATCCTGAGGACCGCGTCGTGGGAGACCAGACGCTCGGCATAGCGGAAGACGGCGCGCCCGATGCCGAAGGCGCGGGTCGCGGTCACGGCGATCATCAGATACAGCACCGGGGGCTGCTCGGAGGCGCGTGAGATCAGCCAACCGGACACCGCCATGAGCCCGACGGAGGACCCCACGGCGAGGCTGCCGAGGAGCAGTGCCAGCCCCAGCTTCCCTCGCTGGGCACCGGCGGCCTCCCGGACCCTGGCCTGCACACGGCCACCGGGCCTGGGGGAGGTGTCGCGGAGCAGCGCCCCGGGTCCACCCGCCGTCGGGTGACCGGCGCCCCCGGAGACATCGGCGGCGGGCAGGCCGCGCTCCGCCGTACCGTCCGGCGCGTCGGCGCCGGAGGCCACGGGCCCGGGCCCGGGACGCAGCTCCACCACCCGGTCCGCGACCGGGAGCAGTGCGGGCCGGTGCACGACCAGGAGGACGGTCCGTCCGGCCGCCAGCCTCCGCACCGCGTCGACGATGCCCGCCTCGGTCTCGCCGTCCAGGCTCGCGGTGGGCTCGTCGAGCAGCAGAACCGGGCGGTCGGCGAGGAAGGCCCGGGCCAGGGCGAGCCGCTGTCGCTGTCCCGCGGAGAGTCCGGCACCGTCCTCACCCAGCGGCGTCCCGGCCCCGTCGGGCAGCGCCGTCACGAAATCGTGGGCCCCGGCCTCCCGCAGGGCGGCCATGACCGCGGCGTCGTCCGCGTCCGGGCGCGCCAGCCGTACGTTCTCCGCGATCGTGCCGGCGAAGAGATGCGGCTTCTGCGGCACCCAGGCGATCTGCTCGCGCCAGAGTTCGGGGGAGAGGGCGGACAGGTCGGTTCCGCCCACCCGCACCCGTCCCTCGCAGACCGGCGTGAATCCGAGCACCACGTCGAGGAGGGTGGACTTGCCGACTCCGCTCGGCCCCACGAGTGCGACGGTCTCCCCCGGTTCGACGGTGAGTGACACCGCGTTCAGGGAGGGCTCGCGCCGCCCCCGGTGCCGGACGGTCACCCCTTCCAGCTCCAGTCGCAGCGATCGCGGGACGTCCTGGGAGCCCGCCTCGGCAGGCTCCGTCTCCAGCACCTGGAAGATCTCCTCGGCGGCCGAGAGCCCCTCCGCCGCCGCGTGGTACTGGGCTCCGACCTGGCGGATCGGCAGATAGGCCTCCGGAGCCAGGATGAGGACGACCAGCCCGGTGTAGAGGTCGAGCTCGCCGTGGACGAGACGCATCCCGATGGTCACCGCGACCAGGGCAACGGAGAGAGTCGCCAGGAGCTCAAGGGCGAACGAGGACAGGAACGCGATCCGGAGGGTCTTCAGAGTGGCCTGGCGGTACTGCGAGGTGATGGACCGGATCGATTCGGCCTGGGCCTTCGCGCGGCCGAAGACCTTCAGCGTGGGCAGGCCGGCGACCACGTCGAGGAAGTGCCCGGAGAGACGGGAGAGCAACTGCCACTGACGGTCCATCCGGGACTGGGTGGCCCAGCCGATGAGGATCATGAAGAGCGGGATCAGCGGCAGCGTCACCACGATGATCGCCGCGGAGACCCAGTCCTCGGTGACGATCCGGGCCAGCACCGCCACCGGTACGACGACCGCGAGGCCGAGCTGGGGGAGATACCGCGAGAAGTAGTCGTCGAGGGCGTCCACCCCTCGGGTGGCCAGCGCGATCAGTGATCCGGTCCGCTGTCCGTCCAGCCAGCCGGGCCCCAGGCCGGAGGCCCGGTCCATGAGGCGGCCGCGCAGTTCGGACTTGACCGCGGAGCTCGCCCGGTGGGCGGCGAGTTCGGTCAGCCAGGCCACGAAGGCCCGGCCGACGGCTACGGCCGCGAGGAGCAGCAAGGGCGTTCGGAGGCCGGCAGCCGTCAGGCCGTCCTCGAACCCTCCCACCACCACCTCGGAGATGAGCATGGCCTGGGCGATGACCAGCGCCGCTCCCACCAGGCCCAGACCGACGACGGCAGCGAGGAAGAGCCGGGTGGCCCGGGCGTACCGGAGAAGACGCGGGTCGATCGGTTTCACGTGAAACAGCTCCCCAGTGAGCTCATATCGGGTACTCGGCCCGTACGCCGCGGAATCCGCCGCTCCAGGCCTTCACCGCGGAGCGGCGGTGGCGTACGGGCGTCCATGTGACCGGAGGGCGGGGCCGCGCCGCGCAGGCCGGCACGGCCGCCGCTCGTCGGTCTTCAGTGCGCATCGGCGATGTGGTGCGTCCCGATGCGCTTGCGGAACACCCAGTACGTCCAGCCCTGGTAGAGCAGCACCACCGGGGTGGCGATCCCGGCGCACCAGGTCATGATCGTGAGGGTGTACGGGGTGGACGAGGCGTTGGTGACCGTCAGGCTCCAGGCATCGTTCAGCGAGGACGGCATGACGTCCGGGAAGAGCGTCAGGAAGAGCATGGCCACCGCGGCAGCGATGGTCACGCCCGAGAAAGCGAAGGACCAGCCCTCACGTCCCGCGGCGACCGTGGTGATGGCGGCGACCAGCGAGGCCACCGCGACGCACATCGCCACCAGGCTCGGCCCGTCGCCGTTCTCCACCTGGGTCCAGACCAGGAAGACCAGAGCGAGCACCGCGCTGCCCAGGCCGAGCTTGAGCGCCGTCCCGCGGGCCCGCTCCCTGATGTCCCCCACGGTCTTCAGTCCGGCGAACACCGCACCGTGGAAGGTGAACAGGGTCAGGGTGACCAGCCCGCCGAGGATCGCGTACGGGTTGAGCAGGTCCCAGACGTTGCCGACGTACTCCATGTCGGCGTCGATCTTCACTCCGCGGACGATGTTGGCGAAGGCCACACCCCAGAGGAAGGCGGGGATCAGCGAGGTCCAGAAGATCGCGTGTTCCCAGTTGGTCTGCCACTTCTCCTCGGCCCGCTTCGACCTGTACTCGAAGGCCACCCCGCGCACGATCAGACAGAGCAGGATGATCAGCAGCGGCAGGTAGAACCCCGAGAACAGGGTCGCGTACCACTCGGGGAAGGCGGCGAAGGTCGCGCCTCCCGCGGTGAGGAGCCACACCTCGTTGCCGTCCCAGACCGGGCCGATCGTGTTGATCAGGACCCGGCGTTCCTTGCGGTCCCGCGCCAGCAGCCTGGTGAGGACCCCGATACCGAAGTCGAATCCCTCCAGGAAGAAGTAGCCGATCCAGAGAACGGCGATGAGCACGAACCAGACGTCGTGGAGTTCCATCTCTCAGCTCCGTTCGATCTCAGTAGGAGAAGGCCATCGGCTTGTCGGCGTCCTCGTCGTGGCCGCCGATCCGGGTGGGAGGGTTCAGGTCGCCCTCGGTGAGCTCCGGCGGGCCGGCCTTGACGTACTTCAGGAGAAGCTTCACCTCGATCACGGCAAGCGCCGCGTAGAGCGCGGTGAAGACGATCATCGAGGTGAGCACCTCGCCCTGCGAGACGCCGGGTGAGACGGCGTCGCGGGTCTGGAAGACCCCGTAGACGACCCACGGCTGACGGCCCGTCTCGGTGAAGATCCAGCCCCAGGAATTTGCGATCAGCGGGAAGAGCATGGTCCACAGGGCGGTGATCCAGTAGAGCTTCGTGAGCTTGGGACTCAGCACGCGGTTCCGCAGGAGCACCAGGTTCGGCACCTCGTTGTCGCCGGTGCGCAGCGACTCCGGGAGCATGAACCGCTTCCGGGTCAGCCAGAGCCCCAGCAGCCCGAGGCCGAAGGAGGCCATCCCGAAGCCGATCATCCAGCGGAAGCTCCAGAACGCCACCGGGATGTTGGGCCGGTAGTCACCGGGCCCGTACTTCTCCTGCTCCGCCTTGTTGATGTCGTTGATGCCGGGCACGTACGAGGTGAAGTTGTCGTCCGCGAGGAAGGACAGTATCCCCGGGATCGAGACCTCGACGGTGTTGTGGCCCTTGGCGACGTCGCCGACCGCGAAGAGCGAGAAGGGAGCCCCGTCCTGGCCCTCCCACAGAGCCTCCGCGGCGGCCATCTTCATGGGCTGCTGCTTGAACATCACCTTGCCGAGGACGTCACCGCTGACCGCGGTCAGGAGCCCCGCGACGACCACCGTGACCAGCCCGAGCCGCAGCGAGGTGCGCATCACCGGGATGTGCCGCTTGCGCGCCAGGTGGAAGGCGGCGATGCCGACCATGAACGCGCCGCCCACGAGGAAGGCCGCCGTGATGGTGTGGAAGAACTGGGCCAGCGCCGTGTTCTGGGTGAGCACGTGCCAGAAGTCGGTCAGTTCGGCACGGCCGCGCTCCTTGTTGAGGCGGTAGCCCACCGGGTGCTGCATCCAGCTGTTCGCGGCCAGGATGAAGAACGCCGAGAGAACGGTGCCGAGGGAGACCATCCAGATGCAGGCGAGGTGGATCTTCTTGGGCAGCCTGTCCCAGCCGAAGATCCACAGCCCGATGAAGGTCGATTCGAAGAAGAACGCGATCAGCGCCTCGAAGGCCAGCGGGGCGCCGAAGACGTCACCGACGAACCGCGAGTAGTCGGACCAGTTCATTCCGAACTGGAACTCCTGCACGATGCCGGTGACCACACCCATGGCGATGTTGATCAGGAAGAGCTTGCCCCAGAACTTCGTCGCCCTGAGGTACTTCTCGTTCTCGGTACGCACCCAGGCGGTCTGCAGGCCGGCGGTGAGCGCCGCGAGAGAGATCGTCAGTGGGACGAACAGGAAGTGGTAGACGGTGGTGATGCCGAACTGCCATCGGGCCAGCGTCTCCGGTGCCAGAGCCAGGTCCACGCCGCTTCTCCTTACGTCGCCGTGATCACAGGCGCAGCTTGCCCCATTAATCCACCGGATCACGGGAGGAACCGGGGCACGCTTGTGAACGCGTTCACATTCACAAGCATTATGGCGCACAAGCCTTCGAGCGTGTTCGGCGGGGGGCACTTTCAGGCCGCACCGGGCCGATCCCCCCGATACGGACACGCGCCGGGCCCATGACTCACCGATACGGACACGCCGACGCACCCATGAGAAGGCCCCGGACCTCGTCGATCGAGGTCCGAGGCCACCGGTCACGGGCCGGCTCAGCCGGTCAGCGCTCCTGACGGAAGGATTCGGCCACCTTCAGGAACACGTCGTTGGCCTCCGCCTCCCCGATCGTGACCCGCACCCCCTCACCCGCGAAGGGCCTCACGACCACGCCCGCCTGCTCGCACACGGCGGCGAAGTCGAGCGTCCGCCCGCCCAGCCGCAGCCAGACGAAGTTGGCCTGGGACTCCGGCACCGTCCAGCCCTGCCGCACGAGACCCTCGTACACCCGGGCCCGTTCACCGACCAGTGAGCCGACCCGGCCCAGCAGCTCGTCCTCGGCCCGCAGCGAGGCGACCGCCGCGTCCTGGGCGACCTGGCTGACCCCGAACGGGACAGCGGTCTTGCGCAGCGCCGCCGCCACGGGCTCGTGCGCCACCGCGAACCCGACCCGCAGCCCGGCGAGGCCGTACGCCTTGGAGAAGGTACGGAGGACGGCGACGTTGGGACGGTCCCGGTAGATCTCGATGCCGTCCGGCACGTCGGCGTCCCGGATGAACTCCTTGTACGCCTCGTCGAGGACCACCAGGACATCGGAAGGCACCCGGTCCAGGAACCGCTCCAGCTCCGCCCGCCGCACCACCGTGCCGGTCGGGTTGTTCGGGTTGCACACGAAGATCATCCGAGTGCGGTCGGTGATCGCGTCCGCCATGGCGTCGAGGTCGTGGACCTCGTCGGCGGTCAGCGGCACCTTGACCGACGTCGCCCCGCTGATCTGCGTGATGATCGGATACGCCTCGAACGAGCGCCACGCGTAGATGACCTCGTCGCCCGGCCCCGAGGTCGCCTGGAGCAGCTGCTGGGCGACACCAACCGACCCGGTACCCGTGGCCAGGTGCGAGACCGGCACACCGAAACGGTCCGCCAGTTCGTTCATCAGGCCGGTGCAGGCCATGTCCGGGTAGCGGTTGAAGCGCTCGGCCGCGGCGAGGACCGACTCCATGACGCCGGGCAGCGGAGGATACGGGTTCTCGTTGGAGGACAGCTTGAAGGCAACCGGTCCCTCCGCGGAGGCCGGCTTGCCCGGTACATACGCAGGGACGCCGTCCAGTTCGGCGCGCAGCTTGGGGCTCGTCTCGCTCACCGCAGGTCCTCCTCGACCAATCCGTACACATCAATACTGCTCACCTTAAGAGGATTGGGCATCCGTGCGAATGCCCGTGTGCCGAATCGGCGTCCGGCGAGGGGAGACTCCGGTCACGTACGGCTCCGAGAGGGGGAGCGCCGGCCTCCCTGGCGTGCGCCGGTCGCTCACGCCGTGGCGCGCATCCCTCGAACAGGTGAGTTGAGACCACTTCGAGACGTGGACCATTCAGCAGGTTCATCCGCGTCGGTGCATGACACATCAACCCTGAGCTGACCAACACCCTTGATTCGCAAGGCATTTACAGCTTTACGATCATGCAGAAACGTGCCTGTCAACGTGCGCATATGCGACCGGCCCAACCCGGGACGGGAGCCCTACTATCGGCTCGCCATGACAGCAGCAGGGAAGCACCAGGTGAGCCGGACAGAAACGCCCCGGCGCAGCGGCCGGCAGGGACGGGCGGGGATCCGGGATGTGGCCGCGGCCGCCGGGGTCTCCATCACGACCGTCTCCGACGCGCTCAACGGCAAGGGACGGCTCCCGGATGCCACCCGTCGCCATGTCCGCGAGGTCGCGGAACGGCTCGGCTACCGCCCGTCCGCGGCGGCCCGGACCCTCCGTACCGGCAAGTCGGGCCTCATCGGCCTGACCGTGACCACGTACGGGGATGAACCTTTCACCTTCACGGAGTTCGCCTACTTCGCGGAGATGGCCAGGGCCGCCACCTCGGCCGCCCTGGCCCGCGGTTACGCCCTGGTGATCCTTCCCGCCACCTCCCGGCACGACGTCTGGTCGAACGTGGCCCTGGACGGGACGGTCGTCGTCGACCCCTCCGACCAGGACCCGGTGGTCACCGAACTCGTGCGCCAGGGGCTTCCCGTCGTCTCCGACGGACGTCCGGCCGGCTCGCTCCCGGTCACCGCCTGGGTCGACAACGACCACCGTGCCGCGGTGCTCGAACTCCTGGACCATCTGGCAGCCGCGGGAGCCCGCCGCATCGGACTCCTGACCGGGACCACCACCGACACGTACACCCGGCTGTCCACATCCGCCTACCTCCACTGGTGCGAGCGGGTCGGGCAGGATCCGGTCTACGAGTCCTACCCGGCCCACGACCCCTGCGCGGGCGCGGTCGCGGCAGACCGCCTCCTGGCCCGCCCCGACCGCCCGGACGCCGTCTACGGGCTCTTCGATCCCAACGGGACCGATCTGCTCGCGGCCGCCCGCCGCTACGGCCTCAGGGTCCCCGAGGACCTCCTGCTGGTCTGCTGCAGCGAGTCCACCGTGTACGCGTCGACGGAGCCACCCATCACGACGCTCTCGCTGAAGCCCCGCAGGATCGGTACAGCCGTCGTCCAGCTCCTCATCGACGCCATCGAGGGCGTCGAGCACGACGGCCCGGTGGAGCGGGTGATACCGACGGAACTCATCGTCCGGGCCTCGTCGCAGCGGCGTCCGCCGCGCACCACGGTCTCGCCGCCGAGATCCCCTGCCGGGGACTGATCGGATTAATCCGGATCAAACGGCCGATGAACCAGGAGCGCGCACGGATTCACCACCCCTGGTGCGTCACACAGCACGATCCGCATTCC
The DNA here is from genome assembly GCF_042755185.1 of Streptomyces sp. NPDC059166. Lineage (NCBI taxonomy): Bacteria > Bacillati > Actinomycetota > Actinomycetes > Kitasatosporales > Streptomycetaceae > Streptomyces > Streptomyces sp. NPDC059166. The sequence continues at coordinate 251,948 of NZ_JBHZCI010000001.1, read as the reverse complement.
TATGATGGGCGCACGACACCGCGGACCACCTCTACCAGGCAGGGCCCGTCAGGTGTACGGAGGCGCGACGGTGGTGGAGGGGTCGATGACTCAGGGGGCCGGTCAGGAACCCGTGGTGCGGACAGCGACGTTGCGCGACTTCCGCGTACCGCCGTACGCCCAGGTGCCGGTGGAGGGCCGCTTGCCGCATCCCGGCAACGCCGCGCTCGGCGACGAGGTCCCGGAGGGGTACACACCCACCGAACGCGACCTGCCCGTGATCAACCGGGGTGACACCGTCCAGGTGCAGGCCGTACCCGAGTCCGGGCCGGCCGCCGGGTCCGGACGAGGTCCGCTGTACGTCGTGGGCGACGTCCACGGCTATCTGGACGAGCTCCTGGCCGCCCTTCACGCCCAGGGCCTCGTGGACACCGAAGGCCGCTGGTCGGCCGGGAACGCGCGGCTGTGGTTCCTCGGCGACTTCACCGACCGCGGTCCGGACGGCATCGGCGTCATCGACCTCGTGATGCGCCTCTCCGCCGAGGCCGCGGCGGCGGGCGGGTACTGCAAGGCCCTCATGGGCAACCACGAACTCCTGCTGCTCGGCGCGAAGCGGTTCGGCGACACCCCCGTGAACTCCGGAGCGGGTACCGCCACCTTCCAGGCCGCCTGGCTGCTCAACGGCGGCCAGAAGTCGGACATGGAACGCCTCCAGGACGTCCATCTCCAGTGGATGTCCCGGCTCGACGCGGTGGTCGAGGAGGACGGGCACCTGCTGATGCACTCCGACACCACGGCCTACCTCGACTACGGGTCCACCATCGAGGACGTCAACGACACCGTGCACGACATCCTCACCCGCAACGACGCCGACGAGTGCTGGGACCTCTTCCGCAAGCTCACCAAGCGGTTCGCCTTCCGTGACGAGGGCGGCGCCCAGGCCGTCCGCGACCTCATGTCGACGTACGGCGGACAGCGTGTCGTCCACGGCCACAGCCCCATCCCGTACCTGCTCGGCGAGGTCGGGTCGGAGGACGGCGAGGAGGCGTCCCGCCCCGTGGTGGACGGTCCGCACGTCTACGCGGAGGGCCTCGCCATCGCCATGGACGGCGGTGTGACCATGGCCGGAAAGCTGCTGGTCGTCCAACTCCCCCTGCATGCCTGACATCCTCCGGGGAAGATGCTCCATGACCTGACCCCGTCGCGGCTGGGCCTATTTTCCGGAAACCCTCTGTCACCCTGCGCCGTGGGCGCTCTACCATCGGCCTATCAGTAGCAGGCTCTCCTCCGTTTCCGCCCGATCGCCCCGGCTCGCCCGGCCGGTCAGGCCCTACGGAGCATCGGGGGATGCACATGAATAGCGCTCCGCACCTGCTGGCCGAGGACCGCCCGGAGTACGAGCGGATCCTTGCCGACGCGCTGCGTCATGCTCATGAACGACCGGATCTGGACGGTGTGGGCCACCGTCTCAACACGGAACAGCTGCGCACGATGGCGCTGAACGCCACGCCGCTGATCACCGCTGCCGCGGCCACCGAGTACGACCACTACGTGAAGGTGCGGGGCGAACTGCGCGGCACCGACGATGCCGGCGTCGCGCAGGGCTCCGTCCTCGAACCCGTCGCGGAAGGCCCCGATCCCACGGGAGCCGGGACACTCGCTGTGATCACCGTGCTGACGCCCCTGCTCGCGGGAACCGCCGCCCTGATATTCCTGCTGATCGGCTATCCGCTGAAGGCCCTCAGCCCCGCCCCGGCCTTCGCCGGGACCATGGTCGCCGCCGGCTGGTTCTTCGCCGCCGTCGCCGCCGCCGCGGTCCTCGCCGCCGCGATCGGCCTCCTTCTCACCGCCCTCCGCAACGGCGCCACCGCGCTGCCGGCCGTGGACGAGGAGGACGAGCTTCCCGAGGACGTCGCCCGCGCCCGCGAGGCCTGGCGCCACGCCCTGTTGGAACGCGGCATCCTGCCCTTCCTGCGGGACGCGCTCGACGACCCGACCGCGGGGCCCGCCTCACGCACCCCGCACCGCTCGGCGAACCGCATCCCCAGGATCGGCTACAGCAAGCCGGACTTCTCCGGGCCGGAGGACGGCCCCGCGGCCGGCCCCCGCCCCACCTTCACCAGCCCTGACTTCACCAGCCCCGACTTCGGCGGTCCCGAGCACCAGCCGGACTGACGGGGACGATGCCCGCGCTGCGGCAGGAGGCCGCGAACCCGCCGGGCCTGCCGGAGGCCGCGCGTCCAGGACGGCCCGGAGGGGCCCCGAACGCCCCGGCCGTTCGCCCCTGTTGGTCCGCGCACACGGCGAACGGGCAGCGGCAGCGGACGACCTGCGGCGGACGACCGCTCGCGACGGTCCGAAGGGGCGAACCCCTCCGCCCGGGACCCGTCCCCCGTGCGGCGGCCCCGGCAGCCGCATCCGTACCCCGGCCGAGGCCGTGGGAACGGATGGGGCCCAGCCGGTACGGCCGCCGCCCGGCACCGAGCGGACGCCCTGGGCGGGCCCGCCGCCGGGCAGCCGCCCGAAGCCGGGGCTGCCCGGCGCCCGGGCGGCCGGGCGGCATACGGCTCCGGCTCGGTCCTGCTCGGCTCTACCCGGCTCTACTCGGCCAGAGGCAGATACACACGGTTTCCCGCGGCCGCGAACTCCTTCGACTTCTCCAACATCCCCGCCTCGATCTCCTCAGCCGTCGAACCCGTGTCACCACCGAACTGCTCCGAGATGCTCCTGCTGATCTTCATCGAGCAGAACTTCGGCCCGCACATGGAGCAGAAGTGCGCCGTCTTGGCCGGCTCGGCGGGCAGGGTCTCGTCGTGGAACTCCCGGGCGGTGTCCGGGTCGAGAGCCAGGTTGAACTGGTCCTCCCAGCGGAACTCGAACCGGGCGTCGGAAAGGGCGTCGTCCCACTCCTGCGCCCCTGGGTGCCCCTTGGCGAGGTCGGCCGCGTGAGCGGCGATCTTGTACGTGATGACACCCGTCTTCACGTCGTCGCGGTTCGGGAGCCCCAGGTGCTCCTTCGGCGTGACGTAACAGAGCATCGCCGTGCCCCACCAGGCGATCATCGCCGCGCCGATCCCGGAGGTGATGTGGTCGTACGCGGGAGCCACATCGGTGGTCAGCGGGCCCAGCGTGTAGAAGGGCGCCTCCTCGCAGATCTCCTGCTGGAGGTCGATGTTCTCCTTGATCTTGTGCATCGGGACGTGTCCCGGACCCTCGATCATCGTCTGGACGCCGAACCGCTTGGCCACGGAGTTGAGTTCGCCGAGCGTGCGGAGTTCGGCGAACTGCGCCTCGTCGTTGGCGTCCGCGATCGAGCCGGGGCGCAGCCCGTCACCGAGCGAGTACGTCACGTCGTAGGCGGCGAGGATCTCGCACAGTTCCTCGAAGTGCTCGTAGAGGAACGACTCCTTGTGATGCGCCAGGCACCAGGCCGCCATGATGGAACCGCCCCGGGAGACGATGCCGGTCTTCCGGCGGGCCGTGAGCGGGACGTACGGCAGCCTCACCCCGGCGTGCACGGTCATGTAGTCGACGCCCTGCTCGGCCTGTTCGACGACCGTGTCCTTGTAGATCTCCCAGGTCAGCTCCTCGGCCCGGCCGTCCACCTTCTCGAGGGCCTGGTAGAGGGGGACGGTCCCGATCGGCACGGGCGAGTTGCGCAGCACCCATTCACGGGTGGTGTGGATGTTCCGCCCGGTGGACAGGTCCATGACCGTGTCCGCGCCCCACTTGGTCGCCCAGGTCATCTTGTCCACCTCCTCCTCGATGGACGAGGTGACCGCGGAGTTCCCGATGTTGGCGTTGACCTTCACCAGGAACCGCTTCCCGATGATCATCGGCTCGATCTCGGGATGGTTGACGTTGGCCGGCAGCACGGCCCGCCCCGCGGCGATCTCCTCGCGCACGACCTCGGGTGCGACGTTCTCCCGGATCGCGACGTATTCCATCTCCGGGGTGATCTCCCCCCGGCGCGCGTAGGCGAGTTGGGTGACCGGGCGGCCGTCGCGGCTCCTGCGCGGCAGCCGGGGACGTCCGGGGAAGACCGCGTCGAGGTTGCGCAGACCGCCGCGGGGCGACGTGTGCCGGACTCCGTCGTCCTCGGGACGCGCCGGCCGGCCGGCGTACTCCTCGGTGTCCCCGCGGGAGATGATCCAGTTCTCCCGGAGCGGGGCGAGCCCGCGGCGTACGTCGGTGTCGATGGTGGGGTCGGTGTACGGGCCGGACGTGTCGTACAGGGTCACGTCCTTCCCGTTGGTGAGATGCACCTGACGGACCGGCACACGGAGGTCCGGGCGCGAGCCCTGGACGTACCCCTTGTGCCAGCCGATGGACTTACCGGCCCCGTCGTTCCCGGTGTCCACGGAGTCGGGCATGCTCTCCGTGGCCCCCTTGAGCGATGCGTTCCGCTTCGAGGCAGGCGTGCGTGCGTCCGCTGTGGTCATGAGACCTACTCCCTACGCCGGCATTACCCGGTAACAGGTTCGGCGGTCGGCGCAGCTTTCCCGTAGACCCCTCAGGGAGATACGAAGGTCAGCGCCCTCTCAGCCCGGTGCTCCGAGCTCCCGCGTGTACAGATGTGGCTCCACGCTAACCCCCGTCGTGGCGTGCTGGCCAGAGGGCCTACCCACTCCTTGGGATGATCGGTGGGTGACCTCCCCCGGAACCACCCCCGAGCCGCACGGCCACGCATCAGGCAGCACACAGAGCCACGCGCACGTCCATTCCCACAGTCACGGCCCGGCCGCGCCCGTGTCCAAACACCTGCGCAAGATCATCGCCGCCGTACTGATCCCCTTCGCCGCGGCGGTCCTGGTCGGGCTGGTGGTGTTCTGGCCGGGAGGCGCACCTCCGCACGAGCGCACGGGCGTCGGCTTCGACCGGCAGACCCAGGACGGCCGGGTGACGAAGGTCGTCCAGGTGGACTGTGCCGACGTCAACGCCTCACAGGTTCCGCCCACCGGTGACACCTCCACCCCGTCCGGGAGGGAGGCGGTCAACGGGCAGAAGGGGCAGTGCAAGAAGGCCACGGTCGAGGTGACGTCCGGCGAGGACAAGGGCCGTACGTTCGTCGAGGTCGTCCAGCCCGATGCCCCACGCCAGCTCCACGAGGGACAGGGCGTGGTGGTCGCCTACGCGCCCGACGCGCCGAGTGACCTGCAGTATTCGGTGACCGACGTGGACCGTACGTTCCCGATGGCGCTGCTCGCCGGGATCTTCGCGGTCTCCGTGGTGGTGGTCGGCAGGATGCGCGGGCTCATGGCGCTGATCGCGCTCGCCGTCTCGTTCGGCGTGCTGACCCTCTTCATCCTGCCGGCGATCCTCCAGGGCTCGAATCCGCTGGTCGTGGCCGTGATCGGATCGAGCGCCATCATGCTCATCGCCCTCTACACCTGCCATGGGCTGACGGCCCGTACCTCCGTGGCCGTGGTCGGGACGCTCATCTCACTGCTGCTGATCGGTCTGCTGGGCTCCCTGTTCATCGGCTGGGCGAGCCTTACCGGCAACACCGACGACAACACCGGCCTGATCCACGGGCTCTACCCGGAGATCGACATGAGCGGCCTTCTCCTGGCCGGCGTGATCATCGGATCGCTCGGTGTCCTGGACGATGTCACCGTCACCCAGACCTCCGCCGTCTGGGAACTCCACCAGGCCGATCCGACGATGGGCGCCCGGCGGCTCTACCGCGCGGCCATCCGGATCGGCCGCGACCACATCGCCTCGGTCGTGAACACACTCGTGCTCGCCTACGCGGGCGCGGCTCTCCCCCTGCTGCTGCTCTTCTCGATCGCGCAGAGCAGCGTGGGCACGGTCGCCAACAGCGAACTCGTCGCCGAGGAGATCGTCCGGACCCTGGTCGGATCGATCGGGCTGGTCGCCTCGGTACCGGTGACGACGGCGCTCGCGGCCCTGGTGGTCTCCGCGGACCGCACGGGGACCGGCGCGGAAGCCGGAGCTCCCGCGCCCGCGCGGACCGGGAGGGGGCGACGGCGCAAGACATGACGCGGGGCAGCACACACATGCCCATGAGCCGGGACACGGAGATCTGGTGCATCGGTCGGCGGTGTTCCGTGCCCGGCCGGTCCCTCGCCGTCAGCCGGCGTTCTGCTCCTTGGCGAGGATGCGGCCCAGCGCCTCCTCCAGACTGCCGTCGAAGTCACCCAGCGTGTGCTCCTGCCCCAGTGGCACCAGCTTGTCCGTCCGGTCGAGGAAGGCCACGAGTGGTGCCGTTCCGGCCCTGAACAGTGCGCGGTCCGCACCGACCTGAAGGCGGATGTGTACATCGGAAAGCCCTTCGGGCTCGGTCGGGCCGATGTGCACATCACCGTCACCACTGGGGCTGTTGAGACCGTCGAGCAGCAGCTCGCGGCCGAATGCCCAGGTGACGGGGGCGTCACCGGGCAGGTGGAAGGTCATCCGGATCGCATACGGATCGCTTACCTCGTACCGGAGCTCCACCGGAATACGGAAGGAGAGCTCCTCGGAGACGAGGAAGCTCATCATGACCTCTGCCTGAACCGACTCGCGCATCGTTCAACCCCGCAGTAGATGAAACTGGCCAGGAATGATCCCCCATGGCCCTATTGACGCCATCGTGGTGCACGCGATAGCAGATCACAAGGAGTGATTTTTCAGATACTGATAGAGAACACGAACGAGCGCAAGAGAGTGGTTACTTCGCAGCGTAGTTGTTCGACTGCGGGGAGCAACCGTTCCTCTTGGTGCAGAGGGAGAGAAACAGCCATGGCCGCGACGGCGCTACCGACAGTGATCGGGATGGCGGCGCAGACCGTTCCGATGGCGTACTCCTGGCGTTCGATGACCGGTTCCGCATGTTTCATCGACCGCAGCCGGTGCAGCAGCGCCTGACGGTCCCTCACCGAGTAACGGGTCAGCGGCCGGACCGGGTGACGATCGAGATGGTCCTCGCGCGCCCGCTCGTCGAGCTGCCCGAGGAGGCATTGCCCCAGGGCATGGGCATGACCGGTCTCTCGGAACGACGCCCACTCGTGCACCGCCGGAACGGCGGGCGTATCGGCGACGGCGACCATCTCGATCTCGCCATCCTTGTACAGCGCGCAGTACACGGGAGCGCCGATGACCTCGGCCCAGTGGGCCAGCGAGTCGACGATCACCCCGGGCCGCGGCGTCGCGGGGCCGCCACGGAGACGTTCGGCCGCGTCACCGAAGAGGAAGACGCCGTTCTCCCTGCGGAGATAGCCCTCATAAGTCAGGGTGCGCAGCAGGTGGTAGGCGGTCGGGAGGGAGAGGCCGGCCTCCCTGGCCAGCTGCTTCGCCGGCGCACCGTCCCGATGGGTGCCCACAGCCTCCATAAGTCTCAGTGCACGCTGAACCGAACCGATCAACGTCGGGACAGCGGTGCTCGATGCCGTGGTCACAGGTCACCCCCAGGCATGGTGACGGGCTGTCAGCCCTCCCGAGGGGGCCGCCCCCACGGGCCCGCCGCGAGCCTGGGGTCCGGAGACCGGACGGTCGCACAAACCACTGGGCAGGATGATGACGGGCCGTCATTTCCCAGCTGGCGGCAGCGGTATGCCACTGTATCGGCACGTACAGTCACGAGTGAGGTTTCAATCCGTACTTAGCTCAGCTGGGCTAATCGCCGCATCCGCGGTTGCCGCGGTGTCCGAGCGGCCGTGCACCTCCCGGCCCGGAGGTGCGGTCCGGGCGGTGCGCACGGGCCGAACCTCCGGTACTCCTCGGACGATCCCGGACGCCCCCCGCGCTACCAGCCGCCGCGCTCGGAGGACGACATGAACTTCCGGACGACGAAGATCAGGCCGCCCACGAGGACGACGAAGACCAGCGCCTTGAAGAGCAGGCCGATGACGAACCCGACCACGCTGGCGATCAGACCGCCGAACACGACGATCGCGATGAGAGGCACCGCGACCCACTTCACCCACCAGGGCATCCCCGCGAAAATCTCCCGCACCGCCATCGCCGTTACCTCGTCTCTGTGAGTTCCTGCCTCGATGCTAGAGGCGCGGAGGTGGTCGGCGGAGCGCCGGGAGCCCTTGAACTCCCCTGAACGATCCCCTAGGGAACATCGCGGCAGCCCGGGGGCGCCCCCGGGGCGTGGCCCTGACGGTGGTCAGCCCTCCGGCGGGGAGAAGACCACCATCACCCTGAGGTCCTCGGTGATGTGGTGGAACTTGTGGGGCACGCCCGCAGCCACGTGCACGACGCTCCCCCGCCCCACGAGCGTGGTCTCCGTACCCACGGTGATCGAGGCACGCCCGCTGACGACGAAGTACACCTCGTCCTGCTTGTGCGGCTGCTGGGGATCCACCGCCCCCGCGTCCAGGGCGTACAGGCCGACGGACATGTTCCGTTCGCGGATGAACTGCAGATACGCACCGTCGTTGGCGGCACGCTCCGCCTCCAGTTCGTCCAGCCTGAAAGCCTTCATCGTCCGTCCGCCCCTCGCGCCCGCACTGCTGAGTACCGTCGGTGCCCACCACCGATCACGTCTGCCACGATCAGACACATGAAGAATTTCGTAGTCAAGACGATCGCCAACGCCGGTGCGCTGGCCGTGGCCATCTGGTTGCTCGACGACATAACGCTGACCGGGGACGACACCGGACGCAAGGTGCTCACCCTGATCGTCGTCGCCTTGTTGTTCGGGCTGGTGAACTTCGTCGTCAAGCCGGTGGTGAAGATCCTCACCCTGCCGCTGTTCATCCTCACACTGGGGCTGATCACCCTCGTCGTCAACGCCCTGATGCTCCTGCTGACCTCCTGGCTCGCCGGCCTCGTCGACCTGAATTTCCACGTGGACGGATTCTGGACGGCGGTCCTGGGCGGCCTGATCATCTCGGTCGTCTCCTGGGCACTCAACGTGGTGCTGCCCGACGAGGACTGAACCTTCCAGATCCGTCCCGATCACACGACCGAGCCGACCGGTGGAATCCGCAGAGACGAGGACCGACGATGAGCACGACGGGCGACGGAACGCGGGCCGTGAGAGCAGGCCTCCCCGAACCGGAGCAGTACGAGCCGACACTGCCGGGGCCGGTCTTCGCCGCGCACTTCCACCTGTCCGGCGAACCCGTCGGCCCCTACACCTACGGCCGGGACGGCAATCCGACCTGGACCCGCCTGGAGCGCGCCATCGGCGAGCTGGAGGCTCCGGGCGAAGCGGTCGGGACCACGGTGTTCGCCTCCGGGATGGCGGCCGTCTCGGCCGTTCTGCTCTCCCAGGCACGCACGGGCGACGTCGTCGTCCTGCCCGACGACGGCTATCAGGCACTGCCCCTGGTACGGGAGCAGCTGGAGGCGTACGGCGTCGAGGTACGGACGGCGCCGACCGGCACGAACGCGCAGCTGGAGCTGCTCGACGGTGCGAAGCTGCTGTGGATCGAGACCCCCTCCAACCCCGGGCTCGACGTCTGTGACGTCCGCGGGCTCGTCGAGGCCGCTCACGCGGCGGGCGCACTGGTAGCGGTGGACAACACGCTCGCGACGCCGCTCGGTCAGCGACCGCTGGAACTGGGGGCCGACTTCTCGGTCGCGAGCGACACCAAGGGCATGACGGGGCACGGGGACATCCTGCTCGGCCACGTGAGCTGCAGGGACCCCCGGCTCCTGGACGGGGTGCGCCGCTGGCGCAAGATCGCGGGGGCGATCCCCGGTCCGATGGAGGCATGGCTCGCGCACCGCTCGCTGGCGACGCTGCACCTGCGGATCGACCGGCAGTGCGCGAACGCGCTGGCCCTCGCCGAGGCCCTGGCCGGACGCGCTGATGTGAAGGGCCTGCGCTACCCCGGGCTGCCGGACGATCCGTCGTACCCGACCGCTGTCCGGCAGATGCGTCGATTCGGCTCCGTGGTCTCGTTCCGGCTGGCCGACAAGGAGACCGCCGAACGCTTCCTCGCCGAGCTGCGTCTCGTCGACGACGCCACCAGCTTCGGAGGCGTACGTTCCACCGCCGAACGCCGGGGACGCTGGGGCGGGGACGCGGTGCCGGAGGGCTTCATCCGCTTCTCGGTCGGCGTGGAGGACATCGAGGACCTACTGGCGGACGTGGAACGCGCGCTGGACGCCTGCGCGCGCTGAGCGCCGCCGGACGGCTGAGCACCGCCGGACGCGTCAGCGGTGCCGGACGCTGAGCACCGCCGGACGCGTCCGCGGTGCCGGACGCTGAGCACCGCCGGACGCGTCCGCGGTGCCGGGCCGTCTGCGCCTCCGGGCGGGGCACCGGAGTTCCTTGGCGTGCCGAGTGGCGAGTGGAGCGCGGGACGCCTCGACGTGCCGCGCGGGGCGCCGGAGGCCTTCGCGTGCCGGACCGCCTGCGTGTGCCGAGCGGGCGCCGGAGACACCTGCGCGCGCTGAGCGCTCCCCGGGAGGTACGGCAGCAGGACCGGCCGGGACGAGCGTCCCCGTCCACCGGGCCGGTCCTGCTCGGTGCGGGTGGCCCGAGCCTCCCCCCTCGTGGCTCGGTCCACCCTGGCTCCGCGTCCAGAGCCTTCTGGTCAAGGCTAGTTGACTGTGCGTCAGTGTCCAATCACGGTAGCGACAGCTGGGTATCGACATATTTATAGTTGGGCGCTCACGCAGCCGGTGACGGGATTGCGCAACCTGCGCGGGGGGAGTGGCGAAGCATGGATCTGGCCCTGTTGCGCACGTTCGTCACGGTGCACCGGGCGGGATCGTTCACCCGGGCGGCCGCCCTGCTCGGCCTGTCCCAGCCCGCGGTCACCTCTCAGATCCGGACACTGGAGCGACAGCTGGGTCGCCCCCTGTTCCTGCGCCGTGCCCGCGGGGTCACACCGACCACCGTGGGGGACGAGCTCGCACACCGCGCGGCACCCCATCTCGACGCGCTGGTCGACATCGTCGAGGCCGGCGCCGACGAAGGATCCGGGGTGCGGACACTGCATCTGGCCGGGCCTCCCGAGTTCACCTCGCTGAGGGCGCTGCCCGCCTTGGCCCCGCTGGTCTCACAGGGGCTCTCCGTGCGCAGCGTCTTCGTCTCCGGCACGGAGGAGGCTCTGGAAGGGCTGGCCGCGGGCCACCATGATCTGGCCATCACGACCGCCCGTCCACGCGGGGGGCTGCTGACGTCGACCACGCTCTGCGACGAGGAACACGTCCTGGTCGCGGCTCCTCGCTGGGCAGGCCGCCTGGGCCCCGGGGCCCTGCGGCACAAGGGGCCGATCGTCCTGGAGCAGTTACCGGTGATCGAGGTCCACGAGAGCCTCCCCCTGGTCTCCCAGTACTGGGCGTCGGTGTTCGACAGCCGCCCTGCGGCGTCCGCCGCCGTGATCGCTCCTGATCTCCGGGCCGTTCTCGAGTGCGCCGCGGCAGGCGCCGGCCTCGCCGTGCTACCCCGCTATCTGTGCCAGTCAGCCCTGGAGCGGGGCGAGGTCGTGGCGCTGCACGATCCTCCGGTGCCACCACTCCGTACGTACTTCCTCGCGGCGAGGACCGGCACACTCGGGCTTCCCCATATCGCCCGGGCGCACGAGTGGCTGGCGCGTGCCGCTGTGGACTGGTGACCGGTCGGCCGATACGAGTTTCAGATCGGAATTCCTGGGCCACTCTCTTGCCATGACCGAACGCCCCGTGGTCAAGCGCACAGCACGCGCCGTGCTGCTCGACGGCGATGACCTCATCCTGATCAAGCGCACCAAGCCCGGTGTCGACCCGTATTGGCTCACCCCCGGCGGGGGCGTGGAGCCGGAGGACGCCACGGTCGTCGACGCGCTGCACCGCGAGGTCGACGAGGAGCTCGGCGCCAAGATCGTCGATGTCGTGCCCTGCTTCGTCGACACCGTGGAGCACATCGCGGGTGGCGGAGTGAAGGGGGTCAAGGTGCAGCACTTCTTCGTCTGCCGACTGGCTTCGATGGATCTGTCACTCCGGCACGGACCTGAGATCGACGAGCCCCGCGGAGAGTACGAGGTCGTCCGGGTGCCCTTCAGCCGCGTGGGGATCGCCGCGGTCCATCTGGTGCCCTTGTCGCTTCGGCACTACCTGGACGGGAACATCGAAGGCGTCCGGGCGATGCACGCGCCCGATCTGGGCTGACACCACCACTCGGGACTCCGGAAGCCGACGCCGCCCGCCCGCGACGCGCCCTTCGTACGGTCGCGAGCGCCTTCGGGCTGTGCAGCGGCGGGCTTGCCCTGGGACGTCCTCCCCTCTTGGCTGGACGCACGTTTCACGTGAAACGTGCGTCGCTTGGTTCCGGCAGGCCTGGGACGATGCGTGTCATCGCCCGGCGGGACGTCATGGAGCGTGTCAGGTAGGGAGGCCCCTGCTTCCGCTGAGCCGTCCGGACGGACAGGGCCGCCGGACGGCTCAGCGGCGGCGGAACGCCCCGCCAGGCCGGTCCGCCGCCGAAAGCACCGGGCAACGGTCATCGAGCCGTAGGCACCGAGACCGCGGGCGCCTGCTCACCGGGAGCGGAGGATCCCGTAGGGGCAGATCCACCCGTAGCGGAGGACCCCGCACGCACGGAGGACGGCGTGGACGGACCTGACTGCACGGCCTGCCGGCGTTCGAGCGCCCCTGAGACGATCGCCAGGAGGAGCGCCGAGGCGGCGAGCGCAGCGCCCACCCAGTTGGGGGCGGTGTATCCGAATCCGGCCGCGATCACCATCCCGCCGAGCCATGCCGCCAGCGCGTTCCCGAGGTTGAAGGCACCGATGTTGACCGCCGAGGCGAGGGTGGGAGCTCCGGCGGCCTGGTCCAGAACTCGCTTCTGCAGCGGGGGCACGGTCGCGAAGCCGAGACCTCCGATGAGGACGATGGTCACCGCTGCGGAGATCCTGTTGTGGGCGGTCACGGTGAACAGGGCCAGCACCAGGGCGAGCGCACCCAGGGAGACGTACAGCATGGGCATCAGCCGACGGTCCGCGAACCGCCCACCGAGCAGATTCCCTCCGACCATGCCGAGGCCGAAGAGCACCAGCAGCCAGGTGACGGATGATGCCGCGTAACCGGCGGTCTCCGTCATCATGGGCGTGATGTAGGTGATGGCCGCGAACACACCGCCGAAGCCCAGGACCGTCATCGCCATGGCCAGCAGCACCTGGACGTTGCCGAACGCGGCGAGTTCGTGGCGGAGCCGTACGCCCTGAGGTTTCGGCTGCTCGGGGACGAGCTTCGCCACCCCGAGGAGCCCGAGGACTCCGAGTCCCGCGACGACGACAAAGGTCACACGCCAGCCGAAGGTCTGCCCGACGAAGGTGCCGAGCGGAACCCCGACGACATTGGCGACGGTGAGCCCGGTGAACATCATCGCGATGGCACCGGCCTTCTTCTCCGGGGCCACCAGCCCCGCTGCCACCACGGATCCGATACCGAAGAAGGCTCCGTGGGCGAGTGACGCGACCACACGGCCCGCGAGCATCACACCGAAGACCGGGGCAAGAGCGGACACCAGGTTGCCGACGATGAACAGCCCCATCAGGAGCATCAGCATCCGCTTCCTGGTCACCCTGGTGCCCAGGACGGTCATGATCGGAGCCCCCAGGACCACACCCAGGGCATAGCCCGTGACGAGGAAGCCGGCGGTCGGGATCGAGACCTGGAAGTCGGCAGCCACCTCCGGCAGCAACCCCATGATCACGAATTCTGTGGTGCCGATCCCGAATGCCCCGATGGCGAGGGCTAGGAGCGCGAGCGGCATGAGCTCACCCCTTCCTGACTAATGCGTGTGCGCTTTACAGGCGTGAACAATACTTGCACGCGCCGCTTAATTGCAAGCGCGGGCTATTGCGTACGTGCCCTACCCTGGAGGCAACCGGCTCCGGTACGGAGGAGAGACCCCATGACAGCGACAGACCCCGCACTGACGGCCCTCGCCCAGAGCTGGTGCGCCCTCTCACTGCTCCACGGGAAGATCGAAGCCCGGATCGAGCGGGCACTGCAGACCCGGCACAACCTCAGCGCGCGTGAGTTCTCGCTGCTCGACGTCCTGAGCCGACAGCACAGCGGTACGGGCGGCCACCTTCAGATGAAGCAGGTCGCGGACGCGGTGGTACTGAGCCAGAGCGCGACCACCCGGCTCGTCACCCGGCTCGAGGACCGCGGCCTGCTCACGCGGTACCTCTGCGACACCGACCGCCGAGGCATCTACACCGATGTCACGGAAGCGGGTCTCACGCTGCTGAACGAGGCCAGGCCCACGAATGACACCGCACTACGGGCCGCTCTCGACGAGGCGGCCGAGAACCCGGAGCTCGCCCCTCTGGTCCGTACCGTCGAGTCCCTGAAGGTCCCCGCCTGACCCCTGTGTCTTGCGTAGTCTGCCGATCATGAGCGACCTCGACATACGCCCCGCGGAGCCGGCCGACATCCCCGCCATCGTGGCCATGCTGGCCGACGATCCGCTGGGGGCGCAGCGCGAGTCCCCGGACGACCTGGAGCCCTATCACTCGGCGTTGCGACGCCTCGCCGGCGACCCTCACCAGCACGTGGTCGTCGCCGTACGCGACGGTCGTGTGGTGGGGACCCTGCAGCTCACGATCGTTCCCGGGTTGTCGAGGCGTGGGGCGACCCGGTCCGTCATCGAGGGCGTCCGGGTCCATGCCGACGAACGCGGGAGTGGTCTCGGGACACAGCTGATCCAGTGGGCGGTCGACGAGTCCCGGCGTCAGGAGTGCCAGTTGGTCCAGTTGACGTCGGATGCGACCCGCACCGACGCGCATCGCTTCTACGAACGGCTCGGCTTCACCGCGAGCCATGTCGGCTTCAAACTCGGTCTGTGAAGACGCCAGTTCCTCACGTCCCACGCGCCCCGGGAGGTATCGCGTGCATCGCATCGACGACGAACAGCGCCGGATCAGACTCGGTCGGCGGCATCTGCTCGCCCCGTCCGCTCGCGCCGACTCCGCTGTCGCGGTAGCCGATGCCGTCGTCGCCCTGCACGCGACAGACGCCGCCACGGTTCACCTGTCGGTCTGCGCGCGCATGGCCGATCCCGCGGTCGGCTCTGTGGAGAAGGCGCTCTATGACGATGTCTCCCTGGTACGGCTGCTGTCCATGCGGAACACCCTGTTCGCTGTCTCCACGGAATGCGCGCCGTCAGTCGACGCGTCGTGCGCACGGCCGGTCGCGACGAAGGAGCGCCGTAAGCTCGTCGCACATCTCCGGGAGGACTCGAACGGGCTGGACGAGCACTGGCTCGCGGATACCGAACGGCAGCTCCTTGCCGAGCTGGCCGCCCGGGGCAACGCCACGGGAAGCGAGCTGTCCGCGGCCGTACCGGCCTTGCGTACGAAGATCACGGTCTTCCCCGGAACCAGGCAGGAGACGGTTCAGGGGGTGGCCTCGCGCGTGATCCGCGTACTCGCGGCGGACGGGCGCATCCGGCGGGACCGGCCTCGCGGCTCCTGGACCTCCAGCCAGTTCCGTTGGACAGCGGCCGAGCCGTGGCCATCCTCGGACCCCGCGGAGGCGCGCGCGGACCTCACCCGGCGCTGGCTCCTGGCCTACGGCCCCGCGACCGAGGCGGACCTGAAGTGGTGGACGGGCTGGGGCATCCGTGAGACGCGCGCCGCCCTGGCCGCTGTGGGCGCCGAGGAAGTCCTGCTCGACAGCGGGGCCGTCGGCTGGGTCTCCCCCGGGGACATCTCCGCCGAGGCGGCTCCGGAACCGTGGGCCGCGCTCCTGCCCGGACTGGACCCGAGCGGGATGGGCTGGGCGGACCGCGGCTTTCACCTACCTGCCGCACACCGTGCCGCGCTGTTCGACCGGGCCGGCAACATCGGTCCCACGGTGTGGTGGAACGGCACGATCGTCGGAGGCTGGGCGCAGCGCGCCGACGGAGAGATCGCCTGGCGGCTCCTCTCCGACGTGGGCCGGGACGCCTCCCGTCTCATCGAGGCGGAGGCGTCCCGGTTGTCGGCGTGGGTGGGCCCGGCCCGGATCACTCCACGTTTCCGCTCGCCCCTGGAGCGCGAGCTGACGGCCTGACCACCCGTCTCCTCCGTGGTTCGCCAGCACGTGCCTACCCGGTCGGTCGATCCATGGCGCCGACCGGAGCGGGGAGCTCGAGACGGGACGTTCGGGGCGGGGCGTCCAGGGCGCAGCACTCATGGCGGGGTGTCCGGAGCGGGGCGTTCAGGGCACGGCGTTCACCCTTCGGCTCCGGTTTCACGTGAAACGCCCCCGCACGCCGCCTCAGAGCGCGAGACCTCGCCATCCGTCCTCGTCCACGCCCCCAGGAATGGACTCACTGGCCCCGTACGGCTCCCGGGTGAAGGCGAACGATCCGAGGTCCAGGTGGTCCACACGGCCGTCTTCCGCGCGTACCACTCGGAGCGTCTCCCCCGCGTAGTAGCCGTTGAGGCCCGTCCAGGTCCCATCAGGACGCGCCCGGAAGCGGGCCGTGCGACCGGCACCGCGCAGAGGATGGAGCTCGAGCCCTCTGTCCGCGAGCAGCCTCAGTCCGTACACATGGGTGCCCCAGTACCAGAGGCCGGTCAGTGCCAGGAGCTCCCTGTCGACGTCGGGCAACGGGCGCCACGGGGCAGGGATCCGGGGCTCCGCCTCGGCCACGATCTGCACCAGATCAGCGGCTACCCCGCCGACCTGCGGGCCCGAGGTGGCGTTCGTGAGTACCACCGCCGCGACATCGTCCTCGACGCTGAACCACAGCGTCGCGAGAAAGCCGGGAAGCGAGCCGGAGTGACCGAGGAGCGTGCGTTCCCCCCGACGTACGCACTGGAGTCCCAGGCCGTAGGTGGAAGCCCAGTCTCCGGCCTCGGCGGGTGCGGCCGGTGTCCGCATCTCCGCGACCGAGGACGCGGACAGCACCCGGTCGTCGCCCTGGACCAGGAACTCGGCGAACCGGAGCAGGTCGGTGGTGGTCGACCAGAGCTGACCCGCCGGAGCCATCAGCCCGAGGTCCTCGACCGGCTCGGGCAGCATGACATCGGCCCACGGATGAACGGCCCAGGCCCCCGCATGCGGAGCATGGGCATGCGGAGTCGTACGGTCCATGCCCAGTGGTTCCAGGATCTCCCTCCGCAGCACGTCGGCCCAGGATGCGCCCCGCACTCGCTCGACGAGTGCCCCGAGGAGCGTGTAGCCGGGGTTGGAGTAGTGGTGCCCGTGTCCGGAGGGATGGATCAGAGGTTGCTCGCCGAGCACGTCCGCCAGACCGGGCCGGGTCTCGCCAGGCGTCCTCTCCCACCAGGGGGCAGGGGTCTCGGCGGCCAACCCGCCGCTGTGACCGAGTAGCTGGAACACGGTCACCTGGCCCACATCCACGCCGGGGAGGTGCTTCTGCAGAGGA
Source organism: Streptomyces sp. NPDC059166 (assembly GCF_042755185.1). NCBI lineage: Bacteria > Bacillati > Actinomycetota > Actinomycetes > Kitasatosporales > Streptomycetaceae > Streptomyces > Streptomyces sp. NPDC059166. The sequence continues at coordinate 234,694 of NZ_JBHZCI010000001.1, read as the reverse complement.
TCATCCAGGTACAGCAGCCCTTCGTCCCGCAGCCGCATCACGAGTACGGCGGTGAAGGTCTTGGTCAGTGAGCCGATCCTGAACTGCGTATCGCCGTCGGGCTCGTGGCCGTCCACACAACTGCGCGCACCGCTCCAGGCGAGCCGGCCGTCGCGTTGTACCGCAGCGACGAGAGAAGGCGTACGGCCTTCGGCCTGTGCTGTGGCAATGCGGTGCAGCAGAGCTCGGCGCGTGGTCGGAAGCAGCACTTCGGAAGTGGTCATACCCCAGGATGACCATGTCCCTGCTCACCGAGGACCACATCACCGCAGGCCGTCAGGTGCTCAGTGGTCGGGACAGGACACTGCTCAAGTGATTCGGAGCCCTGAGCAGCCGTCATCCGGCCGAAGGGAAGGTACCGTTCCCGGGCGCCATCGGCCCGCCCGAAGGGGTCATCCCCTCACCGCCGTCGCCTCCGCGCTGCCTCCGCGCTGCCGAGAGATCAGCCGGGCCGGGATGCGATTCGACGACGGGCAGAAGCCCACACCTGCTCGAACTCCTCGGAGGTCAGTTCTTCGGGGTCGTAGCCTTCCCATTCCGAGACAGGCAGCTCAGCTGTGATTTCGAACCTGCTGTCGTAGGCGTCGAGGCGGCCTGTGGCGTAGGTCTGCTGCCATTCCGCGAGGGAAGCAGCCGCGACGGGTACCAGCTCAGACCCTTGGAGTTCGACCTGCCGGACCACCCAGCCTTCGGCGTCGACCTCGAAGTGGAACCAGGTGTCCTCCTCGTCCCAGTGGCAGCGCATCCAGGTGGTCATCCGGCCATGGTCCCGGACGCACCGCCCTCCCCCGCTTCGTAGCACGACTGCGAGAAGAATCCCGCGGATCGGTCAAGCCGGAAAGGAGAGCCGTCCCGGGTTGGATCCCAGCCTTCGTCCCGTGCGTCGCGGATGCCGGCAGCAATGTGAACTGGGCGAATGGGTTCCGCTTCGACGCCCACCCAGTTATCAGGATGGGCCTGGCCACTGGTGACGATCAGGACCGTGCCCGGCCGGCTGCCGTCGGCCCGTTCGACCGCGTAGGTCACCGGTGTCCAGCAGAGCCCCTGCATGTAGGAGGGCTTCCTGCGGATTCGCCAGCGGTACTCCGTCCCGTCAACGGTTATGCGCCGGGAGCCCTTCTTGTTCAGCGCCATCTTCCTCCTCCGGCGTCGGACTGTAGCGCCGTGCGACGAGCCCGTCTCCCGGGGTGGCCATCCTCAGCGCGTCGGCAGACTCCGGCGGTGCCCTCGAACTCCCCGCACCCCGCTCAACCCGACCCCATCCCCGCTGACCCTGATCTCCATCCGGATCTCGCGGCTGCCGGCAAGTCAGGCCGCAGCCCTGGCACTGCCTGCTGCTGATCAAGGGCTCGGTCTGGGTGCGGTGCTGAGCAACGATGCGTACCGCTGCGGACAGACGGCGTCCCCAGCACCAACCCTGGCCGGGAACCCTGCTGGATCGCCATCGGATCGGAGAACCGTTGGTTCAGCATCAACGGCTCGTGCCAGGGAATCCGTGCTCTCAGGCTCGACTTCAGATCCGGGGGAGCGAGGGGCTGCCCGCAATTCGCTCACCAGGGACATCGGGACGGTCCTGAGCCCGAACTGCGGCAGGTTGGGAGCTCCGCGAGGTCCACGATCATGCTGCGTTCATCGAGGTGAGCAAGCTGGCCGAAGCGCATGGACTCGGTCCGACGGAAGCAGTCGCCGTGCGGTGGCGACTTCTGTTGGAAGGCCTGCACCAGGACGCCGATCGGCTCGACCCAGCCCGCCAGACACCGGCGCTCGCCGAGGAACCACCGCGGCAGCGCCCCTCGCCATGGCGAGGGGCGCGCTTCCGGCCGACTGCTCCCCTGCTCTCTCAGGCACCGCAAACGATCAGAGTCGGGGCCGATCCACGATCCGACTCTGCATGGCGCTGATGGCCGCGCTCACTTGGGCGCCGAAGGGAGTCGACCTCACGGCCCCGCCGCGCTCCACGCGTTCAGGCAACGCCTGCCCGAGGTCCCTGTCGAGGCGGTTGCTCTGGACCACCAGGGCCGACGGTGCCGCGCGATCCGAGGCCCTACGGGGAGGATCAGGTCTGAGCCATGTCGACGAAGCGGGAGTAGTGGCCCTGGAAGGCCACGGTGATCGTCGCCGTCGGACCGTTTCGGTGCTTGGCCACGATCAGGTCCGCCTCACCGGCTCGCGGGGACTCCTTCTCGTAGGCGTCCTCACGGTGAAGCAGGATCACCATGTCGGCGTCCTGCTCGATGGAGCCCGACTCACGGAGATCGGAGACCATCGGCTTCTTGTCGGTGCGCTGCTCGGGACCACGGTTCAGCTGAGAGAGCGCGATCACGGGCAGTTCGAGCTCCTTGGCCAGGAGCTTGAGGTTACGCGACATGTCCGAGACCTCTTGCTGACGACTCTCAGCCCTCTTCGCCCCACCGGACTGCATCAGCTGCAGGTAGTCGATCACCACGAGCTTGAGGTCGTTGCGCTGCTTGAGCCGACGGCACTTCGCGCGGATCTCCATCATCGAGAGGTTCGGCGAATCGTCGATGTAGAGCGGCGCGGCCGACACATCCGGCATCCGGCGCGCCAGACGTGTCCAGTCCTCGTCGGTCATGGTGCCGGAGCGCATGTGGTGGAGAGCCACCCTGGCCTCGGCCGAGAGCAGACGCATCGCGATCTCGTTGCGACCCATCTCCAGGGAGAAGATGACACTCGGCAGATTGCTCTTGATCGAACAGGCGCGGGCGAAGTCCAGGGCAAGTGTGGACTTACCCATGGCGGGGCGGGCCGCGATGACGATCATCTGACCGGGGTGAAGCCCGTTGGTCAGGGAGTCGAGGTCGGTGAAACCCGTCGGCACGCCGGTCATCTCACCGCTACGGGAGCCGATGGCCTCGATCTCGTCGAGAGCACCCTCCATGATGTCGCCGAGCGGAAGGTAGTCCTCGCTGGTCCGCTGCTCCGTGACGGCGTAGATCTCGGCCTGGGCCGAGTTCACGATCTCGTCGACGTCGCCGTCGGCCGCGTATCCCATCTGAGTGATCTTGGTGCCGGCCTCGACCAGGCGTCGCAGTACCGCCCGCTCATGGACGATCTCCGCGTAGTACGAGGCGTTGGCCGCAGTCGGTACGGACTGGACCAGGGTGTGGAGGTACGGAGCTCCACCGACCTTGGTGATCTCGCCTCGTTTGACGAGTTCCGCGGCCACCGTGATCGGGTCGGCCGGCTCGCCCTTGGCGTAGAGGTCGAGGATCGCCGTGTAGACGGTCTCGTGAGCAGGACGGTAGAAGTCGTGCCCCTTGATGATCTCCACGACGTCGGCGATGGCGTCCTTGGACAGCAACATGCCGCCGAGGACCGACTGCTCGGCGTCCAGATCCTGCGGGGGAACCCTCTCGAAGCCCGATGAGCCGCCGTCCCAGCCACTCTCCCGGCCGCGCTCGTGCTGCTCGTCGCGCCCTTTGCCCTCACCGCGGCGCTGACGGGAAACAGGCAGACGGTCGCTTGGACCGACATCGGCCCAGGGATCGTCCAAAGGCTCGGGAATGCTCACCGGGCCACCTCCTCCCGTCCGCTTCGCGGACCTAGCCATGCCACTCTTTCTTACGGCACGGCACCGACAAACAAGGCGCCCGACTCCGGTTCCGGCGCATCAAGTTCTGCGGGGTTTCCTAGCGGGAACGGAGTGCGGGCGCCGGACCACGGTAGGCCCGTCCGCACCGTCAGCCAATCTGGTTATCCACAGGGCATGTGGACGACAGACCAGATGCTGTGGAGAACTCGGCAGATCCTGTGCACGGACCAGGGGACAGCACTGTGGACAAACTCATAACGGCCCACTCCTAGCCCGTCTGACCTGCAGCTTCCCCATCCACCGGCTGTGGGAGAGAAAAACTTCCACCCGCAGCTCAAGATCACCAGAAACGACCTTCCCGTTGACCTTGGAGCACAGGTCGAGTAAGGACCACTCGAGGCTTGCATCTATTACCTGTGGAAGATTAGATTGACCCTCATGACAAAGGCGCTCACGACTCCGCCGACCCCACGACGCCGGCATGATCGCGAGATCATCGCCCTCGCCGTGCCGGCCTTCGGCGCCCTTGTCGCCGAACCGCTCTTCGTCATGGTGGACAGCGCGATCGTCGGCCACCTGGGCACCCCGCAACTCGCCGGACTCGCGGTCGCAGCGGCCCTGCTGACCACGGCGGTGAGCATCTTCGTCTTCCTCGCCTACGCCACCACCGCCGCGGTCGCCCGCCAGGTGGGGGCGGGACATCTGGCATCCGCGATCCGTCAGGGAATGGACGGCATCTGGCTCGCCCTCCTCATCGGCGCGGCGGTCGTGGCCATCACTCTTCCTCTGGCTCCGTCGCTCATCGAGGTCTTCGGGGCATCCGAGACCGCGACACCGTACGCCGTCACCTATCTGAGGATCTCCACTCTCGGCATCCCGGCGATGCTCGTCGTACTGGCAGCGACAGGAATCCTTCGTGGGCTGCAGGACACCCGGACCCCCCTCTACGTCGCCATCGGAGGGTTCGCGGCCAACGGCGCCCTCAACGCCGGACTGGTCTACGGGGCCGGACTCGGTATCGCCGGTTCCGCGTGGGGCACCGTCATCGCACAGGTCGGCATGGCCTGCGCCTATCTGGTCGTCGTGATTCGCGGTGCGCGTAGGCACGGAGCGTCGCTGCGTCCGGACTCGGCAGGCATCCGGGCGAGCGCGCAGGCCGGCATGCCTCTGCTGGTCCGCACGTTGTCCCTGCGCGCCGTCTTGATGATCGCCACCGCGGTGGCTGCCCGGCTCGGTGATGCGGACATTGCCGCGCACCAGGTCATTCTTTCGCTCTGGAGCCTGACAGCCTTCGCCCTCGACGCGATCGCGATCGCAGGACAAGCCATCATCGGCCGCTATCTGGGAGCCGGCGACGAGGACGGCGCTCGTGAGGCATGCCGACGGATGGTGCAGTGGGGCATCGCGTCCGGAGTGGTCATCGGCGCCTTGATCGTCCTCGCCCGGCCACTCTTCGTCCCTCTCTTCACGAGCGATCCATCCGTGCAGGACACACTGCTCCCCGCTCTGCTGGTGGTCGCTCTCTCCCAGCCCGTGTCCGGCGTGGTCTTCGTCCTCGACGGAGTACTGATGGGAGCCGGGGACGGACGCTACCTGGCCTGGGCAATGATCCTCACCCTGGCTGTCTTCGCGCCGGTCGCGATGGTGGTGCCACATGTCGGGGGAGGCCTCACCGCTCTGTGGGGAGCCATGACACTGATGATGACCGTCCGGCTGGCGACACTCTGGTTCCGCATGCGGTCGGACCGATGGATCGTGACGGGAGCCACGCGCTGAGGCGACCGAGGCTCCGGGCAACGGACCGGCCACCGCTCCCCTCTTCGCCCGCCCTTGTTTCACGTGAAACGGCAAAGGGCCGCACCCTGGGGTGCGGCCCTTCACTTAGCTCTGCTGAGCTGTGCCCTTAGGCAGCAACGACCTCGATACCGAGCTTCGCAGCGACCTCGGGGTGCAGACGGACGGACACCTGGTGTCCGCCGAGCGTCTTGATCGGCGAGCCGAGCTCGACGCGACGCTTGTCGACGTCCGGACCACCGGCGGACTTGATCGCCGAAGCGATGTCAGCCGGGGTGACGGAGCCGAAGAGGCGGCCGGCGTCGCCGGAGCGGACAGCCAGACGAACCTTGACGGCCTCGAGCTTGGCCTTGATCTCGTTGGCCTGCTCGATCGTCGCGATCTCGTGGATCTTACGGGCGCGGCGGATCTGCGCCACGTCCTTCTCGCCACCCTTGGTCCAGCGGATGGCGAAGCCACGCGGAACCAGGTAGTTACGGGCGTACCCGTCCTTGACGTCCACGACGTCGCCGGCGGCACCGAGGCCAGTGACCTCGTGGGTGAGGATGATCTTCATGATTCGGTCACCCTTCCCTTATCGCGCGGTGGACGTGTAGGGCAGCAGCGCCATCTCACGGCTGTTCTTGACTGCCGTGGCGACGTCACGCTGGTGCTGCGTGCAGTTGCCGGTGACGCGGCGGGCACGGATCTTGCCGCGGTCGGAGATGAACTTCCGCAGCATGTTCGTGTCCTTGTAGTCCACGTACTGGGTCTTGTCCTTGCAGAACGCGCAGACCTTCTTCTTAGGCTTGCGCACAGGCGGCTTCGCCATGGTGTTTCTCCTGTGTGATCAAGAAGTGGGGTTACGAGCTGCCCTAGAAGGGCGGCTCGTCCGAGTAGCCGCCGCCGGAACCACCGGAGCCGCCGGAGCTTCCGCCCCAGCCGCCCTGCTGGCCCCCGCCCTGCTGGCCGCCGCCGGAGGGAGCGCCGGTAGCCCACGGGTCGTCGGCGGGAGCACCGCCGCCACCCTGCTGGCCACCACCGGGACCGCCGCCCCAGTTACCGCCACCCTGCTGGCCACCGCCGTATCCACCCTGGCCACCGCCCTGACCACCGCGACCCGTGGTCTTGGTGACCTTGGCCGTGGCGTTCTTCAGGCTGGGGCCGACTTCCTCGACATCCAGCTCGTAGACCGTGCGCTTGACGCCCTCACGGTCCTCGTAGGACCGCTGCTTCAGCCGGCCCTGCACGACGACGCGCATGCCTCGCTGGAGCGACTCCGCGACGTTCTCCGCCGCCTGACGCCAGACCGAGCAGGTGAGGAACAGGCCTTCGCCGTCCTTCCACTCATTGGTCTGACGGTCGAAGATGCGGGGAGTGGACGCGACACGGAACTTCGCGACCGCCGCACCGGACGGGGTGAAGCGCAGCTCGGGGTCGTCGACGAGATTGCCGACGACCGTGATGACGGTCTCGCCTGCCATGGGTGAACCTCTCGGCGGGGATTGCTTCTGGCTGCTTGCTACTCGAACCCGATGACCGCTGAGCTAGAAGCTCAGTGGGTCTCGGGACGGAGGACCTTGGTCCGGAGGACCGACTCGTTCAGGTTCATCTGTCGGTCGAGCTCCTTGACGACCGCAGGCTCGGCCTGCAGGTCGATGACCGAGTAGATGCCCTCGGGCTTCTTCTTGATCTCGTAAGAGAGACGACGACGGCCCCAGGTGTCGACCTTCTCAACCTTTCCGTTGCCCTCACGGACGACGGAGAGGAAGTTCTCGATCAACGGGGAGACTGCTCGCTCCTCGAGATCGGGGTCGAGGATGACCATCACCTCGTAGTGACGCATGTGGAACCCACCTCCTTTGGACTCAGCGGCCACGGTCGTTCCGTGGCAGGAGGGTCGTGATGCGTAAGCAACAGTGTCTCCGAGTAAAACAGCCGCCACTGACAACGTCCGTCTTCGTGAGTCGAGGGAGGCCGCAGTGCTGGCTCAAGGCAGACACCGGTGCAGACCGTACAGAGTACCCGCAGACCGGCTTCCGGTTGAAATCCGGTGTTCAGGGCGCACAATCGAGACAGACGCGGTGTGACAGGCGCTACATTGCGCCGCCCTTCCCGCCAGGAGGTACTCCATGGCACAGACAGCCCGTCTCGCAGGCACCGGGATCGCTCCCAGCCGAATGGCCAACACCCGGCCGGCCACCGGATCCCTCTTCGCCACCGATGGCAGGCCGCATCCGCTCCAGGAAGCGCTGATGGTCGTGACCGGCGTCCTGGGCGTGCTCGCGTTCGTGACGGCGATGTTCCACAACCTGCACCTGATCAGCTCGTGGGCCGGGCTGATCGGCATCCTGACCGGCGCCTACGGCCAGTACATCTCCAGGACCACCTGGCAGCGGTTCGGCCTGATCATGGGAATCGGCGCCTCCGCGGTCGGCTTCTACCTGGGTATGGCGCACGGCGGCCTCTTCGGCGGCGTCGTCACCTGACCAGCAGAGTGCCGGCGGACGCGACGCCGGCACCCAGGCCCGGTGTCCCGCCGGGCGATCCCGCACAGGTGGTGCCCGGTCAGGTCCGGATGGGCCAGCCCGGGCGCCCCTCGGTCACAGTAGGCTTCGGCGCGAGAGCCGGAGCCCCTGACCGATGGGGACACACCTGCCGAGGAGCGCCCCGCATGAGCCTGACCCTGAGGACCATCAGCCGAGAACAGCACCTGGCGTACATCCAGAGTCTGCCCTCGGCCAGTCATTGCCAGGTCCCGGCGTGGGCTGACGTGAAGACCGAATGGCGTTCCGAGAACCTGGGCTGGTTCGACAAGAGCGGCGAGATGGTCGGCGCCGGACTGGTGCTGTACCGCCAGCTCCCCAAGATCAAGCGCTATCTCGCCTATCTGCCCGAGGGGCCGGTCATCAACTGGTACGCCCCGAACCTGGACGAGTGGCTCCAGCCGATGCTCGCCCACCTCAAGCAGCAGGGCGCCTTCTCGGTGAAGATGGGCCCGCCCGTCGTCATCCGCCGCTGGGACTCGGCCGCCATCAAGTCGGGCATCCAGGACCCGGATGTGAAGCGGCTGCGTGACGTCGAGGCCAGCCACATCGAGCCGCGCGCCTTCGAGGTCTCCGACCGGCTGCGGAAGATGGGCTGGCAGCAGGGCGAGGACGGCGGCGCCGGGTTCGGCGACGTACAGCCCCGGTACGTCTTCCAGGTCCCGCTGGCCAACCGCTCCCTCGAAGATGTGCTCAAGGGCTTCAACCAGCTCTGGCGGCGCAACATCAAGAAGGCCGACAAGGCCGGGGTCGAGGTCGTCCAGGGCTCCTACGAGGACCTGGCCGAATGGCAGCGGCTCTACGAGATCACGGCCGTGCGCGACCGGTTCCGTCCGCGTCCGCTGTCGTACTTCCAGCGCATGTGGTCGGTCCTCAACTCCGAGGACCCCAACCGCATGCGGCTGTACTTCGCCCGGCACAACGGCGTGAACCTGTCCGCGGCCACGATGCTCGTCGTCGGTGGGCACGTCTGGTACTCCTACGGCGCCTCGGACAACATCGGACGCGAGGTCCGCCCTTCCAACGCCATGCAGTGGCGGATGCTCCGCGACTCGTATGCGATGGGCGCGACCGTCTACGACCTGCGCGGCATCAGCGACTCGCTGGACGAGACCGACCACCTCTTCGGCCTGATCCAGTTCAAGGTAGGCACCGGCGGGGAAGCCGTCGAATACGTGGGCGAGTGGGACTTCCCCCTCAACAAGCTGCTGCACAAGGCGCTCGACATGTACATGTCGCGCCGCTGATCCCGTCCCGATCACATCCATCAGCTCCTCTCCTCTCTCTCACTTACACCGCATCCACCAGAAAGGTTCCGGGCCGGCCATGGCGCTCTCCCTCTACGTCGACACCGCGCGCTGGCGGGCGCACCAGAAGTCGGTGCTGGACCAGTTCCCCGGTCTCGTCCCGGTCTGCAAGGGCAACGGATACGGCTTCGGGCACGAGCGGCTGGCCGACGAGGCCATCCGGTTCGGTTCCGACACCCTGGCCGTCGGGACGACCTACGAGGCCGCTCACATCAAGGACTGGTTCAGCGGCGACCTGCTCGTCCTCACCCCTTTCCGGAGGGGGGAGGAACCGGTGCCGCTGCCGGACCGGGTGATCCGGTCCGTCTCGTCCGTGGACGGGGTGCACGCCCTGGTGGGCGCCCGGGTCGTCATCGAGTGCATGAGCTCGATGAAGCGCCACGGGGTGAAGGAGGAGGAGCTCGGCCAGCTGCACGCGGCCATCGAGGACGTACGCCTCGAGGGCTTCGCCCTGCACCTGCCGCTCGACCGCACCGACGGGTCGGACGCGGTCGAGGAGGTCATCGCCTGGATGGACCGGCTGCGTGCCGCCCGGCTGCCCCTGCACACGATGTTCGTCAGCCATCTGCGCGCCGAGGAACTGGCCCGGCTTCGACAGCAGTTCCCGCAGACACGTTTCCGCGCCCGCATCGGCACCCGGCTCTGGCTCGGTGACCACGAGGCGACGGAGTACCGCGGCGCGGTCCTCGACGTCACGCGCGTCGTCAAGGGCGACCGGTTCGGCTACCGCCAGCAGAAGGCGGCTTCGGACGGCTGGCTGGTCGTCGTCGCCGGCGGTACCTCGCACGGCGTCGGCCTGGAGGCGCCCAAGGCCCTCCACGGCGTGATGCCGCGGGCCAAGGGCGTCGCGCGGGCGGGGCTGGCCACCGTCAACCGCAACCTGTCGCCGTTCGTGTGGGCGGGCAAGCAGCGCTGGTTCGCGGAGCCCCCGCACATGCAGGTGTCCATCCTGTTCGTGCCCTCGGACGCCCAGGAGCCCAGGGTCGGCGACGAACTGGTGGCCCACCTGCGGCACACGACCACCCAGTTCGACCGCCTCGTGGACCGGTAGGCCAGAAGCCTTCAGTCCGGGGCCACCCGGCCGGCAGCTCCCCACGTCACCCGCGGCCCTTCGGCCGCGGGTGCGGCGTTCCGGGCGGCGTGACCATGCGTCTGTACCAGGGCGACCCGGTCCGGTGCAGCGTCGAGGACGCCCCCGGACGGGTCGTCAGCGCCGTCCTGGCGTACCGGGTCCCGGTCGGGCCTCAGGATGTCCCTGACGACCACCGCGCACAGGTAGAGGGTTCCCAGCAGGTGCAGGGCGACGGCGACCTGGTAGCCCTCCTGCGGCAGCCCCTGGTGCTTGTCACCGCTCGTCGTGTAGGCGAGGTAGAACCAGATCCCCAGGAAGTAGGCGACCTCGCAGGCCTGCCAGACGAGGAAGTCCCGCCAGCGCGGCCTCGCCAGCGCGGCGAGCGGGATCAGCCAGAGCACGTACTGCGGTGAGTACACCTTGTTGGTGAGGATGAAGGCGGCCACCACCAGGAAGGCCAGCTGGGCGAAGCGCGGCCGCTGCCGTGCGGTCAGGGCCAGCCCCGCGATCCCGGCGCAGAAGAGGATCATCAGCAGCACCGACGCCGTGTTCACCGTGGCCACGTCGATGGGCCGGCCGGTGCGCTGGGTGATGACCAGCCAGAAGGAGCCGTAGTCGATCTGCCGCTCCTGGCTGAAGGTGTAGAACTTCTTCCACCCCTCCGGCGCGTAGATCATCACCGGCAGGTTCACCGCCAGCCAGGCGGCGGCGGCCCCGAGGAGCGCGGTGCCGTACTCCCGCAGCCGCCCGGCTCGCCAGCAGAGCACCAGCAGGGGGCCGAGGAGGAGCACAGGGTAGAGCTTCGCGGCGGTCGCCAGGCCGATGAGGATGCCGAAGGCGAGGTTCCTGCCGCGAGACCACATGAGCATCGCCACGGCCGTCAGCGCGACGGCGAGCAGGTCCCAGTTGATCGTCGCGGTGAGGGCGAGCGCCGGGGCCAGGGCGACGAGCAGTCCGTCCCAGGGACGGCGCCGGTGTGTCCGGGCGACACAGACCGCGAGGATCACCGCGCAGATCATGAGCATGCCCGCGTTGACCATCCAGTACATCTGCTCGCGCTGCTGCATCGGGTCCGACGGGGGATTCAGTGTCAGCCAGGACGCGACCTGCATGAAAAGGCCGGTCAGGACGGGGTACTCGAGGTACGACATGTCCCCGCTGAGGCGGTCGGCGTACGGCACGAGGCCGTCGGCGAAGCCACGTCCGACGAAGAGGTGGGGGATGTCGGAGTAGCAGGCGTGCGTGTACTGGGAGCTGGTGCCACGGAACCACGCCCAGTCGTAGCAGGGGATCTTCTGGACCATGCCGAGCGCGAACATCCCGATGGCCACGAGGGCGATGACGCGCACCGGCGTGAGCGGGCTCGTCCCGAACCGTGCCCAGCGGCCGGCGGGGCCGCCGATCAGCTCACTGCCCGCGGCGGCGATCTCGTCCTGTCGCGTGGGCGGTACGACGGACGGCTCCTGGTGCACGCTCGTGTCTTCTGCGCTTGGCATGCCGCACATCCTGCCGTACGGCGCTGTGTGAGTGCGTGGCTTGCGCCGGGGACACACGTCGGGGGCCGGTCGGCACCCTGAGAGGTGTCGACCGGCCCCCGGTGGTGTCAGGACGTCGGCTGACGGGGTCCGGGCCGGAGGGGGACCGCTGTCCACCACTCCGGCCCGACCGGCGGCTAGGTGCCGCCGATGAAGCCGGTACCCCGGCTGTCGTTGCCTTCCGTCTGACCGTCCGTCTGACCGTCCGTGGTCCCGGAATCGCTACCGCCGTCCGTGGTCCCGGTATCGGTGCCGCCGTCGGAAGAACCGTCGTTGGCCCCTCCGTTGTTGTTGCCGTTGCTGTTCCCGCCGTTCTGGTTGTTCCTGCACTCCCAGTCGAGCGGCGCGCACGACTCGCTCGGTGTGGGGGACGGGGACGACGGTGTGGGCGAAGGCGAAGGCGGCGGCTCGCTGGATTCGGTGGGCGACGGTGTGGGGCTCGGGGTCGGGCTGGGGCTGACCGCGCCACCGCCGTAGACCGTGTCACCGATCGGCTCCGGCTTCGGGAAGGCCTCGACCTCGGTGCCCTCGACGGCCTGAACCATGTAGTCGTGCCAGATCTGCGCGGGGAACGAGGCACCGTGGATGCTCTTCTCCCCACCGGTGCCGTACATCTCGAGGAACTTGCGGTTCTTGTTCTTCTCGTTGTCGTCCATGCGGAACATGCTCACCGCGGTCGAGTACTGGCGGGTGTACCCGACGAACCAGGCCGACTTGTTGCCGTCCGTGGTACCCGTCTTGCCGGCCACGTCACGGCCCGGAATCTTGGCGGGGGTACCCGTGCCTCGCTCGACGACGTTCTTCAGCACGTCGGTCACGTTGTCCGCGACTGCACTGGGAAAGGCCCTCTTGGTGACCGTCTTGTGCTGGTAGATGACCTCACCGTCGTGCTTGACCTCGGTGACCGAGAAGGGTTCCTGCTGCTTGCCGCTGGTCGCGAAGGTCGCGTACGAGCCCGCCATCCGGATGGCGCTCGGGGACGAGGTACCGATGGAGAACGAGGGGACGCTCGCGTCCGCCATGTAGTCGTCGTCGCGCAGTCCCGCGGCGATGGCGGCCTGCTTCACCTTGTCGGTTCCGACGTCCATGCCGAGCTGGACGTACGGGGAGTTGGCCGATTGCTGCATGGCGTAGCGGAGGTCGATGTCGCCGTAGCTGTGGTCACCGTCATTGGTCTGCAGCCACTCCTTGCCCTCCTTGTTCTGCCAGACCTCGCCGTTGTAGAGGTTGATCTTGAGCTTGTTGTCGCCGTTGTAGACGCTCTTCGGCGAGACGGGGGTGCGTTCCGACTCGCTCTGCTCGGGGCCGAGCTTGGGATCGCGCTTCCCGTACTGCATCGCCGCCGCCAGGACGAACGGCTTGAAGGTCGAGCCGACCTGTGCGCCCGTCGCGTCGGCGTTGTTGGTGTAGTGCTTCGTGGCGTCCGCCCCGCCGTACGTCGCGACGATGGCACCCGTCTTGGTGTCCACGGACGCACCACCGAACTGGACGTGCGTGTCCAGGTCGGGTCGCTTCTTCGTGTCGATCTTGGCGTCGTACACCTTCTTGATCGACTGCTCAAGCTGCTTGACCTTCTTCTTGTCGAAGGTCGTGTGGATCTCGTAGCCGCCCCGGGCGAGCTCCTTCTCGGTGACGTTCCTGTCGTTGTGCGCGAGGAAGTACTTCGTCGCGAGGTCGACGAGGTACCCGGTCTGCCCGCCGAGCTTGGCATCCTTCTTCGGCGGATCCGGCATGGGGAACTCGGTGTACTTCGCCCGCTCGGTCGCGCTGAGCCGGCCGTCCTTCACCTCTTCGTCGAGGATCCAGCGCCAGCGCTTCTTGGCGCGCTCAAGGTTCTTCGCCGCGGTCGCGTTCACCGAGTCGACCTCGGGAGCCCCAGCGGGGTCGTAGTAGCTCGCGCCCTTGAGCAGCGTCGCCAGGAAGGCGCACTCGCTCGCGTTCAGCTCGGAAGCGTCCTTGTTGTAGTACGTCCGTGCCGCGGCCTGGAGTCCGGAGGCGCTCCGCCCGTAGTAGGAGACGTTGAGGTAGCCCTCCATGACATCAGGCTTGGGCACCGTCTCGCCGACCTTCAGCGTGATGAAGAGTTCCTTGATCTTCCGGCTCAGCGTCTGTTCCTGCGAGAGGAAGGAGTTCTTCACGTACTGCTGCGTGATCGTCGAACCACCCTGCGTCTCGCCCCCCTTCGCCATGTTCCAGAAGGCACGGCCGATACCCATGGGGTCGATGCCGCGGTCGGTCTCGAACGACTTGTTCTCGGCCGAGATGACGGCGTTCCGCATCTCCTTGGGAATCTGGGCGTAATCGAGCGACTGCCGGTTGACGGAACCACCCGTGGCGACCATCTGGGTGTCGTCGGCCCAGTAGTAGACGTTGTTCTGCGCGGTGGCGAGGTCCTTCGGCTCGGGCGGCACCACCAGCGCGTACGCGATGCCGGCGGCGCCCATCATGACGCCGAGGAACCCCAGGCAGAGGCCGGAGACGAGCTTCCAGGAAGGGACCCAGCGCCGGAAGCCGTACTTGCCGGCCCGCGGGTAGTCGATGAAGCGCTTCTTGCCGGAGTTCACGGGCCCCCGGTCATCGTGACCGCCGGCTCCTCGCCGCCGGCCCCCTCCGCGCTGCGCGGCACGCCGGGCCTCGGCCCTACCGCCGTACACCGGCTCCTCGCCATGAGTTCCGGAGGGTGATTCCTGTGTCGCCCTGCGTGACTGCGGGACTCTGCGTCCGGCAGACTGCTGGGCGGCTCGTCTGGCCGCGGCACGCCCGCCACCTTGCGGTTGCGGCGCTTTGCGACGGTGCTCGCTCATCGAACGACTACTCCTCGGGCAGGCGAGAGCGCCTGGAAGCGGCAGTTGAGATCCGGTCCCCCCGAATTACGGACAAGCCCTGCGGAAGGCTCACCCGCGATACATCCGGCAGTCCGCGATTACTGACGCACGGCGGCGCCTCACGGTTCCCGGTGGTCTGCATGCCGCACAGACTACGCACGGTCAAAAACCTCCAGGGACCGAACTTCACCCCAAATGACGCAAGTCGCTCCCTATGAATCGGGGATGTGACGCCGCTCACGAAGCGCCCCCTTGTCGAACATGGGGAGTCGATCTATCGTGCTGATGTATCGAGTCGATACATCAGCACGACATAAGGTGGGCCGACGGCCCGCGGAGGCCTGGTCGAAGGAGGAGGCGAAGATGAGCAGACGCTCCGGCATCCTCGAATTCGCCGTACTCGGCCTGCTCCGCGAGTCCCCCATGCACGGGTACGAGTTGCGGAAGCGCCTCAACACCTCGCTGGGGATCTTCCGTGCCTTCAGCTACGGCACCCTCTACCCCTGCCTCAAGACGCTGGTCGCCAACGGCTGGTTGATCGAGGAGCCGGGGAGCGTTCCGGCACCACCCAGCAGCCCGAGCCGGGGGGTCGCTCCCTCGTCCTCACTGGCCGGACGCCGGGCGAAGATCGTCTACCGGTTGACGGCGGAAGGTAAGGAGCACTTCGAGGAGTTGCTCTCGCACACCGGCCCGGATGCCTGGGAGGACGAGCACTTCGCGGCTCGCTTCGCCTTCTTCGGGCAGACGGAACGCGATGTGCGTATGCGCGTCCTCGAAGGGCGCCGCAGCAGGCTGGAGGAGCGTCTCGAGAAGATGCGCGCCTCCCTCGCCCGCACCCGTGAACGACTCGATGACTACACGCTTGAGCTGCAGCGACACGGCATGGAGTCCGTGGAGCGCGAAGTGCGCTGGCTGAACGAGCTCATCGAGAGCGAGCGGTCGGGACGGGATCAGCGACGATCCTCGCCCGAGGGCTCAACTCAGCACGACACATCAGGAGAGACGGGCGGCCTGCCCCGGCACCGGGACGACACCCGGCCGGATCCGTCCGACGACACCAAGTGACACCCCCACGACCCCTCAGGGCGCCGTCGGGGAAACACCGAGAACACACAGGGAGCAATCGGCATGGGTTCGGTTCGCGTAGCCATCGTCGGCGTGGGCAACTGCGCCGCCTCGCTGGTGCAGGGCGTCGAGTACTACAAGGACGCCGATCCGGCCGGCAAGGTGCCCGGTCTGATGCACGTCCAGTTCGGCGACTACCACGTGAGCGACGTCGAGTTCGTCGCCGCCTTCGACGTCGACGCGAAGAAGGTCGGCCTCGACCTCGCGGACGCGATCGGCGCCAGCGAGAACAACACCATCAAGATCGCTGACGTCCCGAGCACCGGCGTGACCGTCCAGCGCGGCCACACGCACGACGGACTGGGCAAGTACTACCGCGAGACGATCGAGGAGTCCGCGGACGCCCCGGTCGACGTCGTCCAGATCCTCAAGGACAAGCAGGTCGACGTCCTCGTCTGCTACCTGCCGGTGGGCTCCGAGGTCGCCGCCAAGTTCTACGCACAGTGCGCGATCGACGCCAAGGTCGCCTTCGTCAACGCCCTCCCGGTCTTCATCGCCGGCACCAAGGAGTGGGCGGACAAGTTCACCGAGGCCGGCGTCCCGATCGTCGGCGACGACATCAAGTCCCAGGTGGGCGCCACCATCACGCACCGTGTGATGGCGAAGCTCTTCGAGGACCGCGGCGTCATCCTGGACCGCACGATGCAGCTGAACGTCGGCGGCAACATGGACTTCAAGAACATGCTCGAGCGTGAGCGCCTGGAGTCCAAGAAGATCTCCAAGACGCAGGCCGTCACCTCGCAGATCCGTGACCGTGAGCTCGGTGCGGACAACGTCCACATCGGCCCCTCGGACTACGTGGCCTGGCTGGACGACCGCAAGTGGGCTTACGTGCGCCTCGAGGGTCGTGCCTTCGGCGACGTCCCCCTGAACCTTGAGTACAAGCTCGAGGTCTGGGACTCCCCGAACTCCGCCGGTGTCATCATCGACGCCGTGCGTGCGGCGAAGATCGCCAAGGACCGCGGCATCGGTGGCCCGATCCTGTCGGCCTCCTCGTACTTCATGAAGTCCCCGCCGGTCCAGTACTTCGACGACGAGGCCCGCGCCAACGTCGAGAAGTTCATCGCCGGCGACGTCGAGCGCTGATCCAGCCGCTCGTTCCGCGAGTGACGCTTCACCCTGCGGGGGGTCCCTGGGCAATACGCCCGGAGGCCCCCCGCATGTGTGACCCTTGCACACATGCCTGTCGTGCGTGATCTGCGCGTACTCCTGCGCCTTCGGTACTTCCGTCGCCTGCTCGCCGTACGACTGCTCTCACAGTCGGCCGACGGCGTCTACCAGGTCGCGCTCGCCACGTACGTCGTCTTCTCACCCGAGAACCAGACGACACCAGGAGCCATCGCCTCGGCGATGGCGGTTCTGCTTCTCCCGTACTCACTGATCGGCCCGTTCGCGGGGGTTCTGCTCGACCGCTGGCCGCGTCGCCAGGTCTTTCTGTACGGGAACCTGCTACGCGCGTCTCTTGCCTCCTGCACGGCCCTGTTGCTCCTGAGCTCCGTCCCGGACTGGCTGTTCTACGCCTCCGCCCTCTGTGTCACCGCCGTCAACCGGTTCGTACTGGCGGGACTCTCCGCTGCTCTGCCCCGGGTCGTCGACACCGAACGGCTCGTCCTCGCCAACTCCGTCTCCCCGACGGCCGGAACGCTCGCCGCGACCGCGGGTGGTGGCCTGGCCCTGGCAGTTGGACTGCTGACGGACGGATCCGACGCCGCGGTGGTGCTCCTGGGGGCGCTCCTCTACCTGCTGTCAGCCATGACCTCCCTGGGCCTGCCCCGCACGCTCCTCGGACCCGATCGAGCCGAGCACCATGTGCCGCTCTCGGAAGCTCTCACCACCACCGCACGAGGTCTCGTCGCGGGATTGCGTCATCTGGCCGAGCGCCGGGACGCGGCGTATGCACTGGCCGCCATGGCGGTGCTCCGCTTCTGTTACGGGGCACTGACCGTGATGGTGCTCATGTTGTGCCGATACGCCTGGTCGGACGCCGAGTCCGACGGCCTGGCGCTCCTCGGACTGGCCCTGGGCGCATCAGCCGCTGGGTTCTTCGTGGCCGCACTCGCCTCCCCCTGGGCCGTCGGACGCTGGGGGCGATGGGGATGGCTGGCCGGATGCTCCGGGATCGCGGCCGTACTGGAGCCGGCCCTGGGGCTGCCGTTCGCCCCCGTTCCCATGCTCGCTGCCGCCTTCGTCCTCGGGCTTGTCACGCAAGGCGCCAAGATCGCGGCCGACACCGAGGTTCAGACCTCCGTGGACGACGCGTACCGCGGCCGGGTCTTCTCCCTCTACGACATGCTGTTCAACGTCGCCTTCGTGGCGGCCGCCGCGATGTCCGCCTTGGCGCTTCCCCCTGACGGCAGATCCGTTGTGGTGGTGGGTGCTGTAGCAGTTCTCTATGCCGTGGTCTCGGTGGCGATGCTCCGCCATCGGCACGCAGGCACCTCACGGGCCGACGTCACAGAGTGAGGGGGCGCTGTTTCACGTGAAACAGCGCTCCCACGCTCTCCCGCTTCGGTCAGACGCGCACTGTTTCACGTGAAACAGTGCGCGTTTCCCTCCGCCGCAGACCTGTGCCCAGGCCCTCGCGGATCAGTTCTGCCCTGCCCACCAGTCCTTGAGCGCGGCGGTCGCCGTGTCCCGCTCCAGCGGCCCGTTCTCCAGGCGGAGCTCCAGCAGGAACGCGTAGGCCTTGCCGATCACGGGTCCTGGTCCCACGCCGAGGATCTGCATGATCTCGTTGCCGTCCAGGTCGGGCCGGATGGCGTCCAGCTCCTCCTGCTCCTGCAGCTGCGCGATGCGCTCCTCCAGGCTGTCGTAGGTGCGCGACAGGGCGCTCGCCTTGCGCTTGTTCCGTGTCGTGCAGTCGGAACGCGTCAGCTTGTGGAGCCGGTCGAGGAGAGGGCCCGCGTCCCGGACGTACCTGCGCACAGCGGAGTCGGTCCATTCGCCGTCGCCGTACCCGTGGAAGCGCAGATGCAGCTCCACCAGCTTCGAGACGTCCTTGATCATCTCGTTGGAGTACTTGAGCTCGGTCATGCGCTTCCGCGCCATCTTCGCTCCGACCACCTCGTGGTGGTGGAACGAGACTCGGCCGTCCTTCTCGAAGCGGCGCGTCCTCGGCTTGCCGACGTCATGGAGGAGGGCCGCCAGGCGCAGCACGAGGTCCGGGCCGTCCTGTTCCAAGTCGATGGCCTGCTCAAGAACGGTCAGCGAGTGCTCATAGACATCCTTGTGGCGGTGATGCTCGTCACGCTCCAACCGAAGCGCGGGAAGCTCGGGCAGCACGCGGTCAGCCAGGCCGGTCTCCACGAGGAGCCCCAGTCCCTTGCGGGGGTGATCTGACAGCAGCAGCTTGTTGAGCTCCTCACGTACGCGCTCGGCCGAGACGATCTCGATGCGTCCCGCCATGTCCGTCATGGCCTGGACCACCTCGGGAGCCACCTCGAAGTCCAGCTGTGCCGCGAACCGTGCGGCGCGGAGCATGCGCAGTGGGTCGTCGGAGAAGGAGTCCTCGGGAGTACCCGGCGTCCGCAGCACGCGCCGGGCGAGATCGTCGCGGCCTCCGTGAGGATCGATGAACTCCTTCTGCGGCAGCGCGACGGCCATCGCGTTGACGGTGAAGTCGCGACGGACGAGGTCTTCCTCGATCGAGTCGCCGTAGGACACCTCGGGCTTGCGCGAGCTCCGGTCGTAGGCCTCCGACCGGTAGGTGGTGACCTCGATCTGGTAGCCGTCCTTCTGCGAGCCGACGGTACCGAAGGCGATGCCGACCTCCCAGACCGAATCGGCCCAGGGCCGGACGATCTTCAGGACGTCCTCGGGCCGGGCGTCGGTCGTGAAGTCCAGGTCGTTACCGAGCCTGCCGAGCAACGAATCCCGGACAGACCCTCCGACCAGGGCCAGACCGAATCCGGCCTCCTGGAATCGGCGGGCGAGATCGTCGGCTACAGGAGCGACCTGCAGCAGATCACTGGCTGCGCGGTGCTGCACCTGACTCAGGTCACGGGGGCTGTCTTCGTTGGCGTTCGGCACAACAGAAAAGGGTACGTGCCCCGACCGGCCCCGTCGTCATCGTTTCCCCGCCCCTGCGAGACTCTCCCGATCATGTGACACGGTCCCCGGCACTCAGCCGTCGGACACATCGTTACCATGCGGGGACGCAGAGACCGGCACGACCGGTACCAGCCGACGACGACGAGGGACGGATACGCGTGGCCGAGGCGGCAGACTTTCAGGGGATGAATCCCTCCCCTGCCCGCCGGTGGCTCCGGCGCACGGCCTCCCTCATCGTCGGGGCACCGCTGATCGCCGGCCTCCTGGCCGGTCCCGCAGCACTCTCGGCCCAGGCCGGAGAACCGGCGAAGACACCCACCGGATCCCGGACGGTCGATGTGTCCCTGGACACCCTCGCCCCCAGCGCACCGGTCGAGGGGGACACGCTCACCGTCTCCGGAACGCTGACCAACCGAGGCGGGAAGGCTGTCACGGACGGCGAGGTCGACCTGCGCGTCGGCCCGCGGCTCTCCGGAAGGGGCCAGGTCGACGAGGCAGCCGAGCGCACCGGGTACCAGCCGGGCAGCGACCCGGCCAAGCTCGGCGGCTCGTACACCGTGAAGGTCCCCAGGCTCGCCCCCGGAGTCAGCCAGGACTTCACCCTCGCCGTACCGGTCGACAAGCTCGATCTGGGGGCGGAAGGCGTGTACCAACTCGGGGTGTCGCTCACCGGCCAGACCTCGGACTACGCGTACGACCAGGTGCTGGGCATCCAGCGGACGTTCCTTCCGTGGCAGCCGGAGGACTCGGAGAGCAAGACCAAACTCACCTTTCTGTGGCCGCTCATCGCATCGGCACATGTCACCGCCGAGACCGGCTCCGACGAGCAGCAGACCCCGGTCTTCGCGGACGACGACCTGGCACTCGAACTCGCTCCGGGCGGTCGACTGGAACAGATGGTCTCGCTCGGTCGGCAACTGCCCGTGACCTGGGTGATCGACCCGGACCTGCTTGCCTCCGTCGACGCGATGACGAGGAACTATCGCGTCAAGTCCGGGGACACGACGGTCGCGGGCAAGAACCAGGCCATCGCCAAGAAGTGGCTCTCGGATCTGCAGGCGGCTGTGAAGGACCGGAAGGTGGTGGCCCTGCCGTTCGCCGACCCCGATCTCGCCTCGATCGCCCATCGGGGCAAGAACGTGCCGGGTGCCCTCGGTCACCTGCAGACCGCGACCGAAGTCGCCGCGCCCACGGTGGAGACAGTTCTCCACGTGAAACCGTCGACGGACTTCGCATGGCCGGTGGACGGTGCCATCGACCCTTCCGTGGTCGACGTCGCCACCTCCGCCGGAGCGCACAAGGTGATCGCCCGGAGCGACAGCCTCAAGGACATCGGCGGGTTGCCCTACACCCCGACCTCTGCCCGCCCGATCGGTGGCGGCACCACCGCCGTCGTATCGGACTACCGGCTCTCCACCGCCTTCACCGGAGACATGTCCAAGGCCGGGGCATCCACTCTCGCCGTCCAGAAATTCCTGGCGCAGACGCTGACCCTGACCGAGCAGGCTCCCGACAAGGAGCGCAGCATCGTCGTCGCGCCGCAGCGGACTCCCAGCGCCGCCCAGGCCCAGAGCATGGCACGCGCACTGCGGGCGCTCAGCACCGAGCACTGGACCCAGCCGATCGACCTCACGGAGGCAGCCGAGGAGAAGCCCGACACAGGGGCCACCACCAAGGTCCCCCGGGCCTCCCGGTATCCCAAGCAGCTACGCAGCCAGGAACTGCCTACCCAGGCGTTCCAGGACATCCGGACGACGCAGGACTCCCTCGACAGCTTCCAGGTGATCCTCACCCAGCCCGACCGGGTCGTGACCCCTTTCGGGAACGCCATCAATCGCGCGGTGTCGACCTCCTGGCGTGGACAGGCGCTGGAAGCCCAGCAGTACCGTGATTCGGTCCGGACCTATCTGCAGGGCCTTTCCAACGAGGTCCAGCTCATCACCAAGTCGGACGTGACCCTGTCCGGCCGCAGCGCGACCATCCCCGTCACCGTCCAGAACAAGCTGGTCCAGGGTGTGGATCATCTGGTTCTCCGTCTGACCTCGGGCAATGCCACCCGCCTCAAGCTCAACGACGGCAAGGCCGTCGCCGAGCAGCCCATCGAGATCGCCGGCGGACACAGCCAGTCCGTGAAGTTCGACGCCTCGGCCAACGCCAACGGGCAGGCACAGGTCAAAGCACGGCTCTTCACCGCCGACGGGGTTCCCTACGGTGAGGAGATGACCTTCACCGTGAAGGCGTCCGAGGTGACACCCACCGTCCTGTTGGTGATCGCGGGCGGACTTCTGCTGCTGGTACTGGCGGGCATCAGGATGTACACCCATCGCAAGCGCACGGTCGCCGGCGGGTCGGCGGAAGGCGACGGCGGTGAACCCGAGCAGCCGAGTGACCCGACACCGGACACCGGTCCGGAAAGCGGTGACCCTTCGGTCCCGGGTGAGAAAGTGGACCGTTGAGCGATGTCTGTCAGGGCCGGTCGGCCGGGGACAATGAGGTGGGGTTTCGATGAACGCGCCGTACGACGGTGACCGCGGCCAGGGCGCGGGCGGAGCTGGGTGGTCCAGCGATCCGCCGATGCCTCCCGGCGCCGGCCAGGCCGGGGACGCGCCTGATCCCTACCTTCAGCATGCCTACGACCACGATCCGTACCGATCCCAGGATCTGGCAGCGCAGGATCCGGTGGCGGAAGCACTGTACGACCGTGCCTCACACCCACCTCCTCCTCCAGGCACCTACCCAGAGCCTCAGGGGCTGTACCAGCAGCCTCCGGCCGCCCAGCACGCCCCGGACCCCCGCATCTGGGCTCAGACGCCGCCACCGGAGCCCGCAGGCCCTTCCCGGCACCTTCCCTACGGGGACGACGCCGGGACCACCCAGTACGTCGGAGTGGACGACTTGGTCTCGCAGGCAGCGGACGACCGTGGGGACCAGGACGCCTTCGCTCACCTCTTCCGTGACCAGGAGAACTCCGGCAAGGCCCCTGAACCCACTGCCGAGCCCACTGCGGCACCGGTGCCCCCGAAGTCGGGTGGCAAGGCCGCCGGGATACTGAAGTCCAGCGCCCTGATGGCCGCGGGCACCCTGGTCTCGCGGCTCACCGGCTTCATCCGCAGCCTGGTGATCACGGCTGCCCTCGGCGCCGCACTGCTCGGCGACAGCTTCACCATCGCCTACACCCTGCCGACGATGATCTACATCCTCACCGTGGGCGGTGGGCTCAACTCGGTGTTCGTGCCGCAGCTCGTCCGTTCCATGAAGGATGACGAGGACGGTGGTGAGGCGTACGCCAACCGGCTGCTGACGCTCGTCATGGTGGCGCTCGGCCTGATCGTCACCATCGCGGTGTTCGCGGCCCCCCAACTGGTCCACCTCATGTCGAGCCCGATCGCCAACGATCCGGCGGCGAACACAGTGGCCGTGACCTTCGCCCGCTACTGCCTGCCCACCATCTTCTTCATGGGCATCCACGTGGTGATGGGACAGATCCTCAACGCCCGCGGAAAGTTCGGCGCGATGATGTGGACCCCGGTCCTCAACAACATCGTCATGATCTTCACTTTCGGCATGTTCATCTGGGTCTACGGAACCTCGGCCGAGTCCCGGATGGGCGTGGAGACTATCCCGCCGGACGGCGTGCGGCTGCTGGGTATCGGCACCCTGCTCGGCCTGGTGGTCCAGGCCCTGGCGATGATCCCGTATCTCCGTGAGGCAGGCTTCCGCTTCCGTCCCCGCTTTGACTGGCGGGGGCACGGGCTCGGGAAGACCGTCAGACTCGCGAAGTGGACAGTGCTTTTCGTCCTCGCGAATCAGGCAGGCGTGCTGGTGGTCACTCAGTTGTCGACCTCGGCCGGCAAGCTCGCGGGCAAGGACGGCTCCGGTTTCCTGGCCTACTCCAACTCCCAGCTGATCTGGGGCATGCCTCAGGCCATCATCACGGTGTCCGTGATGGCCGCCCTGCTTCCGCGCATCTCCCGCGCCGCACACGACAACGACCCGGGCGCCGTGCGGGACGACATCTCGCAGGGTCTGCGCAACTCCGCCGTCGCCATCGTCCCGGTCGCCTTCACCTTCCTGGCTCTCGGCCTGCCGATGTGCACCCTGCTCTACGCCTCGAGTGGCACCGAGGCCGCGCGGTCCATGGGCTTCATCCTGATGGCGTTCGGTCTCGGCCTGATCCCTTACTCCGTTCAGTACGTGGTCCTGCGCGGGTTCTACGCGTACGAGGACACCCGCACGCCGTTCTACAACACGGTCATCGTCGCAGCGGTCAATGCTGCGGCTTCCGCCCTCTGCTATGTGATTCTTCCGGCCCAGTGGGCAGTCGTCGGAATGGCGGCTTCCTACGGTCTCGCCTACGCAGTGGGCGTCGGTATCGCTTGGCGGCGGCTGAGCAACCGCCTCGGCGGAGATCTGGACGGCGCTCGCGTCGTCCGTACCTACGCCCGGCTCTGCCTGGCGGCGGTCCCCGCGGCGGCGATCGGCGGCGGTGTGGGGTTCGCACTGCTGAAGGCGCTCGGTGACGGGGCAGGAGGATCCGTGGTGGCGCTGGTCTGCGGCAGTGTCGTCCTGCTGGGCGTCTTCTTCGTCGCTGCGAAGAAGATGCGTATCGAGGAACTCAACGGCATGGTCGGCATGGTCCGAGGTCGTCTCGGACGCTGAACAACGCTCCGAGCCGCACAACCATCGCTGGACACCGCGTGTCGTGCATAGCGCCGGAGTGTGGGCACAATTGGCGTGACTGTGCAGAGCTGGCTGGCATCGCGCAACGGATGGGGAGGCAGGAACGACGGTGGCGGAACGTAGCACGGCTGCTGTCGACGTGGCCGACAACAGCGGCGACGAGCCGCTGACCGCCAAGGCGGACGCGGCCACGACCGACGGGACGGCACAAACCCCGGATTCCGAGGGCTCAGGACCCGAGGAGGCGGTCGGGGACGCCTCCGGCGCCGTCCCGGCCGCTCCCGATCTGCACAGTGGCCACAAGCTGGCCAGACGCTATCGCCTCGAGGAGTGCGTCACCCGACTGGACGGATTCAGCAGCTGGCGTGCCGTCGACGAGAAGTTGCGACGAGCGGTCGGCGTGCATCTCCTGACCGCCGACCACCCCCGCGCCCGCTCCGTTCTCGCAGCGGCTCGTTCCTCGGCCCTGCTCGGTGATCCGCGGTTCGTCCAGGTCCTGGACGCCGTCGAGGAGGGCGACCTCGTCTACGTCGTCCACGAATGGCTCCCCGATGCCACCGAACTCACGGCTCTGCTGGCCGCGGGACCACTGGAGGCCCACGACGCCTACCAGCTGGTGAGTCAGATCTCCCAGGCGATGGCTGCCGCCCACCGCGAAGGACTGGCCCATCTTCGTCTGACTCCCGGAGCCGTGCTGCGCAGTTCGACCGGGCAGTACCGGATCCGCGGGCTGGCTGTGAACGCGGCCCTCCGTGGTATCACCGCCGACCAGCCCCTGCGTACGGACACCGAGGCGATCGGTGCGCTCCTCTACGCGGCGCTGACTCGTCGCTGGCCCTACGAGAGCGACGCCTACGGTCTGACGGGTCTCCCCAAGGACCTCGGGCTGATCCCCCCGGACCAGGTCCGGGCCGGCGTGCATCGCGGTCTCTCCGAGCTGGCCATGCGTGCCCTCGCCAACGACGGAGCCACCGCGTCCCGCCAGGAGCAGCCGTGCACCACACCGGACGAGCTCGCGAAGGCCGTCGCGGCCATGCCGCGCATCCTTCCCCCTGAGCCGGCCTACAGCGCACCGCCTGAGTACCAGCGCACGACGTACCAGCAGGGCACGTACGGGCGCCCGTCCACGCGTCCCACCTCAGCCACCCAGCCCGTTATCACGGCCCCGCCGGCACCCCTCCAGAGCCGCACCGGCAAGGCCCTGAAGTGGGCGGTGTCCGCACTGCTCATCGCGGCTCTCGGCCTCGGTAGCTGGCAACTGGCCGAAACGGTGCTCGACCGCAGCCATGACTCCGGGGACCCGACGCCGACCCGGACGAAAACGGAGGAAAAGGCCGGGGACGACAACAACGCCTTCGAGCCGAGCAAGCCGATCTCCATCATGGGCGCACAGGACTACGACCCACTCGGGTCCGACGGCTCCGAGAAGCCTGCCTCCATAAGCAACGTCTACGACGGGGACACGAGCTCGTACTGGAGCACGGACGGCTACTTCAGCGCTGACTTCGGGCGCCTCAAGGAGGGCGTCGGCGTCGTGCTCGATCTTGGAAAGGTGCAACAGGTAGGCAAGGTCGACGTGTCCTTCGTCGGCGGCACCACCGCTGTCGAGCTCAAGGCCACAAAGGACTCGTCGGTACCTCAGATGCCCACCGGATTCACCGACGTCGCACAGGGATCCGGCACCAAGGTGTCCCTCAAGCCCGACAAGCCCGTACAGGCGCGGTACCTTCTGGTCTGGCTGACGAAGCTGCCGCCGAGTGACTCGGGTAACTACAGGGGCAAGATCTCGGATATCAAGGTCACCAGCTGACGGCATCGAGTGCACCGGCCGGCTGACGGCACCAGGGGAGGGGGCTCACCGTTGGACGACTCCAGATTCGCCGACACCAGCGACCACGATCTTCTGGCCCGGCACGTCGAAGGGGATCCGGATGCCTTCGGTGAGCTCGTCCGACGGCATCGCGACCGGCTCTGGGCGGTGGCACTGCGCACGCTCGGCGACCGGGAAGAGGCCGCCGACGCCGTGCAGGACGCGCTGATCTCGGCGTTCCGTGCGGCACACACGTTCCGTGGCCAGTCGGCTGTCACCACATGGCTGCACCGCATCACCGTCAACGCCTGCCTCGACAGGGCCAGAAAGGCCGCTTCGCGCAAGACCGCTCCGGTCGACGACGCCGAGCGGCTCGATCAGCTCATGGACCCACACGAATCGGCCGAGGCTCCCGCCGAACGGCAGGACCTGCACCGCGAGCTAGTGGCAGCACTCTCCACCCTCCCCGCAGAACAGCGTGCCGCCTTGGTCCTTGTCGATATGCAGGCCTACCCCGTGGCAGAGGCGGCTGAGATTCTCGATGTACCCGCCGGCACGGTGAAGAGCCGCTGCGCGCGCGGACGGGCGAAGCTACTTCCTCTGCTGACGCATCTACGCAGCAGAGACGTTGAGGGCGGGACCGAGCCCGGCTCCTACACGGGGAACCGCGCGCAGAGCGCATCCGTCCCACCCCCGTCACGACCAAGAGACTCAGACTTCGGCGATCCTGCCGCGATCAAGGGTGGAGGTGGGCTCGCATGACATCGGCCGACACGGCTCAGCACCCCGACGTCTCGGAAATCTCCGAGCTCATCGAGGGGCTTCTGGCTCCTTCACGTGAGGGAGCGGTCCAGCGCCACATCGCCACCTGCGAAGAATGTGGTGACACACACGCGTCCCTGGAGGAGATCCGTTCCCTGCTCGGCGCCCCGGCCTCACATGAACCCATGCCAGTCGACGTCGCTGATCGTATCGACGCAGCGCTCGCAGCAGAGCCAGCGGCCACGGACGCGACGCCCACTCTCTCTGTTTCACGTGAAACATGCCGAGGCCAGGAATCCTCGAGCGCCGATCGCCCCGGGGGTCGGCCTCGCGGGGCAACGGGCCCAGGGCGAATTCCCGCAGGGCGGCGCCGACGGCGCACGGTCATCCTCGGAACCGCCTTCGGCGCGGCCGCTGTCGGAGTGAGCGTTCTCCTTCTCCAGTCCTTCCAGTCACCCCAGAGCTCGTCGAGCTCGGCAGCCGACCAGGGAGTCAGCGCCGACAAGGGAGGGGCCAGCGATTACGCGGACGGCTCGCTGGAGGGACGCGTGCACTCATTGCTGGGCAGGAACGAGGCTTCCGAGTCTGCTGGGCACAGCACCGGAACGCCCTCTCTCAAAACGAAATCCTCCCCGGATCTCGCCTCCCCTGAAAACGCATCGCCCCCAGCCCCTCTCGACGCACCTGCCGTCGATGTTCCGCCCTGTGTGCAGAAGGGCACAGGGCGGAACGTTCCCGCCCTGGCTCTGGAGCAGGGCAGGTTCAACGGCACCGCCGCATTCCTCGTGATCCTGCCCCACACGACCGACTCGGCGCGTGTGCAGGCCTATGTCGTGGACGCGGCGTGTGTGGACTCCGCGGTCACGGCCAAGGGGCGCCTCCTGCTCACGCACTCCTACGCCCGCCCCTGACGTCGCGGGCCGGATCCACGCGGGCCATTCGGGAATGCATGCCCCGTAGGATCCGTTGGGTGGGGTGAGAGTCGTGGAACCGACCCCAGTAGGCAGTAGGCAGTCTGCAGAGACGAGGAAGAACCCGTGAGCGACGTCCGTAATGTGATCATCATCGGCTCCGGACCGGCCGGTTACACCGCAGCCCTGTACACCGCTCGCGCGTCGCTGAAGCCTCTGGTGTTCGAGGGTGCGGTCACCGCCGGCGGTGCGCTGATGAACACCACCGACGTGGAGAACTTCCCGGGCTTCCAGGACGGAATCATGGGCCCTGAGCTCATGGACAACATGCGCGCCCAGGCCGAGCGGTTCGGCGCCGAGCTCATCCCGGACGATGTGGTGTCCGTCGATCTCACCGGAGACGTCAAGACGGTCACGGACACCGCGGGCACGGTGCACCGGGCCAAGGCGGTCATCGTCACCACCGGATCACAGCACCGCAAGCTCGGACTTCCCAACGAGGACGCTCTCTCCGGCCGTGGCGTCTCCTGGTGCGCGACCTGTGACGGCTTCTTCTTCAAGGACCAGGACATCGCCGTGGTCGGTGGCGGTGACACCGCCATGGAGGAGGCGACCTTCCTTTCCCGGTTCGCCAAGTCCGTCACGATCGTCCACCGTCGTGACTCCCTGCGTGCCTCCAAGGCCATGCAGGAACGCGCCTTCGCCGACCCGAAGATCAAGTTCGCCTGGGACAGCGAGGTCGCCACGGTCCACGGAGACCAGAAGCTCTCCAGCCTGACCCTGCGCAACACCAAGACCGGTGAGACCTCCGAGCTTCCGGTGACGGGCCTCTTCATCGCCGTCGGCCACGACCCGCGCACCGAGCTGTTCAAGGGCCAGCTCGACCTCGACGACGAGGGCTACCTCAAGGTCGAAGCACCCTCCACCCGCACCAACCTCAAGGGTGTGTTCGGCGCCGGCGACGTGGTCGACCACACCTACCGACAGGCCATCACCGCAGCCGGCACCGGCTGCTCCGCTGCCCTGGACGCCGAGCGCTTCCTGGCCGCGCTCTCCGACGAGCAGCCTGCCGAGCCGGAGAAGACCCCCGCAGTCTGACCTGATCCCTCAACCCACCCCTGCACAGCTAAGGAGGCCGCCGTGGCCGGCGCGCTGAAGAACGTAACCGACGCATCCTTCGAAGAGGACGTCCTGAAGAACGACAAGCCGGTACTGGTGGACTTCTGGGCCGCTTGGTGCGGCCCGTGCCGTCAGATCGCGCCCTCGCTGGAAGCCATCGCGGCTGAGCACGGTGAGATCGAGATCGTGAAGCTCAACATCGACGAGAACCCGGCCACCGCGGCGAAGTACGGCGTGATGTCCATCCCCACGCTCAACGTGTACCAGGGTGGCGAGGTCGCCAAGACCATCGTCGGCGCCAAGCCGAAGGCCGCCATCCTCAGGGACCTCGAGGGCTTCATCGTCGAGAAGTAGCACCCGACGGTTTCACGTGAAACGGGCCCACCCTTGACAAGGGTGGGCCCGTTTCACATTGTCATCGACTCGTACCGCGGCCTTCACAAGGGCCTCAGTGCCGGCTCCTTCTGGACGGCCCCCAGCAGTCGGTCCAACGCCAGCTCGACGTCCTCCTTCCAGGAGAGCGTCGTACGCAGCTCGAGCCGTAGCCGGGGATGTGCCGCATGAGGTCGCACCGTCTTGAACCCCACCGCGAGCAGATGGTCGGCGGGCAGCAGGCACGCGGGCTCCTTCCAGCGAGCGTCCCCGAATGCCTCGATCGCCTTGAATCCCCGCCGCAACAAGTCCTTGGCCACCGTCTGCACCATCACCCTGCCCAACCCCTGCCCCTGGAAGTCCGGCAGGATCAACGCGGTCATCAACTGCACGGCATCGGGGGATACAGGACTGGTCGGAAAGGCAGTGGACCGGGGAACGTATGCCGGAGGCGCGTACAGCACGAACCCGGCGGGGACATCGTCGACGTAGACGACCCGCCCGCATGAACCCCACTCCAGGAGTACCGCGGAGATCCAAGCTTCCTTCTCGAGCCCGGACCGTCCGGCCTTTACCGCGGCTTCCCCGCTGACCGGATCAAGTTCCCAGAAGGCACACGTGCGGCAGCGCTCGGGGAGATCCGGAAGGTTGTCCAAGGTGAGCGGTACAAGCCGACGCCCCATGTAGGCGGTTCCTCACTTCCATCGCCCGCCGCGTCGCGCGCGGCTGCCAGCGCACTCCGTTCTCGGAACAGGCTGCCTACGAACCCCCCGACAGCACCGATCCCCAACCCGACTGTCACCAGGTGGCTGCGATTCACTGATCGCACGGCCCCCGCCTCCTCTGAGGTGGATCACGTGGTGGATACGCCACACCAGAACGCATCGTATCCACCCAGAGGTGATGGGGATACCGCGAGACGGCAAAGGGCGGGCCGAGTTCCGGGAAGATCTCCGGAAACTCGGCCCGCCCTCAGGGCTGACGCGCTCAGGCTTCGTCCGCCTCCGCCTGCTCTTCTTCGATGCTCCGCTCCAGCACGCGTCCCTCACCGGGGGCGAGGCTGCCGAGGATGCGGTCCAGATCCTCCATCGAGGCGAACTCGACGACGATCTTTCCCTTCTTCTGCCCCAGGTCGACCTTCACGCGCGTCTCGAAGCGGTCGGAGAGACGGGAGGCAAGATCGGTCAGGGCCGGGGAGACCCTGCCACCTGCCCTGGGGCCGCGAGGCTTCGCGGAACTCGTGGGCTCGGACCCGAGAAGATTCACGATCTCCTCGACGGCACGCACCGAGAGTCCCTCAGCGACGATCCGGTGGGCCAGCCTGTCCTGCTCCTCTGAGTCATCAACGGACAGCAAAGCCCTCGCGTGCCCCGCCGAAAGCACTCCGGCCGCAACCCTGCGCTGTACCGGCGGGGAGAGCCGCAGCAGACGCAGGGTGTTCGAGACCTGAGGGCGGGATCGCCCGATCCGGTCAGCCAGCTGGTCATGAGTGCACTTGAAGTCCTTGAGCAGCTGGTCGTAAGCCGCTGCCTCCTCCAAGGGATTCAGCTGAGCCCTGTGCAGGTTCTCCAGGAGGGCGTCCAGGAGCAGCTTCTCGTCATCCGTAGCCCGGACGATGGCGGGGATCCGGTCGAGTCCCGCCTCACCGCACGCCCTCCACCGGCGCTCACCCATGATGAGCTCGTAGCGGTCGTCAGCGACCTTTCGCACCACCACCGGCTGGAGGAGTCCGACCTCCTTGATAGAGGTGACGAGCTCTGCCAGGGCATCCTCGTCGAAGACTTCACGAGGCTGCTTCGGGTTGGGAGTGATCGACGCCAGCGGGATCTCGGCGAAATACGCTCCGGCCGAATCCCGCTGCCCGGCCCCACCTTCCGGCTCCCCTACCGGTGAGCTCGGCTCCGGAACCAGCGCACCGGAGGGCAGCGATGCAAGCTTCGCGGCCGCCACCCCACGCTCGGCCGTCATCACTGATGGCCCGGACGCCGCATTCGAACCGGGTACAGGACCGGCGACCTGCTTCTCCTGCGGGGCTGCGGGGATCAGCGCACCGAGTCCACGCCCCAGCCCTCTACGACGCTCACTCACTGCATGCCCTCCGAATTGCTCTGCTGGCTGTTCTGAACGCCCGTGTGGGCGGGATCACCCGCCGTTGAGGCGTGCTGGGCCTCGTAGTGCACCCCTACACCCCTCAGCGCGATCTCACGAGCCGCCTCGAGGTAGGACAACGAACCGCTGGAGCCCGGATCGTATGTCAGGACGGTCTGCCCGTAGCTGGGCGCCTCCGAGATACGCACGGAACGCGGGATGCTGGTTCTCAGCACCTCCTTGCCGAAGTGACTACGCACCTCCTCGGCGACCTGCGACGCGAGCCTCGTCCGGCCGTCGTACATGGTGAGCAGAATCGTCGAGACGTGAAGGTCGGGGTTCAGGTGCCCCCGGACCAGGTCGACGTTTCGCAGCAGCTGACCAAGCCCTTCCAGCGCGTAGTACTCACACTGGATCGGAATGAGTACCTCGGCTCCGGCAACAAGAGCATTGACCGTCAGGAGTCCCAGAGAGGGAGGGCAGTCGATGAGGATGTAGTCCAGCGGCTGGTCATAGGCCTGAATCGCCCGCTGAAGCCTGCTCTCCCGCGCCACCAGGGACACGAGCTCGATCTCCGCGCCGGCGAGGTCGATGGTCGCGGGGGCACAGAAGAGGCCCTCCACGTCGGGGACCGGCTGAACGACCTCGGAGAGCGGCATGCCCTCCACCAGGACGTCGTAGATGGAGGGGACCTCGGCATGATGATCGATCCCCAACGCCGTGGAGGCGTTCCCCTGCGGGTCAAGGTCGATCACCAGGACACGCGCACCGTGCAGGGCGAGTGACGCGGCGATGTTGACCGTCGAGGTCGTCTTCCCCACGCCACCCTTCTGGTTGGCGACGACCATGACGCGCGTCCGGTCCGGTCGTGGCAGTCCCTCGCCGGCGCGGCCGAGGGCCTCGACCGCCAGCTGAGCCGCGCGACCAATGGGTGTGTCGTCCATAGGCGGCGGTGTTTCACGTGAAACACCGTCCCCGAGGGACTCGGTACGGGGACCGGGGACCGGATCGGTCATCGGTCCCGCGATGTCGGCGTCGGACCGCAAGGATTCACTCTCCTCGACTTCAGGCTCGCAATGAACAGAGCCTGCCATGCTTTCGGGGTCGTGAACCAGCGAGGCCGACTCTTCTGTGGATGAATCCGGTTCTGTGGACAACTTGGCAGCCCGTACGGGCCTACGGTCTCGCGGTGCGGCAGCCACGCGACCGCGGCCGATGATCCCCTGCAACAGAGAACGACGTTTCACGTGAAACACGATGCCTGTGCAGTACAGCGGGCGACTACCGACACTCCGCACAGGGCGCATATCGCTGCTTGCATGGAGCATCTTCGCGAAATGCCATCAAGCGCATGACACCGGCGCAGAAGGTGACGTGGGCTCCGCCAGGAGAGCCCTCCTATCGACGTCGACGCGTCCGACCCGTCCTGGCCGCCTTGGCGCGCTTTGCGGCGAACCTCACACCGCCAGGGCTCTCCCCGGCTACCACCCGAACCACTGTGGACGTCGGATCCACCAGGCCCTCACCGACGCGCAGGACTTCCGTCTCCACCACGCCCAGCTTGTTGAGAGCCGCGCGTGCCCCCTGGATCTCCTCCTCGGCCGTGCCGCCCTTCAGCGCCAGCATCTCTCCGTACGGACGCAGCAGGGGCACGCCCCATCCGGCGAGCCGGTCCAGTGGAGCGACAGCCCGCGCCGTGACGACATGAACGGGCTGGAGCGTGCCCAGTACCTCTTCGGCACGCCCACGGACGACCGTCACATGATCAAGGCCGAGCAGCTCGACGACTTCCTGAAGGAAGTTCGTGCGACGGAGCAGGGGTTCCAGCAAAGTGATCTTCAGATCCGGGCGCACCAACGCGAGGGGGATGCCGGGGAGCCCGGCACCCGAGCCGACGTCACACACCGTGACGCCCTCAGGAACCACCTCTGAGAGCACAGCGCAGTTCAGCAGGTGGCGCTCCCAGAGGCGAGGCACCTCACGCGGGCCGATCAGTCCGCGCTTGACACCCGCATCCGCGAGGAGTTCCGCGTACCTGACAGCCTCAGGGAGGAACTCACCGAATACCGCCTGCGCCTCCTTGGGCGCCTGAGGGAGCTCTGCTTCCTCCGTCACGGGGGACCGTCCTTCCGTACCGCACTAGCACGCTGACTATCAGGCTGACAAAGATCGGCCCCGCCTGCGAACAGACGGGGCCGACAGTACAAGGTCCGGTATCAGGCCGGCAGAACGACGACGAAGCGCTGCGGCTCCTCGCCCTCGGACTCGCTGCGCAGGCCCGCCGCCGCGATCGCGTCGTGCACGACCTTGCGCTCGAACGGCGTCATGGGCTCCAGCTTCACGGGCTCACCGGAGCTCTTCACCTCTTCCGCGGCCTTGGCACCCAGGGCTGCCAGGACCTCGCGCTTCTTGGCACGGAAGCCCGCGATGTCCAGCATCAGGCGGCTCCGGTCGCCGGTCTCCCGGTGAACGGCAAGACGCGTCAGCTCCTGGAGCGCCTCCAGCACCTCACCGTCGCGGCCCACCAGCTTCTGCAGATCACGCGCCGAGTCGCTGATGATCGAGACCGCGGCGCGGTCCGCCTCAACGTCCATGTCGATGTCGCCGTCGAGATCGGCGATGTCGAGCAGGCCTTCGAGGTAGTCAGCCGCGATCTCCC
The DNA here is from genome assembly GCF_042755185.1 of Streptomyces sp. NPDC059166. Lineage (NCBI taxonomy): Bacteria > Bacillati > Actinomycetota > Actinomycetes > Kitasatosporales > Streptomycetaceae > Streptomyces > Streptomyces sp. NPDC059166. Next base: position 200,468 of record NZ_JBHZCI010000001.1, on the reverse strand, counting down.
CCTCCTGCTCGAGGCGGGTCAGGGTGTCGCTGCCCTCAGCGGCCTTGGTGGTGGTGCCTTCCGTCACGGATGGACTCCTTCTTACTTCTTGGACGGATGCTTGGGCCGCTGCGGGCCCTTGCGCTGTCCGGGCTTGGCTTGGCGTGAGGAGCCGGACGCCGCGGGCTTGGCTGCGGTCTTCGGCTTGTCGTCCTGAGGTGCGTCCTGCTTCTCCAGCGAGGTCTTCGCCTCGGCCGAGTCCTTCGCAGTGCCCTGGTGGCCGGCGGCGGTGTGGCGCTTCGCCTTCGTCTGGCGCTTGGGCTGCTGACGCTTGGGCGCTGTACCGCCCTCCGCCTCGAGGACTGCGGCTTCGCTCTTCGTGACCGTGCCGTCCTCCTGGGCGGCGAGTCCCAGCTTGGCCAGACCGGTGACGAACTTGCGCTCGATGTCGTTCCGGTCGGTGCCCTTGGCGACGATCCGCTTGACGGTGTTACGCCGCGTCCTGCCCCGGACCTCACCGTGTGCGGTGACACTCTTCAGGAGCCGTCCGAGGTACTGGTCCTGCGCCTTGCTGCCCGGGGTCGGGTTCTGGTTGATCACGTACATCTGCTGACCCATGGTCCAGACGTTGGTGGTCAGCCAGTACACGAGGACACCGACGGGGAAGTTGATACCCATGACGGCGAAGATCACCGGGAAGATGTACATCAGCATCTTCTGCTGCTGCATGTACGGGGTCTTCACCGTGAGGTCCACGTTCTTCGTCATCAGCTGGCGCTGGGTGAAGAACTGGGAGGCCGACATCATCACGATCATGATCGCGGTGACGACCCGGACATCGGTGAGCGAGGCTCCGAGCGCGGAGACCTTCTCCTCGCTGTCCATGAACTTCGCGGCGAGCGGTGCGCCGAAGATGTGGGCCTGACGAGCGCTGTCCAGCAGCGGCTGGTCGATGACGCCGATCGTCTTGCCCGAGGCGATGGCCGAGAGCACGTGATACAGGGCGAAGAAGAACGGGGACTGCGCCAGGATGGGAAGGCACGAGGAGAGCGGGTTGGTGCCCGTCTCCTTGTACAGCTTCATCATCTCTTCGGACTGACGCTGCTTGTCGTTCTTGTAGCGCTCCTGGATCGCCTTCATCTTCGGCTGGAGCACCTGCATGTTGCGGGTCGACTTGATCTGCTTGACGAACAGCGGGATCAGGCAGATCCGGATCAGGACCACCAAGGACACGATGGACAGGCCCCAGGCCCACCCCGTGTCATCGCCGAAGAGCGCTCCGTACAGCTTGTGGAACTGGACGATGACCCACGAGACGGGTGTGGTGATAAAGCTGAACAGACTGGCAATCGTGTCCACTAATCAGGCTCCTTGAGCATTGGGCGAGGTCTCTGTGGCCGGGCTCAGGGGTTCGGAGACCGACCCCCCGGAAGGCACTTCGGCGGCGGAGTCCCCGCCCTTGTCACCGCGCACACAGTTGCGCAGCAACTCGTGCCAACGCGGACGTTTGCGTGGCGGTACGTGATCCACGCCGCCGGGTGACCACGGATTGCATCGCAGGATGCGCCATGCGGTCAGCGCGGTTCCCTTGATCGCACCGTGCCGGTCGATCGCCGTATATCCGTAGTGGGAACACGACGGGTAGTACCTGCAGACAGGCCCGAGGAGTGGGCTGATAGTCCACTGGTACAGCTTGATGAGAGCCAGCAGCGGGTACTTCATCGCGCGCCCCCTCCCAGCAGCCGCTGAAGGGCGGCGTCCAGGTCTCGGGCCAGCTGTGCATGGTCGGCGTCACCCGATCCGGGCAACGCGCGTACGACAACAAGGCTACCGGGGGGCAGCTGGGGAAGACGATCGCGGACCAGATGGCGAAGCTTGCGCTTCACCGCGGTACGGACGACCGCTCCGCCCACTGCTTTGCTGACAACGAAACCCGCACGTGGCGGGGGAGCACTCTCCCCTGGCACGTGCGGGTCCGTAACACCGCTGCGTAGATGTACGACGAGTAGCGGGCGTCCGGCCCGGCGTCCCCGGCGTACAGCGGCCGCGAAGTCCTCGCGCCGCCTCAGCCGATTCTCGGTAGGCAGCACGTCATGACCTGGCCGCGATCAGGCGGACAGGTTGGCGCGACCCTTGCCACGGCGGTTCGCGAGAATCGCGCGGCCGGCACGGGTACGCATACGCAGGCGGAAGCCGTGGGTCTTGGCGCGACGACGATTGTTCGGCTGGAAGGTGCGCTTGCTCACTCGGGGGCTCCAGAAATGATTCGTGTGTTGGCGGGACATCGCCTGGCTGTCACCGTGCGCCCACGAGGAACTCGCGTAAACGCCTTAGTGCACCGCTTCACAATCACAGATCGTGATCTTTGCCCATCGGAGGCAGGCGGCAGCAGCCATCGACAACTCGACCTGGTCACGGTACGCGCGGCTGCGCCATTCGGTCAAACCCGGTCCAGGACACCCCGTGCTGTACACAGCCTGTGGACAACAACTTGAACCACGCGGGTCGGGCTGACTACCGTGGCTGAACTCCGGTTCTTTTCCTTCCCCCCTGCCGGGCCTCACCCGACCCGACCCATCCCGTCCCGAGAAGCACACATTCGTGGGACATGCGAGAGAGCGTGCCTTGTGGCTGACGTACCTGCCGATCTTGCCGCAGTGTGGCCGCGAGTGCTGGAACAACTCCTCGGAGAGGGCCAGCAGGGCATCGAGCCGAAGGACAAACAGTGGATCGAGCGCTGTCAGCCCCTCGCGCTCGTAGCCGACACCGCACTGCTGGCCGTGCCCAACGAGTGGGGCAAACGCGTCCTCGAGGGGCGGCTCGCCCCTCTCATCAGCGAGACGCTCACCCGTGAGTGCGGGCGCCCGATCCGGATCGCGATCACCGTCGACGACTCCGCCGGCGAACCTCCCACTCCCCCCGCGCCCCCGATGCACCAGCCCCACCCCGGGCAGCAGCCGCACCGGTACCAGGGACCTCAGCACGACGAGCCGCGTCACGGTGACGGCGGCTACGACGGCTACGGCACCAGGCCCGCGGACGACGGCATGCCTACGGCGCGTCCCGCCTACCCGGACTACCAGCAGCACAGGCCCGAGCCCGGCGCCTGGCCGCGCACGCAGGACGACCTCTCCTGGCAGCCGCGCCACGGCGGCTACCAGGACCGCGACCCCTACGCGAGCCCGCGAGCCCAGCAGCCGCAGCACGACTACCGTCCGCAGCAGCCCGAGCACCAGCAGTACGAGCCCCAGCGGGACAGCCGCGACCGCCACGACTTGCAGGACCAGCAGCCGCAGCACCGCCAGGGCGGCCCCGGGCCGGGGAGGGCCGGCGGCCCCATGGGCACGCAGTCCGCGCCGCCGCCCGGTACCAATGAACCGCACGCCAGGCTGAACCCGAAGTATCTCTTCGACACGTTCGTCATCGGCGCGTCCAACCGCTTCGCACACGCGGCCGCGGTCGCCGTCGCCGAGGCACCCGCGAAGGCGTACAACCCTCTCTTCATCTATGGGGAGTCGGGGCTCGGAAAGACCCATCTCCTGCACGCCATCGGCCACTACGCACGGAGCCTCTACCCCGGCACCCGGGTGCGCTACGTGAGCTCCGAGGAATTCACCAACGAGTTCATCAACTCGATCCGGGACGGCAAGGGCGACACGTTCCGCAAGCGCTACCGCGACGTGGACATCCTCCTGGTCGACGACATCCAGTTCCTCGCGAGCAAGGAGTCGACCCAGGAGGAGTTCTTCCACACCTTCAATACGCTCCACAACGCCAACAAGCAGATCGTGCTGTCCTCGGACCGTCCGCCGAAGCAGCTGGTGACCCTCGAGGACCGTCTGCGGAACAGGTTCGAATGGGGTCTCACCACGGATGTGCAGCCCCCCGAGCTGGAGACGCGCATCGCGATCCTCCGCAAGAAGGCGGTGCAGGAGCAGCTCAACGCCCCGCCGGAGGTACTGGAGTTCATCGCGTCCCGCATCTCACGCAACATCCGTGAGCTGGAGGGTGCCCTGATCCGGGTGACGGCCTTCGCGAGCCTGAACCGGCAGCCCGTGGACCTCGGGCTGACCGAGATCGTGCTCAAGGACCTCATCCCCGGCGGCGAGGACTCGGCCCCGGAGATCACGGCGCCGGCGATCATGGCCGCGACCGCGGACTACTTCGGGCTGACCGTGGAGGACCTCTGCGGATCCTCGCGCAGCCGTGTGCTGGTGACGGCGCGGCAGATCGCGATGTATCTCTGCCGCGAGCTGACGGATCTCTCCCTCCCCAAGATCGGTGCGCAGTTCGGCGGCCGCGACCACACCACGGTGATGCACGCCGACCGGAAGATCCGGGCGCTGATGGCGGAGCGGCGCTCCATCTACAACCAGGTGACCGAGCTGACCAACCGCATCAAGAACGGCTGACCCACCGGAAGCACCGAGGGCGCCCCCATGTGACCGCGCAGCGGTCCTGTGGGGGCGCTCTTCGCTGTCGTGGCAGCGAAGCGACGACCAGGGGAGCGGTGGCGGGAGCGGTGACGCGTTGCCGACGGGATCGGTGGCTGCAGCGGCGGCCCGACGACGGCGACAGCCCGGCGGAGGCGCTCCTCGGTGCTCCGCGGTGCTCCGCAGTGCTCCCCGGCGCTCCGCAAGGGCCTGCGGGAAGCTCCGCTCCGTACCCGTGCACGACGGGCGCCGAGGTCTCGTCCGGGTGGAGTGTTCGAATACCCATCACACGAGGGCCCTTCTCCACAGAGAATCGGAGAATCCGGCATCCACACCCTGGGGACTGCGAAGTTGTCCAGATTGCGTCCACAGGGTCGACTGTCGATACTCCATCAGTCCAGGTCACCGGCTTGGGGATTTGTGGTCGAAGACCATCCACACCCTGTGGACAGAATTCTCGTCCACAGGGGGCCCATGAAGTTGTCCACCGGCAGCCCACAGGCAGGGTGCGGTTGTCCCCAGCTTCTCCACACCCCTGTCCACTGTTCGGCAACCCGACACCGCCTTTCACCGCCCTGAGTGAAAGGCGTCACACCAGGTACGTCGGTTGGGCTGTGGGGAAGGTGGGTAAAGCTGGGGACAGGCTTGGGGAGAAGTCACCGCGCCCTGTGCATCGGGTGTGCAGAACTTCCGTGTGTCCACAGAAGCGCCCGGTTGTCCACTGGTTCCACCCACAGGGTCGGTGGACAAAAAACCGCTGCTGACCTGCGCAGATGGCGTTATCCACGGTTTCCACAAGGCCTACTACTACTACCACTCAGAGTTAGCCAGGAATCAGCTTCGAAGTGGGGCCTGTGCACAACTCGAGCGGCGAGCTCGGCGAACCCCTTGGTGCGACTTGACCCCGAGCAGCAACGAGTGTCGGTGCCGTACGTCAGACTGGACCCCGGCGGTGTCCCCAGCCCCTCGGCGGGGACCGGTCCCAAGACGAAGGCCAGCAGGGCGAGCGAGCAACAGCAGGAGGCGGTTCCGGTGAAGATCCGGGTGGAGCGCGATGTACTCGCGGAGGCGGTGGCCTGGGTGGCCCGCAGCCTCCCGGCCCGTCCGCCGGCGCCCGTTCTCGCGGGCCTTCTGCTGAAGGCCGAGGACGGCGCTCTCAGCTTCTCCAGCTTCGACTACGAGGTCTCGGCGAAGGTCTCGGTGGACGCCGAGGTCGACGAGGACGGCACGGTGCTGGTGTCGGGCCGTCTGCTGGCCGACATCTGCCGTGCGCTGCCGAACCGCCCCGTCGAGATCTCCACAGACGGTGTACGGGCAACGGTGGTCTGCGGCTCGTCGCGGTTCACACTCCACACACTGCCTGTGGAGGAGTACCCGGCTCTGCCGCAGATGCCCACGGCCACGGGCACCGTCCCCGGTGAGGTCTTCGCGTCCGCGGCGGCACAGGTCGCCATCGCCGCCGGACGGGACGACACCCTCCCCGTCCTGACCGGCGTCCGGATCGAGATCGAGGGCGACACCGTCACCCTCGCCTCGACCGACCGCTACCGCTTCGCCGTCCGCGAGTTCCTGTGGAAGCCGGAGAACCCGGACGCCTCGGCCGTCGCCCTGGTGCCCGCGAAGACCCTGCTGGACACGGCCAAGGCCCTGACCAGCGGTGACACGGTGACCCTGGCGCTGTCCGGCTCCGGCGCCGGCGAGGGCCTCATCGGCTTCGAGGGAGCCGGTCGCCGCACGACCACGCGCCTGCTCGAAGGCGACCTCCCGAAGTACCGGACGCTCTTCCCGACCGAGTTCAACTCTGTCGCCGTCATCGAGACCGCGCCGTTCGTCGAGGCCGTCAAGCGTGTGGCCCTGGTCGCCGAGCGGAACACGCCTGTCCGGCTCAGCTTCGAGCAGGGCGTGCTGATCCTCGAAGCCGGTTCCAGCGACGACGCACAGGCTGTGGAGCGCGTCGACGCGGTGCTGGAGGGCGACGACATCTCGATCGCCTTCAACCCGACCTTCCTCCTGGACGGGCTCAGCGCGATCGACTCCCCGGTCGCCCAGCTCTCCTTCACGACGTCGACCAAGCCGGCCCTGCTCAGCGGGCGCCCGGCCGTCGACGCCGAGGCGAACGACGCGTACAAGTACCTGATCATGCCGGTCCGCCTCTCCGGCTGATCCGGACGCCGTTCCAGTCATGGCAGCCGGACGGGCCGGCTCAGCGCAGAGCCGGCCCGCCGTGCTGCACCCCGCCGTGTCACCCCGGCCGGGCGTAGGCTCGGTCCTGGGTACGAATCGGCACAACGCTTAAGGAATCTCTGATGGAGCTCGGTCTCGTCGGCCTCGGCAAGATGGGCGGCAACATGCGCGAGCGCATCCGCCGCGCAGGCCACACCGTCATCGGTTACGACCGCAATCCGGACGTCGCCGATGTCCACAGCCTCGAAGAGCTTGTGGGCAAGCTGAAGGGCCCGCGCGTCGTATGGGTGATGGTCCCGGCCGGTGCCGCGACCCAGTCGACCATCGACGAGCTGGCCGATCTGCTGTCTCCCGGCGACATCGTCGTGGACGGCGGCAACTCCCGCTGGACCGACGACGAGAAGCACGCCGTCGAGCTGGGCATCAAGGACATCGGCTTCGTCGACTGCGGTGTCTCCGGCGGTGTCTGGGGCCTGGAGAACGGCTACGCCCTGATGTATGGCGGCACCGAGGAGAACGTCGCCAAGGTCCAGCCGATCTTCGACGCACTGAAGCCCGAGGGCGACTTCGGGTCCGTCCACGCGGGCAAGGTCGGCGCCGGCCACTTCGCCAAGATGGTCCACAACGGCATCGAGTACGCCATGATGCAGGCCTACGCCGAGGGCTGGGAGCTCCTGGAGAAGGTCGACTCCGTCACCGATGTGCGCGAGGTCTTCCGTTCCTGGCAGGAGGGCACGGTCATCCGCTCCTGGCTGCTCGACCTCGCCGTCAACGCGCTGGACGACGACGAGCACCTGGACCAGCTCCGGGGCTACGCCGCGGACTCCGGCGAGGGCCGGTGGACGGTCGAGGCCGCCATCGACAACGCGGTCCCGCTCCCCGCGATCACCGCGTCCCTGTTCGCGCGCTTCGGCTCGCGGCAGGACGACTCCCCGCAGATGAAGATGATCGCCGCGCTGCGCAACCAGTTCGGTGGCCACGCGGTCGAGAACAAGAAGTAGCCGCACCGGGACCGCGGGCCGGAAGCGGTCCGCGGCAGGCGGCACACAGCAGAGCACGTAGTCGGAAGGGTCGGCGGCCATGCACGTCACGCATCTCTCGCTGGCCGACTTCCGCTCGTACGCCCGGGTCGAGGTTCCACTCGGCCCGGGCGTCACCGCGTTCGTGGGGGCCAACGGGCAGGGCAAGACCAACCTGGTGGAGGCCGTCGGCTATCTCGCCACCCTGGGCAGCCACCGGGTGTCGTCCGACGCCCCCCTGGTGAGGATGGGCGCCGAGCGCGCCGTCGTACGGGCCGCGGTCACTCAGGGGGAGCGCTCGCAACTCGTCGAGCTCGAGCTCAATCCGGGCCGCGCCAATCGAGCTCGTATCAACAGGTCTTCGCAGGTCAGGCCGCGTGACGTGCTGGGCATCGTACGGACGGTGCTCTTCGCCCCGGAAGACCTCGCCCTGGTGAAGGGCGACCCCGGCGAGCGCAGGCGTTTCCTCGACGAGCTGATCACGGCCCGCTCACCCAGGATGGCCGGTGTCCGCTCCGACTACGAACGGGTGCTGAAGCAGCGCAACACCCTGCTGAAGTCGGCGGCCATGGCGCGCAGACACGGCGGCCGGTCGATGGACCTGTCCACCCTCGACGTCTGGGACCAGCACCTGGGCCGGGTCGGCGCCGAGCTGCTCGCGCAGAGACTGGATCTGATCGCGACCCTGCAGCCGTTGGCGGACAAGGCGTACGGGGACGTGGCCCCGGGCGGCGGGCCGGTCACGCTGGAGTACCGCAGCTCCGTCGGATCCGACGTCGAGCCCGCGCGTACCCGCGAGGAGCTGTACGAGCAGGTGATGGCGGCGCTCGCCCAGGCGCGCAAGCAGGAGATCGAGCGTGGGGTGACACTCGTCGGACCGCACCGCGACGATCTCGTGCTGGGCCTGCGGGGCATGCCGGCCAAGGGGTACGCGAGCCACGGCGAGTCCTGGTCCTACGCCCTGGCGCTGCGGCTGGCCTCGTACGACCTGCTCCGTACCGAGGGGAACGAGCCGGTGCTGGTGCTCGACGACGTCTTCGCCGAGCTGGACGCCCGTCGCCGTGAGCGGCTGGCCGAGCTCGTCGCCCCGGGCGAGCAGGTGCTGGTGACGGCCGCGGTGGACGACGACGTCCCGGGAGCACTGGCGGGCGCACGGTACGCGGTGTCCGCGGGAGAGGTGGAGCGGCTGTGAACGGTCCCGACGAGCAGCCCGGTCCGGCCGAGCGGCCGGGGCCCGCCAAACAGCCCGAGGTCTCCGGTGTCGATCTGGCGCGGGTCGCCCTGCGTGCGGCGAAGGAGCAGGCCCGTGCCCGGGGCGCCGCGAACCAGCAGAGGAACCAGGCCAGGCGTGGCGGCGGTCTCAGGTCGGGCGCACGCTCCGACGGCCGGGACCCGCTGGCGCTGGGGTCGGCGATCAACCGGCTGATCACCGAGCGGGGCTGGGAGACTCCGGCGGCCGTCGGCGGCGTGATGGGCCGCTGGCCCCAGATCGTCGGCGAGGACCTGGCCAACCACTGTGTGCCGGTGCGCTACGACGACGATCCCGCGGAGCGGATCCTGACCGTCCAGTGCGACTCGACGGCATGGGCGACGCAGCTGAGGCTGCTGGCACCTCAGCTGGTGGCCAGGCTGAACACAGATCTGGGCCACGGCACCGTACGGATGATCAAGGTTCTCGGTCCTGGCGGCCCCCAGCGCGGTTTCGGTGCGCTGCGGACCCCCGGCAGCCGGGGACCGGGCGACACCTACGGCTGAGCAGCGGTTTTCCGGCGCGTGGTGCCTCGCGGCGCCGGTTGTGCGACGGCGGTGCTTCCTCCGCTTCTGGGCCGATTTGCTGTAGAGCCCACCTTTCCGTTCTGGGCGGCTATGGGTGGTTCTGGGTTGCACGGTGAGCGCGAGACGTCCCTCACCGTAGCGAGAGGTTGACAGGCCGAAGCGCGCAAAGCCCTCGTGAGCCTCCCGGAGCCCCTGTCTGAATATGGGGAGTCGTCAGCCGCTCATTCAGGGCGGCACATGCGTACTCAGGCACCGGCAAACCCCCATTCATGTCGGCGCTACCGGTAGACTGATGGACAATCCCGCTTCCTCGCGGGAGTCGTCGATACACGCCGAACGACGCAGCCGCTCCCGCCTGCCGGAGAACGGCCTGTGCTGTGCCAGAAAGGGCGCTTCGTGGCCGATTCCGGCAACCCCAACGAGAACATCCCGTCCACGGCCGGTGGGCAAGGCGAGGCCACCACCTCGTACGACGCCAGCGCGATCACCGTGCTCGAAGGCCTGGACGCGGTCCGCAAGCGACCCGGTATGTACATCGGGTCGACCGGTGAGCGCGGCCTCCACCACCTCGTGCAGGAGGTTGTCGACAACTCCGTCGACGAGGCCATGGCCGGGCACGCGGACACCATCGACGTCACGATCCTCGCCGACGGCGGGGTCCGTGTGGTCGACAACGGCCGCGGTATCCCGGTCGGCATCGTGCCGTCCGAGGGCAAGCCCGCCGTCGAGGTCGTCCTGACCGTGCTGCACGCGGGCGGAAAGTTCGGCGGGGGCGGCTACGCCGTCTCCGGTGGTCTGCACGGCGTCGGTGTGTCCGTCGTCAACGCCCTTTCCACGCGGGTCTCCGTGGAGGTCAGGACGGACGGGTACCGCTGGACCCAGGACTACAAGCTCGGTGTCCCGACCGCCCCGCTGGCCCAGCACGAGGCCACCGAGGAGACCGGTACGAGCGTCACCTTCTGGGCCGACGGTGACATCTTCGAGACCACCGACTACTCCTTCGAGACCCTTTCGCGCCGCTTCCAGGAGATGGCGTTCCTCAACAAGGGCCTCACCCTCAAGCTCACCGACGAGCGGGAGTCGGCGAAGGCGACGGCCGGCGCGGACAGCGCCGAGGCGGTCGACGCGCCCGAGGCGGAGTCGACCCGGACGGTCACGTACCACTACGAGAACGGCATCGTCGACTTCGTCAAGTACCTCAACTCCCGCAAGGGCGACCTCATTCACCAGTCGGTGATCGACATCGAGGCCGAGGACAAGGACCGCCTCCTGTCCGTCGAGATCGCCATGCAGTGGAACACGCAGTACACCGAGGGTGTCTACTCCTTCGCCAACGCGATCCACACGCATGAGGGCGGTACGCACGAGGAGGGCTTCCGCGCCGCGCTGACCTCGCTGGTCAACCGGTACGCGCGCGACAAGAAGCTGCTTCGGGAGAAGGACGACAACCTCACGGGTGAGGATGTCCGCGAGGGCCTGACGGCGATCATCTCGGTCAAGCTGGGCGAGCCCCAGTTCGAGGGGCAGACGAAGACCAAGCTCGGCAACACCGAGGCCAAGACCTTCGTGCAGAAGGTGGTCCACGAGCAGCTGACGGACTGGTTCGACCGGAACCCCAACGAGGCCGCCGACATCATCCGCAAGGGGATCGCGGCGTCCACGGCCCGGGTCGCGGCGCGTAAGGCGCGTGACCTGACCCGGCGCAAGGGGCTCCTGGAGAGCGCCTCGCTCCCCGGCAAGCTGAGCGACTGCCAGTCGAACGACCCGACCAAGTGCGAGATCTTCATCGTCGAGGGTGACTCCGCCGGCGGTTCGGCGAAGTCCGGCCGCAACCCGATGTACCAGGCCATCCTGCCGATCCGAGGCAAGATCCTGAACGTCGAGAAGGCGCGGATCGACAAGATCCTCCAGAACACCGAGGTCCAGGCGCTGATCTCGGCCTTCGGTACCGGGGTCCACGAGGACTTCGACATCGAGAAGCTCCGGTATCACAAGATCATTCTGATGGCGGACGCCGACGTCGACGGCCAGCACATCAACACCCTGCTGCTGACCTTCCTCTTCCGCTTCATGCGGCCGCTGGTCGAGTCCGGGCACGTCTACCTCTCGCGCCCGCCGCTCTACAAGATCAAGTGGGGCAGGGACGACTTCGAGTACGCCTACTCGGACCGCGAGCGCGACGCCCTGGTGGCGCTCGGCAAGCAGAACGGCAAGCGGATCAAGGAGGACTCGATCCAGCGCTTCAAGGGCCTCGGTGAGATGAACGCCGAGGAACTGCGAGTCACCACGATGGACATCGACCACCGTGTGCTGGGTCAGGTCACCCTCGACGACGCGGCGCAGGCCGACGATCTGTTCTCCGTGCTGATGGGTGAGGACGTCGAGGCGCGGCGCTCGTTCATCCAGCGCAACGCCAAGGACGTTCGCTTCCTCGACATCTGAGTCGGCCGTACAAGGAGGAGGGTCCGGCGACCCTCCAAGCCGCAGCGCGAAAGGACTTTGACCAGCAATGGCCGACGAGAACACCCCTGTGATGCCCGAAGAGGAGCCAGCCGTTCCCGGCGTGGGCATGCGTGTCGAGCCTGTGCAGCTCGAGACGGAGATGCAGCGCTCCTACCTCGACTACGCGATGTCCGTCATCGTGTCGCGTGCGCTGCCCGACGTGCGCGACGGCCTGAAGCCCGTGCACCGCCGTGTGCTGTACGCGATGTACGACGGCGGCTACCGGCCCGAGAAGGGCTTCTACAAGTGCGCCCGCGTCGTCGGTGACGTCATGGGTACGTACCACCCGCACGGTGACTCCTCGATCTACGACGCGCTCGTACGACTGGCGCAGCACTGGTCGATGCGCATGCCGCTGGTGGACTCCAACGGCAACTTCGGTTCCCCGGGCAACGACCCGGCAGCCGCCATGCGGTACACCGAGTGCAAGATGATGCCGCTGTCCATGGAGATGGTCCGGGACATCGACGAGGAGACCGTCGACTTCCAGGACAACTACGACGGCCGCAACCAGGAGCCGACGGTACTGCCGGCCCGTATCCCGAACCTCCTGGTGAACGGGTCCGCGGGTATCGCGGTCGGCATGGCGACCAACATCCCGCCGCACAACCTGCGGGAGGTGGCCGCCGGAGCGCAGTGGTACCTGGAGCACCCCGAGGCCTCGCACGAGGAGCTGCTGGACGCCCTGATCGAGCGGATCAAGGGCCCGGACTTCCCCACCGGCGCGCTGGTCGTGGGCCGCAAGGGCATCGAGGAGGCGTACCGCACGGGCCGTGGCTCGATCACGATGCGGGCGGTCGTCGCGGTCGAGGAGGTCCAGAACAGGCAGTGCCTGGTCGTCACGGAGCTTCCGTACCAGACCAACCCCGACAACCTCGCGCAGAAGATCGCCGACCTGGTGAAGGACGGCAAGATCGGCGGCATCGCGGACGTCCGCGACGAGACGTCCTCGCGCACCGGTCAGCGCCTGGTCGTCGTGCTGAAGCGTGACGCGGTCGCCAAGGTCGTGCTCAACAACCTCTACAAGCACACCGATCTGCAGACCAACTTCGGCGCCAACATGCTCGCGCTCGTCGACGGAGTGCCGCGCACGCTGTCGATCGACGCGTTCATCCGCCACTGGGTGACGCATCAGATCGAGGTCATCGTCCGGCGCACGCGGTTCCGGCTGCGGAAGGCCGAGGAGCGGGCGCACATCCTGCGCGGGCTCCTGAAGGCCCTGAACGCCATCGAGGAGGTCATCGCGCTCATCCGCCGCAGCAACACGGTGGAGATCGCCCGCGAGGGCCTGATGGGCCTCCTGGAGATCGACGAGATCCAGGCGAACGCCATTCTGGAGATGCAGCTGCGGCGACTGGCCGCACTGGAGCACCAGAAGATCACCGCGGAGCACGACGAACTCCAGGCGAAGATCAACGAGTACAACGAGATCCTCGCTTCGCCGGCCAAGCAGCGCACGATCGTCAGCGAGGAACTGGCGGCGATCGTCGACAAGTTCGGCGACGACCGGCGTTCCAAGCTGGTGCCCTTCGAGGGCGACATGTCGGTCGAGGACCTCATCGCCGAGGAAGACATCGTCGTCACCATCTCGCGGGGCGGTTACGTCAAGCGCACCAAGACGGACGACTACCGCTCGCAGAAGCGCGGCGGCAAGGGCGTGCGGGGTACGAAGCTCAGGGAAGACGACATCGTCGACCACTTCTTCGTGTCGACGACCCACCACTGGCTGCTGTTCTTCACGAACAAGGGCCGGGTCTACCGGGCCAAGGCGTACGAGCTGCCTGACGCAGGCCGGGACGCCCGCGGCCAGCACGTGGCGAATCTGCTGGCGTTCCAGCCGGACGAGCAGATCGCCCAGATCCTGGCGATCCGCGACTACGAGGCGGCCCCTTATCTGATCCTGGCCACCAAGGGCGGCCTGGTGAAGAAGACCGCGCTCAAGGACTACGACTCCCCCCGTTCCGGTGGTGTCATCGCCATCAACCTGCGGGAGACGCAGGACGGAAGCGACGACGAGCTGATCGGCGCCGAGCTGGTGTCGGCCGAGGACGATCTGCTGCTCATCAGCAGGAAGGCCCAGTCGATCAGGTTCACCGCCACGGACGACGCCCTGCGGCCCATGGGCCGGGCGACCTCGGGCGTGAAGGGCATGAGTTTCCGAGAGGGCGACGAACTGCTCTCGATGAATGTCGTCCGGCCGGGTACGTTCGTGTTCACTGCCACCGACGGCGGGTACGCGAAGCGGACCGCTGTCGACGAGTACCGGGTCCAGGGCCGTGGCGGTCTGGGCATCAAGGCGGCCAAGATCGTCGAGGACCGGGGTTCGCTCGTCGGCGCGCTGGTGGTGGAGGAAGCGGACGAGATCCTCGCCATCACGCTCGGCGGTGGTGTGATTCGTACGCGAGTCAATGAAGTCAGGGAGACGGGCCGTGACACCATGGGCGTCCAACTGATCAATCTGGGCAAGCGCGATGCCGTCGTGGGGATCGCGCGCAACGCCGAGGCCGGTCGCGAGGCCGAAGAGGTCGACGGGACCGATGAGGCCGAAGGCGCCACGGTCGAGGCTCCTGCCGAGAACGTGGTCGAGGGCACAGTCGAGGGCACGGCGCCTTCGGCCGGGGAGCACGAGGAGTAGAGCGTGAGTGGAGCCACGGGCGCCGGTTCGGCCGCTTCCGAAGCCGGCGGGAACGGTGCCCGTGGCTCTGCCACGGACTCCCAAGGGGGCACTGTGACGGACACTCGGGGACCTCAGCCGCAGTACGAGGGCTACGCGACCGGGCCGCTGCCCGGCGAGCGGGAGCCCGTACCGGGCCCGGCGGGGCCCTATCAGCCGCCTCAGGCGTACCAGCCGCCCGCAGGCGGTACGCAGGGCGGCGGCATGCGGGGCGGTCCGGGCGCGCAGGCGACCCGGCTGCCGCGGACGGGGGCACGGACCACTCCGCGTACGCGTAAGGCGCGTCTGCGGGTGGCGAAGGCGGATCCGTGGTCGGTGATGAAGGTCAGCTTCCTGCTGTCCATCGCGCTGGGCATCTGCACGGTGGTGGCGGCCGCGGTCCTGTGGATGGTGATGGACGCCATGGGCGTCTTCTCCACCGTGGGCGGCACGATCAGCGAGGCCACGGGCTCGAACGAGAGCAACGGCTTCGACCTGCAGTCGTTCCTGTCGCTGCCGCGCGTCCTCATCTTCACCTCGGTCATCGCCGTGATCGACGTGGTGCTGGCCACCGCGCTGGCGACGCTGGGCGCCTTCATCTACAACTTGTCGGCCGGTTTCGTGGGCGGTGTGGAGCTCACTCTCGCCGAGGACGAATAGGCCGCCGGGTATCGATTTTGGGACTGGCCCCGACGTGCGCTAATCTTCTGAAGTCAGCGCAGCACAAAACAGCGCGGCGGGGCTATAGCTCAGTTGGTTAGAGCGCATCCCTGATAAGGATGAGGCCACAGGTTCAAATCCTGTTAGCCCCACAGAACGGAAGGCCCCCACCGGAAACGGTGGGGGCCTTCCGCGTTCTCACGAGGCAGGATGCCGGTGCGGGGGTGCGGCTGCGTCTCAGCGTGCCGGTGTCCGACCGGGCCGTGTGGGCCAGCCGCCGCGTGAGGGCGGGGGCGGTGGTCGCCCCGTGTCCGTGCCCTCGGCTCCTGCGCCCAGGGCTCGGCGGGCCGGCGCTCCGGGCCCGGCCTGTGCCCCGACAGCCCGACAGCCCGACGGTCCGGCTGCCCGACAACCCGACAACCCGACAACCCGACAGCCCGACGGTCCGACGTCCTGACACCCACAGTCCCCCGTCCCCCGTTCTCCGGGGAGGCGTCCGGGCGTGGAGCGGGCATGAGAAAGGCCCCCGCCGGTGTGTACCGGACCAGGGGCCTGGGAGTGGGTGCGGCGCGCTCAGGGTGGCAGCGGGGTCGAGTCCCCGGCGGGTGCGGCGCCGTGTGCCGAGTGGTTCCCGGTCGTGGTGCGGACCGTCTCGGTCGCGTCGGCGGACAGCTGGCGGGTGGCAGGCGAGGATCCGTGCGCCTCGGCGCGGATGCGCTGCTTCATCGTGGGTGGCAGTGCCCTGTCACGCGGAAGGGTCCACCGCACCGACGGGGGCGTCGAGGTTGCCGGTGTCACGCTCGTGTGCTCGTGGTTCGTGACCGTCGGTTCCGCGGCCGTGGCCTGGGCGGTCGCGAAGCCCATCGTCGCGAGCAGTGCGAAGAAGGCGGTGACGAAGGCGGTCCAGATGCTCTTGACCCTGAAGGTGCTCATGGCCCCTCGCTTTCAGGTGGTCCGTTTTGCTTACCTTTCCGATGATGTGGATCGGACCCGTGGAATCCGGCAGCGACGCCCTCGGTGCGCCGATCTTCTGATGAACACCACTCTTCTGGTCCAGTGGGCCCCGACAGGCCGTCGGTGGCACTCCGAGGGGCCTCGAAACGGGCCCTGAACGGGTTGCCGCAGGGCCCCGGGGAGGTCACCGATCGGTATCGGCCGGTGTGTATAGTCGGGCGGCAGAAGTCCCTTACGTCAAGGAAAGACGAGGTCGCGCGGTGAAGAAGCTTCTCCTGGTCGCACTGGCCGCCATCGGCGGGCTCCTCGTGTACCGCCAGATCCAGGCGGATCGCGCCGAGCAGGATCTGTGGACGGAGGCGACCGACTCCGTGCCCGCAGGTTCAGGTGTGTGAGACGCAGCAGTCTGCTATGAGCCCCGGCCGCCGAGCGGCCGGGGCTCTGTGCTGTCCGGGGGCTGCTTCGTGAGGTGAGGTCCACCGGGGCGCAGCCGCATCGACGTATTCGCGTGAGTGAAGTATTTATTCGCGTGTGCGAAGCTGTGCGGCCGTCGTGCGGGACGTACGGGAATCCGGGCGGTATCCCCCACTGCCGCAGACAGCGGTGGGGATGCCGGGGCAGGATGGACCGGCACCGTGATCGCTGCCGGTGCGGGTGCCGGGGCCGTGCTGGCCGCCCGGTTCTCGTACGCGGCCGGAGCGGGCACGTACGGAGACGACGAGGGGAAGCGCGTGAACAGGCAGCGCGGCAGGGGCAGGGTGACGCTGGCGACGCTCGCAGCGGTGTGCGCCATGGGAGCTCTCCCCGGACAGGCGCACGCAGCGGCCGGTCCGCCGGCGTACACCTTCGATCCCGCGGCGGTGTCGGTCGAGGGTACGGAGACGAACGCCGAGGCGCCGGAGCTGAAGCCTGGGTCCGTCTACAGGAGTTCGATCGGGAACGGTCAGAAGCTCTACTACCGCGTGGAGCTGGACGACACGACCGACGCGTACGTCTCCGCAGTGGCCGTGCCGAAAGCGGGTGGGAAGGTCGCTTACGGCGACGGGATCACCGTCAGCATCAGGGATCTCGACGACATCCGCTGCAGTTCCGAGGACGCCGCCTTCGAAGCCGCGGAGTTCCCGCGTCCGATCGCCGCCTACGCCTACCGGAACGTGGAGGAGGACAGCACCACGTGCAAGGCGGGCGGGACCTACAACGTCGTGATCGAGCGTGAGAGCAAGGAGACTTCGTCCTCGGACGCCTGGGAGCTGGAGCTGCGCTACGAGGCCGAGCCGTCCCTGAAGGAGGGCGCGGCGTTGCCGACCGAGGCACCGCAGGAGTGGCCGTCGGCCTCCCCGGTGCCTCCGACGGGTCCGCAGAGGCGGGCCGGGGGCAGTGGGTTCCACGATGCCACCAGCCTGGAGTCGGGCGAGTGGGTCGACTCCGTCGCGCCCGGGCAGACGCGCTTCTACCGGGTTCCAGTGGACTGGGGGCAGCAGATCTTCGCCACGGCGGCGCTGAGCAACAGCGGGAAGTCGACCGAGTTCCTCGGCAACGCCCTGGCCGTGGCCCTGGACAATCCCGCCCACGGCCATGTGGACGACGCGACCCTGTCGTACTCGGGAGGTCCCAGTTCGGTCGCGTTGGACCCCCTGCCTCCGGTGGCGTACGAGAACCGGTACGCGTCGGCGGCGGATGTCAGCGCCATGCGCTTCGCGGGTTGGTACTACCTGTCGGTGACCCTCTCCCCGGAGGTGGCCGAGCACTACGGTGACGATCCCATCGAGCTGACGCTCAAGGTGAAGGTCGTCAACGACGGCAAGCCCTCGCCGTACCAGGGGGATGCCGGGATCTTCGGGGTCTCCGACGACGACAGGGACATGGCCAGGAGCGGGCAGAAGGAGTCCGAGGCCGGCCGCAGCGACATGATGACGGTGGTGGGCTTCGCGGGGATCGGGACGGGTTCCGTCCTGGTGCTGGGGCTGGGCGCGTGGACCCTGCTCGCCCGGCGCCGGGCCGCACCGGTCACGCCCTCGTCGGGTGCCCCCGGCGGCCCGCCGCCCGCCTGGTAGGGCGGGCGGGCCAGGGCCCGGACCGCGAACGGGCCCCGACGGAAGCCCCGGTCAGGCTTGGGTGAGTGCCCAGATGCCGACGGCGAAGCAGAGCAGCGCCACGACCAGGACGGGGACGGCCACCTTCACGGTCGGTCCCTGCCGCCGCCCGCCCGGCGCCGGAGGCTGCGCGGCGCTCCGGGGCGCCCGCTGCTGCTGGGCGGTGTACGCGCGGGTGTGAGGGGCGCCGTACGGAACCGCCGCGGTCGCCGCCTGCGAGAGTTCCTGGGCGTCGTAGGGCGGCGCGCCCTGGCCCGGAAGCGGAGCCGCTGCCTGCGGAGGGGATGCGGGGCGCTGCGGTGGCGGTGCGAGGTGGAAGCTGCCGGTCTCCGACATCGACGGCGGTGCCGCGTAGGGCCTTTGTTCCGTGACCGGCTGTGAGACGTGGGGCTGCTGCACCGACGGCGGTGCCACGTAGGGCTGTTGGGGAGCCTGAGGTACCTGCGGTGCCTGAGGTCCTGGGGACGTCGCGGGCCCCCCGGGCGGCTCATGTGTGGCCTGGGGGCCGACAGGTACGCCCGCCGCGGACGACCGGGCGGGGCGGGCCGGTGTCCCCGGTCCGTCGGGCCCGAAGCCGGACGGCAGGGGACCGATCTGGTCGAACACCTCGACCGGCTCTTCGTCGGGGCCCGCCTCGGGCAGCATCTCGACCGCTGCCGTCAGCGCCTTGCGGGCACCCGTGGCGGTACGGAACCGGGCGTGCGGATCCGGTTGCAACAGGCCCGCGAGGACCTGCCACAAGGGCTCCGGTACTCCCTGAGGGGCGCTCGGAGTGCCGTGGGCGGCGAAGTACTCGATCAGTGCCTTGCTGTCCGGCTTTCTGCCCTGGAGGAGATAGAGCGCGACGAGACCGACGGCGAACAGATCTGCGGGGAAGTCAGGTTCCGCGCCCATCATCTGCTCGGGTGCGAAGTAACCCGGCGTTCCCACCACGTAGTTGGTCTCGGTGAGCCGGGGCTCTCCCTTGCGCATCGAGATCCCGAAGTCGGAGAGCCGCAGATGCGGACGGCCCGTTCCGGTGGCCTCCATGAGGATGTTGGCCGGTTTGATGTCACGGTGGACCACCCCCTCGGCGTGCACCGTCGACAGCCCGGAAAGCAGCTGGTCGAGCAGGAGACAGACGAAGCGCGGGGGCAACGGCCCGTAGTCACCGATGACATGGGCCAGCGACCCGCCGCTCACCAGGTCCATGGTGAACAGGACCTTGTCGTCGTCGGCGGCCCAGCTGGCGGGGGCGAGCACATGGGGGTGCTCGATCCGCAGAGCCTGCTCGCGGACGAAGCGCAGCAGGGTGTGCGCATCGCTCTGCTGCAGGACCTTGGCCGCGACGTACCGGCGCCGTCGATGGTCCCAGGCACGCCAGACGGCGCCTACCCCACCACGTCCGATCGGATCGATCAGCTCGTACCGACCAGCGAAGACCTCACCCATTGCGCTGTGCCCGCTCCCGTTTCCGTTTCGGTTCGTGCTGTCCGGTACTCCCCGTCGCCCCGGGCCGTCCGGTGCAGGTACTGGCGGCGACGTCCGCCCCCTCGTGATGCCCGGTACGCCCTTCCGTCGTACCGGGCGCCGGCCCGAGTGAGTCGACTGCCGGCGCTTGCGCCCGGGACGCCGGGCCCACGCACCGGACGCCGCTGTTCGGCGGGCGGAGCCGCCCGCCGAGGCGCCAAGGCCTTCCGTCCGGATCATGCCGGGCTCGCGGGGCCTGGTGCCGCACCCTGATCCGGCCTGATCCAGACGGAGGACCCTAGCTCTGGTGGCCTTCGTAGTGCGCGACCGCGTCGGCCGTGCGGCCGGCTCCGTACACCCTCAGGAACTCTGCCAGTTCGGGGTGGGCGGGGGCGAGGGAGTCCGCCGCATCGATGATGTCGCCGGCGGCGGAGACCGACCGGAGCAGCGACTGGATCTCGCGGACCACGCGGCGCACCGTGGGGGCACCGCCGGTGGAGGAGGTCTGCCCGGTGCTGGTCAGGACGGAGCCGCCCTGAGACTTCTTGATCTCTTCCATCCGGTCGGTGGCCTCGCCGGCGCTGACGCTGCCGTCCGCCACCTGGCCGGCCAGCTCCTGCAGGGCCTGTACCCGCTGGACGACCGCCGGGTTGCCGATCTTGGCGCGCTGTCCGCTCATCAGCTGCGACAGCATGGGCGCGGACAGACCGAGCACCGCCGCGAGACGTGCCTGGTTGAGGCCGAGGTCGTCGATCAGCCTGCGGAAGAGCGCCCCCAGCGGCTCTCCGTACCAGCTGCGCTGGAGCTCCCGGGCTCTAGCCGTCGCCTCTTGCTGCGCTGCGTCCATTGCGTCTCCCCTTCGCTGCGGCTTCGCTGCTGCGAACCTTGTCATGCATCTTACGGAGGGGGGTGGCGGGCCGGGAGTCCCAATCCTTTTGCAGGTTTGGGGGTATCACCCGGTACTCTGTTCTGCGACGGACGACGCGACGCGGACCATGTCTCGCGATGTCTGTTTTCGGGGCCTTAGCTCAGTTGGTAGAGCGCTGCCTTTGCAAGGCAGATGTCAGGAGTTCGAATCTCCTAGGCTCCACCCACGAAGTGCCCTCTGATCTGCAAAAACGCAGGATCGGAGGGCATTTTTCGTGTGGCGTACGGCCTGTCCTGCCCCTCGCCGGGGTCCTGTCACAGCGGTACGGGAGAGGGGTCCGGTTCCGCGGCGGGGCGCCCGGGCAGCGGTGAGCCCGAGAGTCTGGCGACTTCCCCGCGCAACGCCGCCACCTCAGCGGTCAGGTTCTCCAGGAGGGCTGTCTGCCTGCGTTCCTCCGCATCGTCCCTCTCGAAGCGGGAGATGAACCAGGCCGCGATGTTGGCGGTGACCACACCGAGCAGCGCGATCCCGGAGAGCATCAGGCCCACGGCGAGCAGCCGGCCGAGGCCCGTGGTGGGTGCGAGATCTCCGTAGCCGACCGTCGTCATGGTCGTGAAGGACCACCACACCGCGTCCCCCAGGGTGCGGATGTTGCCGTCCGGTGCGTTCCTCTCCACCTGAAGCACCGCCAGCGAGCCGAACATCATCAGCCCGATCACGGAGCCGCCGACGTAGACGGTCAGGGTGATCTGCGGAGCCCTCCTGGCCCGACGTCCGACCAGCAGGAGCGTGGAGACGAGCCGCAGCAGCCGCAGCGGCTGTACGAGCGGGAGAAGGACGGCCAGCAGATCCAGGGGGTGGCGGCGTACGAACACCCACTTGCGGGGCGCCGTCAGGAGTCTCACCACGTAGTCCGCGGCGAAGGCGGCCCACACGGTCCATTCGGCCATCGCGCATGCGGTGTGCGACCAGGAGGGCGCACCAGGTGACACGACCGGAATGGCATAGGCCACGGCGAAGACCACGGCCATGCCGAGCAGCGGCCCGCGGGTGCGCTCTTCCCAGGCGCCCGGGCCGGATCGAAGCTTCATGCGTGGCATCGTAAGGACTCCGATGGGCGTCGGCCGGAGGCCCTGCGGTCGGGCGGTCAGGGCCGCTGTCCGCCGAGTGCCGGCGGTCGGCACCTGTGGCCGGTCCTGGACCTCCGGCTCCTGCTGATCCCGCCCGGGCGTGGAGAATCGACCGACCGATGCGTTCCGTGCCGCGATCGATGAGCGGACTGCCGCGGGGCCGTCACGGGAGTCGGACGATCGCGTCAGGAGGCCACGGAACCGAAGCCGCACCGACCCTGGGAGATGAGCGTGGCCCGCAGGCATTCGCCACCCCCTCCGCTCGGGCACGTCCTCTTCGGCCCGGCGGACTACCGCGGAGCTCCGCCCCCGTCGCTCGTCGTCGAGGCGCTGATCGTCTCCGGTGCCGGGGTACTGGCCGTCGGCGGTGCCGGCATGGCGTCCGTGCTGAGGGGGGTCGCGCTCGAGCGTGCGGCGGGCGTGGGCATGGCCGTCGTCGGAGGGGTTGTCCTCTTCCTGCTGGTCGCGCGTGCGGGCAGGCTGCTGACCGGCGGGGTCTGTGTTCTGGGTCTGGTGCTGGCCCTCACCGTCCCCCGGGCGACCGCGGACTTCATCATGGCCGAACGAGGGGAGCGCCAGGAGGTGGTCGTGACGGCGGTCGCGGCCGGCAGCGCTCGCGACCGCCACCTCTGCTCGGTGCGCCAGGCCGACGGGACTCCGGTGCCGGTGCGGCTCTGGAGAGGATGCGGAGCGGCTGTCGTGCCCGGCGACCGCATCGGGATGGTCCTCGACCCCGACGGCCGGTTGCCGCCCCGGGGCGTGGAGACCGGTGGGCCCGTATGGACCCTCGTGCGGTGCCTGCTCCTCGCGGGTGCGGTCGCAGCCCTCTCCTTCGTCGCGGTTCTGCGTTCGTACCGGCTGCCACCTGCCGACCCGGCCTCGGAGGCCGTGCGCGCGGCGGCACGATGACCCGTCAGGTCGGGCCCTGGCATGAGCCGGTTTCACGTGAATCCGGACGACGCTCCGGTTGGCGGCCGCGGCTTCGGGCCTGATCCGTGCCTCTGTTTCACGTGAAACAGCTGAAGGACGCTGCGGAACGATGAACGGCGCCGGGCTGCGGACGGAGGCGGGCCGCCGGCACGGACGCCGCCGGCACGGACGAGGGGCGCCGGAGGACCCGAAGGTCGTCCGGCGCCCCTTCCTCGGCCAGGGCTCCAGCGAGTGTCAGTGCTTGTCGTCCCGGTCGGAGGTGTCCGCCGGGTCGGACCCGGCCTCTGCCTCGTCCTGCTTTGCGCGGACCTCGGGGTCGAGGACGGTAGGGCTGCTGCCGTCGACCGAGGTCAGGGGTGCGCGATCGTCGGCCACCTCGGTAGGGGCGGGAGGTTCGACCAGCCAGTCCGGGTTGGCCTGCTTGTCCCACCACTTCCAGGCGGCGAACGCACCACCGGCCAGGGCGCCCAGGACGAGGAGACCCTTGGTGAACCGGCCCGCCTTGGCCCGGCGCTCGTGCTTCCGCACGAGCTTCTGGATCTCCTTGGCCGTCACCTGGCCGCGCAGGGCCGCCAGGGCTGCCGCGCTGCGGGCAGTGGCCTGCTCGGCCATCGGCCGGCTCGCCGCCACCGCGTACTCGACACGCGGAACGGTGTAGTCCGCCGCGCAACGGGCTGCGCTACGAGTCTTCGTGGCCGCCTTGTGCGCCGCCTCGTCGACCTTCGGCGGAACATGGGTCAGCGCTTGTTCGATGCGGGGTGCGAGATGTGCGCCGTACTGGACGCGGGCCTGCGCGGCTGCTTTCGACACCTTGGGCGCGAGTCGTGCGCGGGCCTCCTGCGCGTAGTGCGCGGCCTGTTCCTTGGCCGTGTCGGCGTAAGGCGCCACCACTTCCGCGGCGTGCTGCGCGTTGTCCTTCGCCGAGTAGGTTGCGGCGCGCACGCTGTCGATGCGGGTCACGGGATCCTCCTCCTTGGTGGCGGGTAGGTACTCCGCCTATCCACCCAATTCGAAATCATGCCCGCTGAGGCATTGAGCGCCATGCGGGACGGGCATCCGGGTCATAGGCGCCATCTTCGGTCAATCAGGTGCAAGCGGGTCGTGCGGCCGACGATGCCACGAAACGTGTCGGCGCGCTGCGCACGGTCGATCACTTGGTCGCCATTCGACCGTGTGAGGCCGGATCGACCGCTCCGGCGTGAGGAAAAGGTGCAGGAAAGCGAGCAACGAGGTGACTGTGGGCGTACCGCGTCCGTGACCGCGCCCTGGAGAGGATCCTCCGTGCGAGGATCGGTGGTCATCGACACAGACTTAGGGAAGGCAGGCCGTGGCCGAGCAGCTTTACGCCACTTTGAAGACCAGCCTGGGCGACATCGAGATCCGGCTCCTGCCGAACCACGCGCCCAAGACGGTCAGGAACTTCGTCGAGCTCGCCACGGGCGAGCGTGAGTGGACCAATCCGGCGACCGGTGAGAAGTCCACCGACAAGCTGTACGACGGCACTGTCTTCCACCGGGTCATCAGCGGTTTCATGATCCAGGGCGGAGACCCGCTGGGCAACGGCACGGGTGGCCCCGGGTACGAGTTCGCGGACGAGTTCCACCCCGACCTCGCCTTCACCAAGCCGTATCTGCTGGCCATGGCCAATGCCGGGCCCGGGACGAACGGATCGCAGTTCTTCGTGACGGTGTCGCCCACCGCTTGGCTGACCAACAAGCACACCATCTTCGGTGAGGTCTCCGACGAGGCGGGCAGGAAGGTCGTGGACGCGATCGCCCAGGCCCCGACCAACCCCCGGACCGACCGTCCGCTCCAGGACGTGGTGATCGAGGCGGTCGTCATCGAGACCCGCTGACCCAGGGTCTTCGCCGGTGCGGGAACCAACCGCCCTGTTCGTCCGTACTGCTACATAACGGGCGAGCGGGGCGGCTGCGTTCCGGCCGCTTCCACGGACGACGACCGAGGGGGTCATGACGGATGGACCAGCAGCCGCCGGAAGACCAGGGCAGATCCGCGGCCGCGGACGGTTCGCCCACGTGTTATCGGCATCCCGGCAGGGAGACGGGGATTCGATGCACCCGCTGCGAGCGTCCGATCTGCACGGACTGCATGATCGAGGCGTCGGTGGGCTTCCACTGCCCCGAGTGCGTCCGGAAGGGCTCGGGCACCGGTCACCATCCCGCTGCGAACCGGCCCCGCACATTGGCGGGCGGGCGTATCGCCTCCGACCCCAGGCTGATCACCAAGATCCTCATCGCGATCAACCTCGCCGTCTTCCTCGCCGTGGCCGCCGTCGGACGGGACCTCCTCGAAGATCTGCTGCTGTTCGGCCGTGCCTACACGGACGACAACGCGGCTGCCCCCGAGGGCGTTGCCGAGGGGCAGTGGTACCGCCTGGTGACGTCGATGTTCCTCCATCAGGAGGTGTTGCACATCGCGTTCAACATGCTGGGGCTGTGGTGGTTGGGCGGACCTCTGGAGGCCGCGCTCGGGAGGGCCCGCTACCTCTCGCTCTATCTGCTCTCCGGACTGGCCGGCAGTGCACTCACCTACTGGATCACCGCCCCCGGGCAGGGGACGCTCGGAGCCTCGGGCGCGGTCTTCGGCCTGCTGGGGGCCACCGCCGTGCTGATGCGCCGGATGAACTACGACATGCGACCGGTGATCGCACTGCTCGCCGTCAATCTGATCTTCACCTTCACCTGGAGCGGGATCGCCTGGCAGGCCCACGTAGGCGGACTGGTGGCCGGTGCGCTGATCGCGATCGCCATGGTCCATGCCCCACGGGAGCGCCGCAATCTCGTGCAGTACGGCGCCTGCGCCCTGGTGTTCCTCGTGGTCGTGGCCATCGTGGTGGGCAGGACGGCCGCGCTCACCTGAGTGACCGGTGAGGGCCGCCCTGCTGCCAGGAGCCGGGCGGTGCCAGCGCTCTCCGGGCCTGCCCTGTGAGGTCTGGGGCAGAGTTGTCCACAGAGTGTGCCGGATCTTGTGCATGACGTGGGGAACAGGTGTGCCCCTCGTCGCTGAACTGGGTTTTCCCAGTCAGGACAAGGGGCACATCCTCTCGCCGTGCGTGAGTGTGTAGTCACACCGGCGTCAACGTACCGAGAGGTTATCCACAGATCTTCTGACCTTTTCCCCTGCCTGTGGATAACTCTGTGGGTAACTTCAGGGCAGAGCTACTTCCACTGAGTGGAGACCCCGAAGCCACCGGCGATGAATCCGAAGCCCACCACGATGTTCCAGTTCCCGAGGGCGTCGACCGGAAGGTCGCCCTCGGTGACGTAGAAGACCACGATCCAGGCGAGGCCGATCAGGAAGAGCGCCAGCATGACCGGCGCCACCCAACCGCGGTTGCCCAGCTTTATGTTCGTCGACTGCTTGGCCGGCGGAGGCGTGAAGTCTGCCTTCTTGCGGATACGTGACTTCGGCACGAGGAACTCTCCTGTCGATGCGCTGCGTGACCGCGCAGGGATCTGTGGCTGGCGCCGGGGCGCGAGGGGGAATGCTGCCTCCCCGGGGCGTCCGTTAGCGTAGTGCTTCCGTGGCGCCTAAGGAGATAAGGGTACGTTGAGCAATTCTGCCGAATCTCCTCGCGGCCCTGCCCGGCGCCTGTCCCGACGGCCGGTCCAGGTCCTCACGGCTGCCGTTTTCGCCCTGGCCGGACTGATCTTCGTCACCAGTGCCAACACGGCCAAAGGCACTGATATCCGGACCGACTCCTCCCTGCTGAAGCTCTCGGATCTCATCCAGCAGCGCAGTGAGAAGAACGCGGAACTCGACGAGTCGACCGCTTCCGTACGGGCCGACATCGACACCCTCGCCCGCCGGGACGACGGGAGCACCAGCGCGGAGGACGCCGAGCTGGACGCCCTGGAGAAGGCGGCGGGCACGACGGCGATCACCGGTGAGGCGCTGTCCGTCACGTTGAACGACGCGCCCCCGAACGCGACCGCCAACCCCGGCTACCCGGACCCGCAGCCCAATGACCTGGTCATCCACCAGCAGGACCTGCAGGCCGTGGTCAACGCCCTGTGGGAAGGCGGCGCCCGGGGGATCAGGGTCATGGACCAGCGGCTGATCTCCACCAGCGCGGTGCGCTGCGTGGGCAACACCCTGATCCTCCAGGGCCGTGTCTACTCGCCGCCCTACAAGGTCACCGCCGTCGGTGACCGGGATGACCTCAGGCGGGCTCTCGACGACTCCACGGCCATCCAGAACTACCAACTGTATGTAAAGGCATACGGGCTGGGGTGGAAGGTCGAAGAGGATGACAAGCTGACGCTTCCCGGCTATTCGGGCACGGTCGATCTCCATTACGCGCAGCCGGTCGAGTAGCCAGGGATGCGGGGGCCGCCGGGTTCCCACCGGGGCGCGGCGGACGCGCCTCAGGCGGCTTTCCACAGCTGACCCACGCCCGCGTCCCGGCCGTTTAGTCTGGTCCCGTACCGAATGGAGGCAACAGCATGTACGGCTGGATCTGGCGGCATCTGCCGGGCAACGTGTGGGTGCGGGGCTTCATCTCGCTCGTGCTGGCGCTGGCCGTCGTCTACGCACTCTTCCAGTACGTCTTCCCCTGGGCGGAGCCGCTGCTCCCGTTCGGTGACGCGACGGTGGACGGCACGGGCGCCGGTGGAGCGGGGGCCGGCCAGTGAGCGCGCGCATCCTCGTCGTGGACAACTACGACAGCTTCGTCTTCAACCTCGTCCAGTACCTCTACCAGCTCGGTGCCGAGTGCGAGGTGGTGCGCAACGACGAGGTGACCACGGCACATGCGGACGACGGGTTCGACGGTGTCCTGCTGTCGCCTGGCCCGGGGACCCCCGAACAGGCGGGCGTCTGCATCGAGATGGTCCACCACTGCGCGGGCAGCGGGGTCCCCGTCTTCGGCGTCTGTCTGGGGATGCAGTCGATGGCCGTCGCGTACGGAGGTGTGGTCGACCGGGCGCCGGAGTTGCTCCACGGCAAGACCTCGCCCGTCCTGCACGAGGGCCAAGGCGTGTTCGCGGGGCTGCCGTCGCCGTTCACGGCGACCCGCTACCACTCCCTCGCGGCCGAGCCGACGACGGTACCGCCGGAGCTGGAAGTCACCGCCCGCACCGCCGACGGCATCATCATGGGCCTCCGCCACCGCGAACACGCGGTGGAGGGAGTGCAGTTCCACCCCGAGTCGGTACTGACGGAGTACGGCCACCTGATGCTCGCCAACTGGCTGGAGCGGTGTGGTGACACCGGCGCCGTCACGAGATCGGCGGGGCTCGCCCCGGTGGTGGGCAAGGTCGTCGCGTGACCTCACCCCACCCCGGCGCCGGGCAGGACGGCCCGTACGCGCAGGAAGCGTACGAGCCCGACGGCTCGTTCGCGGCGGCGGTGGAACAGCTCGCGGATCCGCTGAACGACCCGCTGCCCGGCCGCCATGCCTCCCCCTGGCCTGGATCGGCGGGAACACGTTCCGAGGCTGCTCCAGGAACGCCCCAGGCGGCGTCCTACGGGCCCGCGGAGCCTCCGGGTGAGTGGTACGACCCGGAGGGGTACCGGAGGGACTGGTACGGGCAGCGGGGGCCGGACGGCGTCCCTGCGGCGGGCACCGTCAGGGGAACGGCGGCGATGCCCGAGCCGATGACGGGGGCGCCTACGGCGACCACGGAAGCGTCCTACCTCGCGCCGGGTGCACCTGCGGCGACGACGGAGGTGCCAGGCTCCGCCGTCGGCCCGTCCGCTCAGGGCAGCCTGTTTCTCCCGGATCCCGATCCGGTCGACGAGGCTCTCCCCTCGGGCCGTCACGACGAGACGGTCGCCCTGCGCACCGCCGACACACGGAGGGCGGCGGACCAGGACCCGGCCGATGAGCCTCACAGCGGTGCGGAGCCGCTGCCCACGGGCGGAAGGGCGGAGCGCCGCAAGGCGGCCAAGGGGCGTGGCAGGCGGCGGGGAGAGGCACCGGCGGCCGGGGGAAGGCCTGAGACAGCCGAGCCTGCGGCGCCCATGTCCCGTCTGGAGGCGAGACGCGCGGCCCGAGCGGCCAAGGACAGCCCGGCCGTCGTGGCCAGCCGGGTCGTCGGCGAGGTGTTCATCACCTTCGGCGTGCTGATGCTCCTGTTCGTCACCTACCAGCTGTGGTGGACGAATGTGCGTGCCGACCAGATCGCCGGTCAGGAGACGCACAAGATCCAGGACGACTGGGCCAGCGGCGAACGCAGCCCCGGCGTCTTCGAGCCCGGTCAGGGCTTCGCCATCATGCACATCCCCAAGCTGGACGTCGTCGCGCCGATCGCCGAGGGCATCAGCAAGGAGAAGGTCCTCGACCGCGGCATGATCGGCCACTACGGCGAGGGCAAGCTGAAGACGGCGATGCCATCGGCGGACAAGGGGAACTTCGCGCTGGCCGGCCACCGCAACACCCACGGTGAGCCGTTCCGCTACATCAACAAGCTGAAGCCCGGCGATCCGATCGTGGTCGAGACCCAGGACGCCTACTACACGTACGAGATGACCAGCATCCTCCCGCAGACGTCGCCGTCCAACGTGTCCGTGATCGACGCGGTGCCCGCGGGATCGGGCTTCAAGGGCCCGGGCAGATACATCACCTTGACGACCTGCACCCCGGAATTCACGAGTACGTACCGAATGATCGTGTGGGGCAAGATGGTCGACGAACGGCCGCGCAGCAAGGGGAAGCCTGACGCGCTCGTCGACTGAAGCGGGCTGGACGACAACACGACAGGGGCGGGTGCGGTGGCAGCGAGGACCCAGCAGGAAGAGCGCACCGACGAGCCGGTGGCTCCGGTGCGCCGGAGGACCCGCCACCCCATCGCGTCGGCGGTGAGCGTCTTCGGGGAGCTGCTGATCACCGCAGGAGTGGTGCTGGGCCTCTTCGTCGCCTACTCGCTCTGGTGGACCAACGTGCTGGCCGACCGTGAGGCGGGCAAGCAGGGGAACACGGTCCGGGACCACTGGGCGGACGGCCCCGGCGCCCTGGACACGAGGGACGGCATCGGCTTCCTCCACGTCCCCGCGATGAAGAACGGCGAGGTGCTGGTCAAGAAGGGCACCGACACCGAGACCCTCAACAGCGGCATCGCCGGCTACTACACGGACCCCGTCAAGTCCGCCCTGCCCTCCGACGAGCAGGGCAACTTCACACTCGCCGCGCACCGGGACGGGCACGGCGCGAAGTTCCACAACATCGACAAGGTGAAGACGGGCGACGCGGTCGTCTTCGAGACCAAGGACACCTGGTACGTCTACAAGGTCTTCGCGGAGCTTCCGGAGACCTCGAAGTTCAACGTGGACGCCATCGCTCCGGTGCCCAAGGGGTCGGGTAGGAAGAAGGCCGGCCGCTACATCACGCTGACCACCTGCACGCCGGTCTACACGTCGAAGTACCGCTACATCGTCTGGGGTGAGCTGGTGCGGACGGAGAAGGTGGACAAGGACCGTACGAAGCCGGCCGAACTCCGGTAGCACCACAGGACATACGGACAGGGCCCCGGTCACCTTGGTGGTGACCGGGGCCCTGTCCTTCACGGGCGCTTCCCTGTTCAGCCTTGCTGGCCGCCGAAGAGGCCGCCGCCGTCCCCGCCACCGACGGTGGTGAGGGTAACCGTCTGACCCTTGGGGACCTGGGCGTTGGCCCCGGGGTCGGCCCGCATCACCAGGGCGTTCGGCTTGTCGGACGAGTTGGGGGCGAGCGCGACCACCAGGCCCATGCCTTCGAGCTGCGCCTTCGCGTCCTGGTACCGCTTGCCCACGATGTCACCGGGGACGGTGACCTGTTCGGGCTGTGCGGGGCCCTTGGAGACCTTCAGGACGATCTGGGTGTCCTTGGCCTGCTTGCTGTTGGGCTCCGGGGTCTGCTCGATCACCGTGCCCGCGGGTTCCTGCGAGTCGACGTCGGTCCTGGAGACGTTCTCGAAGCCGACACCCTTGATCTGGGCCTCGGCGTCGGCGAACTGCTTGCCGACCACACCCGGGACGTTCTGGGTGGCCTTCTTGGCCACGGTGATCGTGATCTCGCTGTCCTTCTCCACCTTCGAACCGCCTTCGGGGTCCTGGGAGATGACGGTGTTCTCGGTCTTGTCGGACTCCTCGGTCTTCACGTTGACCGTGAAGCCCTTGTCCTCGAGTGCCTGGCGGGCGCTGTCCGCGGACTTCTCCAGGACGTCCGGAACCTCGACCTTGGGGGCGCCGGTGGAGACGACGACGGTGACGGTCCCGCCCGTCTCCATCCGGGCGTCCGGCTCAGGCTGCTGGCTGCAGATCTCGCCCTTCGCCTGGTCCTCACACGGCTCCTTGGAACCGACTGCGAGGGTGACCTCGGAGTTGTCCGCGAGCCTCTGTGCCTCGGCGACCGTCGAGCCGACCATGTTCGGGGTGTCGATCTTGCCGTCCCCGCCGTCGGAGGAACTGAAGACCGCCTGGCCGATGAGGATCGCGCCGATGAGCACCAGGACGCCTGCGACGACCAGGAGGATCGTCGAGGTGTTGCTCTTCTTCTGACGCCGGCGGTCGGGCCGGTCGTCGTAGCCGCCGTAGCCGCCGTCGTCCGGGTTGACGGGGGGCAGCATCGACGTCTGTGCTCCGCCGTGGTCCGCTGCGCGCAGAGCCGTGGTGGGCTGGTCGTTGTTGTAGCCGTCGTACCCGCCGCCGTAGCCGGCCGCGCCCATGGCGGCCGTCGCCGCGACCGGCCTGCCGTCGAGGCAGGCCTCGATGTCGGCGCGCATCTCGTCGGCCGACTGGTAGCGGTAGTCGGGGTCCTTGGTCAGCGCCTTGAGGACGATGGCGTCCATCTCGGGCGTGATCTCGGGGTCGAAGTTGCTCGGGGGCTGCGGTTCCTCGCGCACGTGCTGGTACGCCACCGCCACAGGCGAGTCCCCGACGAACGGCGGCCGGACCGCGAGCAGCTCGTAGAGGAGACAGCCGGTGGAGTACAGGTCGGACCGGGCGTCGACCTGCTCGCCCTTCGCCTGTTCCGGGGAGAGGTACTGCGCGGTGCCGATGACCGCGGCGGTCTGGGTCATCGTCATGCCGGAGTCGCCCATGGCGCGGGCGATGCCGAAGTCCATCACCTTGACCTGACCGGTACGGGTCAGCATGACGTTGGCCGGCTTGATGTCGCGGTGGACGATCTGCGCGCGGTGCGAGTACTCCAGGGCCTGAAGGATCCCGACCGTCATCTCGAGGGTCCGCTCCGGCAGCAGCTTGCGGCCGGAGTGCAGAAGCTCCCTGAGCGTCGATCCGTCGACGTACTCCATCACGATGTACGGGATGGAGACCCCGTCGACGTAGTCCTCGCCGGTGTCGTAGACGGCGACGATCGCGGGGTGGTTGAGCGATGCGGCGGACTGGGCCTCACGGCGGAACCGTGCCTGGAAGGACGGGTCGCGGGCGAGGTCGGCCCGCAGCGTCTTCACAGCGACGGTGCGGCCGAGCCGGGTGTCGTGCGCGAGATAGACCTCGGCCATGCCACCACGGCCGAGCACCGAGCCCAGCTCGTACCGGCCGCCGAGGCGACGCGGCTCTTCCATAACTGATCCAGCCCTCTCCGTCAGTCCCGACCGCACCCGTGTGTGGTCCGGCGGTGCGCTGCTCGCGCTAACGCTACCGGGCACCCCCGGCGTGATCGGCCCGCACCCGTCAGCTGATATCCGACCGGTATCCCAATGTGCTGGTGCGGACAGAAGTTGTGACGGGTGTCACTACTTTCCGTCGAGTACCGCCTTCATCACGTTCTTGGCGATGGGTGCTGCCAGGCCGCCGCCGGAGATGTCGTCCCGGTTGGCGTTGCCGTCCTCGACCACGACGGCGACGGCGACGGGTGAGCCGCTGTCGGTCTTGGCGTACGAGATGAACCAGGCGTACGGCTTCTCACTGTTGTTGAGGCCGTGCTGGGCGGTGCCGGTCTTGCCACCGACGGTGACGCCGTCGATCTGGGCGTTGGTTCCCGTGCCCTCCTTGACCACGGTCTCCATCATCTGCTGCACCTTCTGGGCGTTCTCCGCCGAGAGCGGCTCGCTGAGCTGCTTCTTCTCGTGGGTGTAGATGACGTCCAGATTGGGGGCCTGGCGCTGGGCCACCATGTACGGCTCCATGAGCTTGCCGTCGTTGGCGATGGCCGAGGCGACCATGGCCATCTGGAGCGGCGTCGCACGGTTGGATGCCTGGCCGATGCCCGCCATGGCGTTCTGCGGCTTGTTGTCCTCGGGGTAGACGCTGGCGTCGGCCCGGACCGGCGTGAAGACTTCCTTGTTGAAGCCGAACTTGTCGGCCTGCTCGATCATCTTCTCGTTGCCGAGGTCGTCGCTCATCTTGCCGAAGACGGTGTTGCAGGAGTAGCGAAGGGCCACCCGGAGCGAGGCGTCCTTGCAGGGGATGTTGCCCTCGTTCTGCAGCAGGTTGGTCGACTGCGGGAGCCGCCAGGGCAGAGGGGAGTCGGTCTTCGCGTCGATGTCGGTGTAGAGGCCGTTCTCCAGCGCGGCCGACGCCGTGACGACCTTGAACGTCGAGCCCGGCGGGTAGGTCTCCCGCAGCGCCCGGTTCAGCATCGGCTTGTCCTTGTCCTCAAGGAGCTTCTGCCGGGCGTCGGAGTCCTTCATGGAGTTGCCGGCGAAGACCGAGGGGTCGTACGACGGGGTGCTCGCCAGCGCCAGGATCGCGCCGGTCTGGGGGTCGAGCGCCGCGACGGCGCCCTTCTTGTTCCCGAGCCCTTCGAAGGCGGCCTTCTGGGCGGCCCCGTTCAGCGTGGTGACGACGTTTCCGCCGGTCTTCTTCTCGCCGGTGAACATCGACAGGGTGCGGTCGAAGAACAGCTGGTCGCTGTTGCCGGTGAGGATGCCGTCCTCGAGGTTCTCCAGCTGCGAGGAGTCGAAGGCCTGCGAGGAGTATCCGGTGACGGGCGCCCACATGGGGCCGTTCTTCCAGACGCGCTTGTACTTGAAGTCGCTGTCCTTGGTCTCCACCGAGCCGGTCACCGGCTCACCGTCGACGATGATGTTGCCGCGCTCGTGGGCGTAGCGCTCGATCTCGACGCGTCGGTTGTGCTCGTTCGAGTTGAGCTCGTCGGCACGGACGTACTGGAGGTAGTTGGTGCGGATCAGCAGGGCCAGGACGAGGACGCCACAGAAGATGGCGATCCTGCGGAGCGGCTTGTTCACGGTCGGACCACCTGGGTCATCTCGGCGTCCGGGGACGGTGCGGGTGCAGGTGCGGGCCGGCGGGCGGTGTCGCTGATTCTGATCAGGATCCCGATCAGCGCCCAGTTCGCGATCACGGAGGAACCACCTGCCGCGAGGAACGGCATGGTCATACCCGTCAGCGGGATGAGGCCCATGACACCGCCTGCGACGACGAACACCTGGATCGCGAACGCGCCGGAGAGCCCGATGGCGAGGAGCTTGCCGAACGGGTCACGGGCGGCGAGGGCGGTGCGGACACCGCGCTCGACGACGAGGCCGTAGAGCAGCAGAACAGCCATCATTCCCGCCAGCCCCAGTTCCTCGCCCACGGTCGCGAGCACGAAGTCTGCGTTGGCTGCGAAGCCGATCAGGTCGGAATTGCCCTGCCCCCAGCCCGCTCCCAGCGTTCCGCCGGAACCGAATGACATCAAGGACTGCGCAATCTGGTCTGTCTGCGCCAGGGTCTTGTCGGAGAAGGGGTCAAGCCATGCGTTAACGCGCTGCTGGACATGAGGTTCGAAGGTTGCGACGCCAGCCGCACCGACGGCAGACATCAGCAGGCCGAAGACGATCCAGCTGGTCCGCTCCGTCGCCACATACAGCATGATCACGAAGAGGCCGAAGAACAGCAGTGATGTACCCAGGTCTGTTTCGAACACCAGGATCAGGATGGACAGTGCCCAAATAACCAGGATCGGTCCGAGGTCACGCCCACGCGGCAGGTACATACCCATGAAGCGGCGGCTCGCCAGGGCCAGGGCGTCGCGCTTGACCATGAGGTAGCCGGAGAAGAACACGGCAATAATGATCTTCACGAACTCGCCAGGCTGGATGGAGAAGGGGCCCAAACTGACCCAGATCTTGGCGCCGTTCACGGCGGGGAAGAACATCGGCAGGATCAACAGAACCAGCGCAACAACCATCGAGATGTAGGTGTAACGCTGGAGGATGCGATGGTCCTTCAGAGCCAGCAGCACACCGACGAACAGTGCAACGCCGATTGCTGAGTACATCAACTGCTTAGGCGCATCCGGGCTGAATGAACCGAACAGTGTCTCGGCACGTTGGATCAGTCGAGGTGACTGGTCCAGGCGCCAGATCAAAACCAGGCCCAACCCGTTCAACAGCGTGGCGAGCGGTAGCAGAAGTGGGTCCGCGTAGGTCGCGAACCTACGGACGACCAGGTGTGCCACGCCGCCGAGAAAGATGAGACCAAGTCCGTAACCGAACATGCCGGACGGCAGAGTGCCGTCCATGGCAAGACCGACATTGGCGTACGCGAAGACAGAGATGGCGATGGCGAAGCCAAGCAATGCCAACTCGGTGTTACGGCGGCTTGGCGCGTCGATCGCGCCGATGGTCGTGGTGTTGGTGACAACGCTCATGTGCTGAAGGCCCCCTACGGCTTACTGCTTACCGCACTGCAGGGCCAGCTTCTTCTCTTCCTCCGAGAGGCTGGGGCCGGGAGTGGGAGTCGCGGTCTTGGTCCCCTTTTCGGGGGACGTGGCGGAATTGCTGTCGGCGGCCTCGTTCTGGTTCTTGGCGGCTTCCGCCTCGGCCGCGCGACGTTGCGCGTCCTTCTTGCAGGCCGACGCCTGTGCGTCCAGCTCGCTGATCTTCTCGCGGGCGTCGGCCAGGTTGCCCTGAGAGATGGTGGCCTCGACGCGCTTGCGCCAGTAGGGCGGGAGGTACTTGAGTTCGATCTTTGTGTCCTCCTCGACCTTCGAGAGGGACACCCAGCCGAGGTCCTGGCTGATCCCGCGGTACAGCGCGACGTTGTCGTCCTTCGCGCCCACGTAGAACTGGGTCTGGGTCCAGCGGTAGCCGCCGTAGACTCCACCGCCGACCACGGCCAGCGCCAGCACGATGTAGAAGGAGCGCTTCAGCCACCTGCGGCCTTTGCGCGGCTTGACGAAGTCGTCGTCCGTGTAGCCGTCGAAGGAGCCGTGCGGCGCCGCTCCGTAGCCCATGTCGTCGCCGCTGCCGGGAGGGCCGAAGCCACCGGCCGGCGGGG
Source organism: Streptomyces sp. NPDC059166 (assembly GCF_042755185.1). Classification (NCBI taxonomy): domain Bacteria; kingdom Bacillati; phylum Actinomycetota; class Actinomycetes; order Kitasatosporales; family Streptomycetaceae; genus Streptomyces; species Streptomyces sp. NPDC059166. Next base: position 164,650 of record NZ_JBHZCI010000001.1, on the reverse strand, counting down.
GCACCGGGCGGCCGAGACCGGAGGCGCGGCCGGCCGGTGTCTCCATGGCGCGGCCGTCGTTTGCCTGGGCGGCCTGGTTCTCCGCGACCGCGCCGACCACGACGGGGGTGTCGCTGAGGTGTCCGGCCAGGGTGTCGTTGCTGTCGACGTCCAGGACGTCGGCGACGATGCAGGTGATGTTGTCGGGACCACCGCCGCGCAGGGCGAGCTGGATGAGGTCCTGGATGGTCTCCTGCGGGCCCTGGTAGCTGGCCAGGGTCTCTTCCATCGTCTGGTGGGAGACGACGCCGGAGAGGCCGTCGGAGCAGATCAGGTAGCGGTCACCGGCGCGGACCTCCCGGATGGAGAGGTCGGGTTCCACGTGGTCGCCGCTGCCCAGGGCCCGCATCAGCAGGGAGCGCTGCGGGTGGGTGGTGGCCTCCTCCTCGGTGATCCTGCCCTCGTCGACGAGACGCTGCACCCAGGTGTGGTCCTGGGTGATCTGCGTGAGCACTCCGTCGCGGAGGAGGTACGCACGGGAGTCGCCCACGTGGACGAGGCCGAGACGCTGACCGGTCCAGAGCAGGGCTGTGAGCGTCGTGCCCATGCCCTCGAGCTGGGGGTCCTCCTCGACCATGACGCGCAGCTGGTCGTTGGCCCGCTGCACGGCCGTGCCGAGCGAGGTGAGGATGTCGGAGCCCGGCACGTCGTCGTCGAGCTGGACGAGCGTGGAGATCACCTCGGAGCTGGCGACCTCTCCGGCCGCCTGGCCGCCCATGCCGTCGGCGATGGCGAGGAGGCGGGGGCCGGCGTAACCGGAGTCCTCGTTGCCCTCCCGGATCATGCCCTTGTGCGATCCGGCGGCGAAGCGCAGGGACAAGCTCATGCGCACCTCGCCCGTCGGTTCGGGGTACAGCCGGTCTCGAGCCACACTGCCCACCCTCCGGTCGGGAGCCGGGCCGGGTCCTTCGTCAGGCCCGCCGCGGCTCGCTCGCTCCGCTCGCTCATTGTCGTACTACTTCCGCAGCTCGATGACGGTCTTGCCGATGCGGATCGGCGCGCCCAGCGGAACAGGTGTCGGGGTGGTGAGCCGGGTCCGGTCGAGATAGGTGCCGTTGGTGGACCCGAGATCCTCGACGATCCACTGGCCGTCACGGTCCGGGTAGATCCTGGCATGCCGACTGGACGCGTAGTCGTCGTCCAGCACGATCGTTGAATCGTGCGCCCGGCCCAGGGTGATGGTCTGGCCCTGGAGGGCGACCGTGGTGCCGGTGAGTGTGCCTTCGGAGACGACCAGCTTCGTGGGTGCCCCACGGCGCTGGCGTCCGGACTGCTGGCGCTGCTGAGGCGGCGCCACCTGCTGCTGGCGCCCCTGCTGCGGGCGGGTGTCACTCGCAGTGCGGCGTGAACCGCGCTGTGTGACACGCGTACCGAACAGGTCGCTGCGAATGACCTGGACGGCCACGATTACGAATAGCCACAGAACAGCCAGGAAACCTAGCCGCATGACCGTCAGGGTCAGCTCTGACATTGCCCCCGCTTCACCCTTCGGCTTGCCGGTAAACGATGGTGGTGCTGCCCACGACGATCCGCGAGCCGTCGCGGAGCGTAGCGCGGGTGGTGTGCTGCCCGTCCACCACGATGCCGTTGGTGGACCCGAGATCCTGGATCGTCGAGGGCGTTCCGGTCCGGATCTCACAGTGCCGGCGGGATACGCCGGGGTCGTCGATCCGCACGTCGGCGTCGGTGCTTCGTCCCATCACCAACGTCGGGCGGGAGATCTGATGGCGTGTGCCGTTGATCTCGATCCAGCGCCGTACCTGGGCGTTCGGCGCGGAGCCGGACGCGGCCGGCGGGCGCCAGTCGCTGGAGGGGCCTCCCGGCCGCCCGGAGCCAGGCGGTGCCTGAGGCATGGGCGGGGCGGAGGCCGGTGGGTAGCCGTAGCCGCCCTGTCCCTGGGGACCGGGCCGGTTCGGCTGTGCGTACGGGGCGGGCCCGCTCTGCTGGCCCTGCTGCTGTGACGAACTCGACGCCAGGGTCCTGCTGCGTACCCGGTAGAGACCCGTGTCCAGGTCGTCCGCCTTCTCCAGGTGGACCTTGATCGGTCCCATGAAGGTGTACCGCTGCTGCTTGGCGTAGTCACGCACGAGGCCGGACAGTTCGTCGCCGAGCTGCCCGGAGTACGGGCTGAGCCGCTCGTAGTCCGGCGTGCTCAGTTCGACGATGAAGTCGTTGGGCACGACGGTCCGCTCGCGGTTCCAGATCGTCGCGTTGTTGTCGCACTCGCGCTGGAGGGCGCCCGCGATCTCGACCGGCTGCACCTCGGACTTGAAGACCTTGGCGAAGGTGCCGTTGACCAGACCTTCGAGACGCTGCTCGAAACGCTTCATGACTCCCATGGGGCACCTCCTCCGGTGTCGTCATCCCTGTACTGCTTACTGATCGTATCCACGCGTCGGGAAATCGGCTGGTTCCCCTTGTCTGCACAGTGGATGAGTGTCACCCCTCACACGGATCGTAGAGGTGGCCTCCTCACAGTGTCCCGCACTCCGGGTGCACTCAGAAGGAGTGGGGGCAGGCGCTCCGCGTTCCCGGCTTCCCCTCGTCGCTCCCGCGAAACAACGGATGTGAATCCACCCTGCCCAGCGTGCTAATCTTCCGTTGTCGCCAGGCGCTCGCACCACACGGTGAGAGAGTCTGAAAGCACCACTCATGCGCGAGTGGCGGAACGGCAGACGCGCTGGCTTCAGGTGCCAGTGTCCTTAGGGACGTGGGGGTTCAAATCCCCCCTCGCGCACAACGGCAGTTGCTTGCAGCTGCTGGGCAGGTTCGACAGAACCCCCGCACCGACAGTGTCGGTGCGGGGGTTCTTCGTTGTGATGGGTCGTTGGTGGATCCGTGGTGCCTCGGGAGCGTGCCGGCCTCTGTCTCCGTGGCCCCTCGCTGTGTGTTCGGGGTCTCCTGGAGTTCGGGGGCGTCCGTGTCCTCCTTCACGTGTGACGTGCTCGATGAAGAGGTTCGCGGCAGCGCGCGGGTGTTGGCTGTTTCACGTGAAACGTCGCAACCGTCCGGTTCGGCCGGCGCCTCTCTCGTCACGTTCTTCGGTCGACCGCTTGTGCCGGTCTTCCTGATCCACTGCGATCGACTTGCTTCGATTCGGCTGCTTCGATTCGGCTGCGGCGGGTTCGTGTTGCGGTCGACGTGCAACGGCCGGTGGATTCCGGCGGGCGGCCCTGCGCCGAGTCGGCCGGGGGGTGCGCCCCCCGGCCGACCGCTGTGGCGGTGGTTGTGCGGTGGGTGCTGGTGTCAGGCCGCCAGGCGGGCGGCCAGGGCCTTGGCCTTCTCCGTCGCCTCGGTGAAGGCCCGGGTCCGGGAGGCGTCTGCGAGCGGGATGAGCTCTGCCATCTCCGGCTTCGAGTGGGCCAGTGTCAGTTCGGGGACGATGAAGTCGACTTCGGCGCCCAGCATGCCGGTGAGCACCTTCTCCAGGTAGTTCTGGACGAACTCGAAGTCCTCGCGCGGTGTGCCTGCGGCGTAGGAGCCTCCTCGGCTGGCCACCACGGTGACGGGCGTGCCCGCCACCGGGCTCTCGGGGCCGGCGTTGTGGCCGACGATGATCACCTGGTCCAACCATGCCTTCAGGGTGGAGGGGATCGAGAAGTTGTACATGGGTGCGCCGATCAGTACGGCGTCCGCGGCGGCCAGCTCTGCCGCCAGGGCGCCACGCAGAGCGTCGGAGGCGCCGGCGGCGACCGCGGTGGCGTCCAGATGGGGCAGCGGGTCCGCGGCGAGATCCCGGTAGACGACCTCGCCGTCCGGATGCTGCTCGCGCCACGTCGCGACGAAGGCGGCGGTGACCTCGCGGGAGGTGGAGCCTTCCGGGAAGACGGCTGAGTCGAGGTGAAGAAGCGTGGCCATGGGGTTCTCCGTCGGGAAGTGTGCCGATCGGCTCGATCCTGCGGCGCGGGGTCGTCGAGGGATGGCAGCCGGGTAATTTCCGTACGCTCCTATTGATAACACAGTCGCTTACTTTAAATAAGTCCCTCGGGGAGGCGCAGTACGCTGAGGACGTGGCGGAACACAGCGAGCAGGCTTGTCGGCGGGTGGACGTGGGCATCACGCGTGTCTTCGAGCTGTTCGGGAAGCGCTGGACGGGGCCGATCGTGTCGGTGCTGATGGCGCAGCCGGTGCACTTCGCGGATCTGCGGCGCGCGATTCCGGGCATCAGCGAGCGGATGCTCTCCGACCGTCTGTCCGAGCTCGGGGCGGCAGGTCTTGTGGTGCGCGAGGTCGATGAAGGACCCCCGCTGCGGGTGGCATACAGGCTGACGGCGGCCGGAGCCGCGATGGAGCCGGCGCTGAAGGAACTCGGCCGCTGGGCGGACACCTATCTGTCCGGGCCGGGGCGCTGCTGATTCCGCCTGGCGCCGGCTGATCTGCCTGGACCCCGCCCCGCTTGTCCGTCTCGGGTGGGGTCTGTGAGGACGGCTGGATGGCCGGAGGATTCCATGGCCACGAGCCGGATGCGGCATCCCGCTACGGGACCGGCCCGTGGCCCGGCCCGTCCGGTGGCGAAGGCTTTCCACAGACGATCCCAAGTTGTCCACAGGGGAAGACGGTTGTGTTGACGCGGCTGTACCGTCGTCGGCAGTTGATGTTGCTCGTGCGGAACGGCTGAACAAGGGCGGGGGAGGCGACGCTCCATGGGCGAAGTCGAGGCGGCGGTGCCGGTGCAGCGGACAGCGGGGGGCGTGAGGATTCCGGTCGTCCCCGGGTTCGCGCGCCGCATGCCCCGAAGCGCGGGGCCGGTGGACGGTGGGGCGCTCTCCCCGAAGGCGGCGGGTAAGGCGCTGAGACTCAAGGTGCCTCGCTCCGCGCACAGTTCACTCTCGCTTCCGCCCGGACGACCGGACGCGGTCCAGGCGGTCGAGGAGTCGAACCAGGGCCGGGTACCGGGTCTGACGCCCATACGCGTGGGCCGGATGGCTGCGACGCCCTTCGCGTTCCTGCGGGGTTCGGCCGGTCTGATGGCGCATGACCTGGCCGGCACACCGGTCACGGGTGTAGGTGCCCAGCTCTGTGGTGACGCCCACGCGGCCAACTTCGGTCTGTACGGCGACGCCCGCGGCAGTCTGGTCATCGATCTGAACGACTTCGACGAGACCGTCTTCGGACCGTGGGAGTGGGACCTGAAGCGCCTGGCCACCTCGCTGGTGCTCGCCGGCCGGCTCGCGGGAGCGGACGAGGACACCTGCCGACAGGGCGCGTACGACACCGTGGGTGCCTACCGGCGCACCATGCGGCTGCTGGCCAGGCTGCCCGCGCTCGACGCGTGGAACGCCATAGCGGACGAGGAACTCGTCTCCCACACGGACGCGCGTGACCTGCTGGGGACTCTGGAGCGGGTCTCCGAGAAGGCACGCAACAACACGAGCGCCCGCTTCGCGGCTCGGTCCACGGAGGAGTGCGAGGACGGCCGCCGCTTCGTCGACGCTCCGCCGGTTCTGCGTCGCGTGCCGGACGGGGAGGCCGCGGCTGTCGCGGCGGGGCTCGAGGGCTACCTCCGTACCGTCTCGGAAGACAGGCTTCCGCTGCTGGCCCGCTACGCGATCCACGACGTGGCCTTCCGTGTCGTCGGTACGGGGAGTGTCGGGACCCGGTCGTATGTCGTGCTGCTGCTCGACCACCGTGGCGAGCCCCTGGTGCTGCAGGTGAAGGAGGCACGTCCCTCGGCGCTCTCCCCGTATCTCCCGCAGGCCGGTTTCGACGTGCCGGAGGTGGTGCACGAAGGGCGCCGGGTGGTGCTCGGACAGAAACGGATGCAGGTCGTCAGCGACATACTGCTCGGCTGGGCCGATGTGGACGGCAGGCCTTACCAGGTACGCCAGTTCCGGAACCGGAAGGGCAGTGTGGATCCCGCCGCCCTCGCCGCGGACCAGGTCGACGACTACGGACGGATGACGGGAGCGCTGCTGGCCCGGGCGCACGCCCACAGTGCCGACCCGCGACTCCTGGCGGGCTACTGCGGCAAGAGCGCCGAGCTGGACGAAGCGGTGGCCGGCTTCGCCGTGACGTACGCGAACCGCACCGAGGCTGATCACGCCGAGCTCGTCCGTTGTGTCCGCTCCGGGCGGATAGCGGCCGAACTGGGCGTCTGAACGGTACGGCCCGAGGGGTGGAGCGCGGGCCTCGCGCCTGACACGCGTCCTCACGGCGGGGGCCATGGCCATACGCTGGACGGGTGACCCACGAAGCCGCCGGGGTGCCGACCACCCGGAACGACGAAGACCCGCAGGACCAGGACCGGCAGGACGCGCCGCAGCAGGACCTGGACGCGCCTCAGGACGACCTGCGGGCCGAGCAGGACGGTGCGCCGCGCCCGGGCGGTGGCGAGGGGGAGCCGGGCGGTGGCTCCGCTGCTTCCGAGCCCGGTGCCCGGTCCGGTGGATCCGGCGACCGGTCCGATGCTGGAGACGCGGGCGGAACCGGTGCCCCCCGGCCCGAGGAGCGGCTCGCGAAGGCGGTCAGAGTGGCCGAGCAGGCGCTGATCGAGTTCGAGATCGCCGTGGAGACCTTCAGGGTCGAGGTGGAGAACTTCTCCCGGCTGCATCATCAGAAGCTCGGTCCGATGTACGCGCGGCTGGACGAGCTCGACGCGCAGATCGCGGAGGCGCGGGCCGCGAAGACCGGTGACCCGGAGGATCTGCGCAAGGCCCAGGAGGCACGGGCGATCGTCATGCCGATGCCAGGTGTGGACGAGCTCTTCCATGACTGGATGGATTCGGACGGTCTCTCTCCGGAGGCTTCGGCGATGCTCACCGAGCAGCCGGTCAGGCCGCCGAAGCGGGTCAGGCCCAGCGACGAGGCGCGCAAGCTCTACAGGGAGCTCGCCCGGCAGGCGCACCCGGATCTGGCACCGGACGAAGCGGAGCGGGCTCGTCGCGACGAGTTCATCTCGCGCGTCAACGCGGCCTACGGCCGTGGCGACGTGGCGGAGCTCAAGGAACTGGTCGCCGAGTGGGCGGCAGGTCCTGCGGCGCCGGAGCTGCGTCTGAGCGAGAGCGAGGAGCTCTACGCGCGGCTGGACTGGCTCAGCCGCCGCAAGGAGCTGCTGACGGTGCTGGCGCAGGAGCTGGAGGGGAGCGCGATCGGCTCGATGCTGCGCATGGCACCTGACGACCCGGACCGGTTGCTCGACGACATCGCGGAGAAGCTCCTCGCCGATGTGGCCCAGCGCGAGAGCGAGCTGGCAGCGCTCGTGCAGTAGCGTTCCGGATGACTCAGGCGTGTACGTACGAGAGAAGGCCCTTTCATGAATTTCGCTCCGCTGCCCTCGGTGGACGTCGCGGCGGTTCCGTCGGACGGCCTCGTGCTGGACGTACGGGAGGACGACGAGTGGGCGGCCGGGCACGTCGAGGGTGCGCTGCACATCCCCATGAGTGACTTCGTCGGCCGTTTCGGCGAACTGACCGAGGCTGCTGAGGACGGTCGGCGTGTACATGTGATGTGCCGGGTGGGAGGACGGTCCGCCCAGGTCACCCAGTACCTGGTGCAGCAGGGGCTGGACGCCGTCAACATCGAGGGCGGCATGCTGGCCTGGGACGGCGCGGGCCGTCCCATGGTGACCGACGACGGAACCTCGGCGTTCGTCCTCTGACGGCTTCTTTCACGGGCGTTCCGCAGGGGCGCCGCGCTGACGCGCCTGGCCCCGGTATGCGTCGGCCTCCACCGCCGGATGTGCGGCGGTGCCAGGCGTCCGGGGGACCGGAGAGGGCGGAAGCCGGCGAGCCGGGAGCGCTGAGCTGCCCCCGCTCGGCTGCTGAGCGGGTCCGGGAGGGTGGGGCTGTCCCCCCGGAGGGCTGGGCTGTGCCTGGAGGCCCCTGGAGGCGGAGCGGTCCCGTGAGCTGAGCTGGTCTCCGGAACACCTCGGTGGTCCCCAGGCGAGTCAGCGGTCGAAGTCGAGCTCGACCTCCGGGGTGACGGGGTGCGACTGGCAGGCGAGCACGAAACCGGCTTCCGTCTCGTCCGGCTCCAGGGCGAAGTTGCGGTCCATCCGGACTTCGCCGGAGACCAGGAACGCCCGGCAGGTCCCGCACACTCCGCCCTTGCAGGCGTACGGGGCGTCCGATCGGCTTCGCAGGACGGTCTCGAGCAGGGATTCACCGCCCTCCACCGGCCAGCTGCCCGATCGGCCGTCGAGCGTCGCGGTGAGGGTGCTGCTGGACGGGGTGGTGATCCTCGCCGCGGTCGTCGGTGTTCCGCTCTCCTCGGCGACGTGGAAGATCTCCTGGTGAATGCGCGAGCGGTCGGCGCCGAGCGCGCGCAGGGCGCTCTCAGCTCCTCGGACCAGGCCCAGTGGTCCGCACAGGAACCAGCCGTCCACGTCCGGTACGGGCAGGAGCGTGGGCAACAGGCTGACGAGCCGCTCGCGGTCCAGCCGGCCCGAGGGGAGACCGGCGGCCTGTTCCTCCCGTGACAGAGCGGTCACCAGCTGGAAGCGGTCGGGGTAGCGGTCCTTGAGGTCTGCCACTTCGTCGAGGAACATCGTCGAGGCGGCCGTCCGGTCGCTTCGGAGCAGGCAGAAGCGGGCGAGGGGTTCCCTCGCCAGTACGGTGGCGGCCATCGAGAGCACCGGTGTGATGCCGCTGCCCCCGACGATCGCCGCGAAGTGACCAGGACGCGGAGTCAGGACGAACCGGCCGGTCGGTGCCATCGCCTCCACATGGTCGCCGACCGCGAGTTCCTTCAAGGCGTACGTCGAGAACGCCCCGCCGTCGACCATGCGGATGCCGACCCGGAGCGCCGGGACACCGGGCTGTTCGGTGGCAGGTGCGCAGATCGAGTACGAGCGCCGGATCTCCTCCCCGCCGATGCGGTAGCGGACGTTCAGGTGCTGGCCCGGTGAGTGGCGGAAGGTCTCACGCAGATCCGGCGGTACGGCGAAGGTCACGGCCACCGCGTCGTCCGTGGTCCGTTCGATCGCGCTGACCCGGAGCGGATGGAACATCTACAACTCCTTGAAGTGGTCGAACGGTTCACGGCACGCCACACAGCGGCGCAGGGCCTTGCAGGCCGTGGAGGAGAACCTGCTCAACAGCTCGGTGTCCGTGGAACCACAGTGCGGGCAACGGACGGAGAGTGTGAGGGGGACGGGTCCGCCCGGTGCTCCCCCCGGTCGTGGCGGTGCTATGCCGAACTCCGCCAGTTTGCGGCGCCCTTCGGCGCTCATGTCGTCGGTCGACCAGGCGGGCGAGAGGACCGTGACCACGGACACCTCCGTGACGCCGTGGTCCCGCAGCACGCGTTCGATGTCGTCGGACATGGTCCTGATGGCCGGGCATCCGGTGTACGTCGGCGTGAGACTCACCGTCACCTTGCCCTGCGAGTCCGCCTGCACCCCGCGGAGTACGCCGAGTTCTTCGAGGGTGAGTACCGGGAGCTCGGGATCGGGTACGGCCCCCGCCAGTCGGTGCAGCTCCGCCTCCAGGGGGGTTTCCGTGGTCACCATGACGCCCCCGGGTGGCTGCGGTGCAGATGCTGCATTTCGGCGAGCATCCGTCCGAACGGTTCGGTGTGTACTCCCTGTCGTCCGGCCCCGGCCGCCCATGCCCCGCTCTGCGGTCCCGAGGGAAGAGTCAGAGTGGCGCGAGTGACGACTGCTCCGACGGCTTCCAGCCAGCGGGTCCGCAGAGGCTCGGCGTCGGTGGCCAGGCCTTCGACTGGCTCGAACAGCTCGCCGGTGAACCGCCACAGCGCGTCCAGCGCTCGCTGCATGCGCTCATGGCTTTCCGGGGTGCCGTCCCCGAGCCGCAGAACCCACTGCTCCGCGTGGTCACGGTGGTACGCCACCTCTTTGACGGCCTTCGCCGCGAGATCCGCGAACTCGGATTCCCCGGCCGCCAGCGCCTCGTACAGCAGGTGCTGGTACACCGAGAAGTAGAGCTGACGGGCGATGGTGTGGGCGAAGTCGCCGTTCGGCTGTTCCACGAGCTGGACGTTGCGGAAGGCGCGCTCCTCGCGGAGGTATGCCAGCTGGTCCTCGTCCCCGACGAAGGACAGCAGGATCCGGGCCTGGCCGAGGAGGTCCAGGGCGATGTTGGCGAGGGCGACCTCCTCCTCGAGGACGGGTGCGTGGCCGGCCCACTCCCCCAGCCGGTGCGAGAGCACCAGCGCGTCGTCGCCGAGGGCGAGGGCCGCGGTCACAGGTGCTTCACCCCTTCGGGGATCTCGTAGAACGTGGGGTGCCGGTACGGCTTGTCACCGGCGGGCTCGAAGAAGGAGTCCTTCTCGTCGGGCGAGGAGGCGGTGATCGCCGACGACGGCACCACCCAGAGGGAGACGCCCTCCGAGCGGCGGGTGTACAGATCGCGGGCGTTGCGCAGGGCCATTTCGGCGTCCGGCGCGTGCAGGCTGCCCGCGTGGGTGTGCGAGAGCCCGCGGCGGGAGCGCACGAACACCTCCCACAGAGGCCAGTCGGTCGAGCTGCTCATGCGGTCGCCTCCATGGGGTGGGCAGCCGGTCCGCTTCCACCGGGCCGGGCCGCGTGCTTGTCTGCGTAGGCCGCCGCTGCCGCGCGGACCCAGGCACCCTCTTCGTGAGCCGAGCGCCGCTGGGTCAGCCGCTGCTCGTTGCACGGGCCGTTTCCCTTGAGGACCTCCTGGAACTCCGTCCAGTCGATCTCGCCGAAGTCGTGGCGACCGAGTTCTTCGTTCCACCGGATGTCGGGATCGGGCAGGTCCAGTCCCAGTGCCCGCGCCTGCGGGACGCAGATGTCGACGAACCGCCGGCGCAGCTCGTCGTTGGAGTGTCGCTTGATCTTCCAGGCCATCGATTGTTCCGAGTGCGCCGAGGAGTCGTCCGGGGGGCCGAACATCATCAGGGAGGGCCACCACCAGCGGTTCACCGCGTCCTGGGCCATTTCGTGCTGGGCGGGGGTGCCCTGGCTGAGCGCGAGCAGCAGCTCGTAGCCCTGGCGCTGGTGGAAGGACTCCTCCTTGCAGATGCGGACCATCGCGCGCGCGTACGGTCCGTAGGAGCAGCGGCAGAGCGGCACCTGGTTGGTGATCGCTGCGCCGTCCACCAGCCACCCGATCGCTCCGACGTCCGCCCACGTCAGGGTGGGGTAGTTGAAGATCGACGAGTATCGCTGCCGGCCGGCGTGCAGCTTGTCGAGCATCTCCTCGCGGCTGGTGCCCAGCGTCTCCGCGGCGCTGTACAGGTAGAGGCCGTGTCCCGCCTCGTCCTGGACCTTCGCCATGAGGATCGCCTTGCGGCGCAGGGACGGCGCCCGTGAGATCCAGTTGGCCTCGGGTTGCATCCCGATGATCTCGGAGTGGGCGTGCTGCGCCATCTGGCGGATCAGGGAGGCCCTGTAGGCGTCCGGCATCCAGTCCCGGGGCTCGATCCGTTCGTCGGCGGCGAGGGTGCGGTCGAACGCCGCCAAGCGGCCGGCATCCGCCGCGTCCGCCGTCCCCTGCTTGGTGTGGTCCGCAGTCACTGCCGCCATCCCGGGCTCCCTACCGACCGATCGTTCGGTTCCTTGGGTTCAATGGTGAGTCCACGGCCCGTAGGGTGTCAACCCTGTGGATGACGGAGCGGTGATCGGGGCGGCATGGACGCGGACCACAGTGGGCCAACCGAAGCCGGGAAGAAGCCTTCCCGTCCTGGAGCGGCGAGCAGTGCTCCGCCGGTGGACGAGACCGACACCAGGGCAGCACCTCCGGAATCCGTGGAAGCGGGCCTGATCCAGGCACAGGGCGCCGTGGGTCCTTCGGCGGATTCCGCCGTCGCGCCCGCTCGGGTGCCCGACAGGAGCCGTCCGGCGAGTGGGATCGCCGCGCTCTCGTTGCCGTACCAGATCGCCGCGGCGGTCGCGCTCTCCGTCATAGGGCTGTGGTCCTGCGTGCACATAGCCATGGTCTTCCTGCACGTCGCGCCGTCCAACACGCTGACGAAGCAGCACGGCGAGGCCGTCGACCGCTGGATCTACCCCGAGTTCGAGCAGAACTGGAAGCTCTTCGCACCCAACCCCCTCCAGCAGAACATCTCCGTACAGGTGAGGGCGGAAGTGACCGGCGGAGGTGCCGACGGAAGCAGGACCACGCGCTGGATCGACCTCTCGGGTGACGACGGCGAGGCAATACGCGGAAACCCCCTTCCCAGCCACGTCGAACAGAACGAGCTCCGCCGCGCCTGGGACTTCTTCGTCGGGTCCCATGACAGCGAGAACCGGGCCAACGGCCTGCGGGGCGAGTTGTCGGAGCGCTACATCCGCCGCATCGTCATGCTGCGCCTGGACGAGCACGGATACGGCGGGACCGTCGAACGCTTCCAGGTGAGGTCGTCGACGCGTTCCGTCGGAGCACCCCCGTGGAGCGACGAGAAGATCAGCACGGAACCGGAGTACCGGGAGCTCCCTTGGTGGACGGTCACCGAATCCGACCTGTCCGGTACAGGCCGGGATCAGGTCTCAGCGGTCCGGAAGGCGGAGGGATGAGCGCCTCGATTCCGCCGGCCACCTCGTACCTGCCCCCGCCCGGGCCGACGGTCCGTGGCCGGGAGCGTGCCTCGGCGGCCGCCTCCGGGCTCGCCCGTGCCGTACAGCGGGTCACCGCCGCGCCGCTCGGTGCCCACCAGAGCGCCGTCGTCCGGATCGGTGTCTCCGCGACCTGCCTGCTGTTCCTGCTGCGTGAGCTGCCCCACCGTCACGAGCTGTACGGCCCCGACGGGCCGTGGAGCTGGGGCATGGCGGAGCGGCTCATCGCCAACAACGGCGCCTTCACCGTCCTGATGTGGTCGGACAGCGCGATCTGGTTCGAGGCCGTCTACACGCTGACGCTGGTCTCGGCCGTGTTGCTGATGATCGGCTGGCGGACCCGGGGTACGTCGGTGCTGTTCATGGTGGGTGTGCTCTCCCTCCAGAACCGCAGCATCTTCATGGGGGACGGTGGCGACAACGTCATCCATCTGATGGCGCTGTACCTGGTCCTGACCCGCTGCGCCCGTGTCTGGTCACTCGACGCACGCCGTGCGGCCCGGGACGAGGCACGGGTCGCGGGCGGCGAGCGGCCGGCCCGTGACGTAGCGGGTCCGGTGCTCTGGGCCGTGCTCGGCGGCTTCCTCCTGCCCGCCACTGTCATGGGTGGACTCGGTGGCACCTGGTGGCTGCCTTCGCTCCTGTGGGTGCTCTGGCTGGGCAGCGGGGTCCGATGGGCGCTGGGGCGGTACGCGCCGGGGCATGAGCTGCGCGTCCTCCTCGATGTCGTCGCCCATCTCGCTCACAACGCGGCGCTCTTCGTGATCATGGCGGAGGTGTGCCTGATCTACGCCACGGCCGGCTGGTACAAGATCCAGGGCTCCCGCTGGCAGGACGGAACCGCGCTCTACTACCCGCTGAAGCTGGAGTACTTCGCCCCTTGGCCCGGGCTCTCGGGCTTCATGGCCTCCAGCGCCCTCCTCGTCATGGTGCTCACGTACCTGACGGTCATCGTGCAGGTCGCCTTTCCCTTCACGCTCTTCAACAGGCGGGTGAAGAACGTCCTGCTCGTCCTCATGATCGGTGAGCACGCGGGGATCGCCGTACTGCTGGGGCTTCCCTTCTTCTCCATGGCCATGATCGCGGCGGACGCCGTCTTCCTGCCGACGGCATTCCTGGTCTGGCTCGGCAGCCGGGTGACGCGGGCCCGCCGACAGCTGTTCCCACGGACGGGGGGAAAGCTCTCCCTGCCCGGTCAGCGCAGGCCGCGGACGACCGGCGCGGAGGCCGCGCGCACTGCCGAAGGCGATGGCCATACGCTCATGCGGTGACCAGCGAGACCGGCAGTACAGAAGAGCCCATGGCGGAGGCGGCCCCCGACCCGTCGGCCGAACCCCTCCAGTACGACGACGGCTACGGAGCGGAGATCGGCGTCGGGCCCCATCCGCTGCCCTGGCCGGAAGGGGAGCGCTACGATCCGGAGCTCCTCGCCGAAGGGGACCGGCGCAATGTGGGCGACGGCTACCGGTACTGGACGAGGGAGGCGATCGTCGCCGATCTGGACCTGCGGCGGCACGACTTCCATGTGGCGGTGGAGAACTGGGGCCACGACTTCAACATCGGCTCGGTGGTGCGCACCGCCAACGCCTTCCTCGCCAAGGAGATCCACATCGTGGGTCGGCGCCGCTGGAACCGCCGGGGCGCGATGGTCACCGACCGCTACCAGCACGTCCGGCACCACCCCGACACGGCCGATCTGACCGCGTGGGCCGAGAGCGAAGGGCTGCCGATCATCGGGATCGACAACCTGCCCGGGGCCGTGCCCCTCGAACGGACGGAGCTGCCGCGCAGATGCGTGCTGCTCTTCGGCCAGGAGGGCCCCGGGCTGACGGAGGAGGCGCGCCGGCACGCCTCGAAGGTGTGCTCGATCGCGCAGTTCGGCTCGACGCGATCGATCAACGCGGGCGCGGCGGCGGCCATCGCCATGCACGCCTGGGTCCAGCGGTACGCGGACATCCCGGATCCGCGAGAGGGATGACCGGTGGAGCGTCACCGCTCCACCGGCTGCCCGACAGCGGTCGACCGCACTCGCTCAGGCCTGGCGGCGGACCTCCACCACCCGGAAGCGGTTGGACACGAACGCCCCGTCACAGAGAGCCGCGTTGGCCGCCGGGTTGCCACCCGAACCGTGGAAGTCGGAGAAGGCCGCGGTCTGGTTGACGTACACGCCACCGGTGAGATTCAGCGAGAGCTGTGCCGACTCGTCGAAGCAGACCTCCTCCACCGCGCGCTCCACCTCGGGGGAGGTGGTGTAGGCGCCCACGGTCATGGCCCCCTGCTCGCGAATGGTGCGGCGCAGCAGCGCGAGCGCGTCCTCGGTCGAGTCGACGGCGACCGCGAAGGAGACCGGGCCGAAGCACTCCGAGAGGAAGGCCGCGCCGTCGTCCCGCTTGGCGCCGTCGACCTTCACGAGGGCAGGTGTCCGGACGACGGCCTCGGGGAATTCGGGGTTGACGACCGGACGCGAGGGGAGCGCGACGTCGCCGAGTCCCGATGCGCCTTCCAGCCGGTTCTTCACGCCCTCGTTCACCAGGGCGCCGAGCAGGCCGTTGGCCCGGGCGTCGTCGCCGAGCAGCGCGGACACCGCGGCGGCGATGTCGCCGACCACGTCCTCGTAGGACTTCGGGCCCGCGTCCGTCGTGATGCCGTCGCGTGGGATGAGCAGATTCTGCGGGGTGGTGCACATCTGGCCGCTGTAGAGGGAGAGCGAGAAGGCCAGGTTGCCGAGCATGCCCCGGTAGTCGTCCGTGGAGTCGAGCACGACCGTGTTGACGCCGGCCTTCTCCGTGTAGACCTGGGCCTGCCTGGCGTTGGTCTCCAGCCATTCGCCGAAGGCGCTGGAGCCCGTGTAGTCGATGATCTTGATTTCGGGGCGGAGGGCCAGGGCCTTGGCGATGGCCTCCCCGGGCCGCTCGGCCGCCAGCGCCACGAGATTCGGGTCGAAGCCCGCCTCGGCGAGCACCTCGCGGGCCAGCTGGACGGTGAGCGCTAGCGGCAGGACGGCACGCGGGTGCGGCTTGACCAGGACGGGATTGCCGGTCGCCAACGAGGCGAAGAGACCCGGGTAGCCGTTCCATGTGGGGAAGGTGTTGCAGCCGATGAGCAGCGAGATGCCCCGTCCCACCGCCGTGTACGTCTTGTGGAGCCGCAGCGGGTCGCGCTTTCCCTGAGGCTTCGACCATTCGGCGCCGAGGGGTGTGCGTACCTGCTCCTCGTAGGCGTAGGCGACGGCTTCCAGGCCGCGGTCCTGGGCGTGCGGTCCGCCGGCCTGGAAGGCCATGACGAACGCCTGGCCGCTGGTGTGCATCACGGCATGGGCCATCTCGTGCGTGCGCGCACTGATCCGGGCGAGGATCTCCAGGCAGACCAGCGCCCTGGTCTCGGGGCCGGCTCCACGCCAGGAGCCCATGCCGGCACCCATGGCGGGCAGCAGGACGTCCATGTCGGCGTGCGGGTACTCGACGCCGAGCTCCGGTCCGTACGGCGAGATCTCGCCGCCGGTCCAGCCGTCGGTCCCGGGCTGGCCGAGCTCCAGCCTGGTGCCCAGGACGGCGTCGAACGCGGCTTTGCCCTCAGCCGCGCCGAGGCTGCCGGGGAGTCCTTCGTCGCCGTAGGCCTTCGGGTGCTCGGGATGAGGGGACCAGTAAGCGCGTGTGCGGATCGTCTCCAGAGCCCGGTCGAGCGTCGGGCGGTGGATCTCGGACAGCTTGCCGGGGGAAAGTTCGGCGGTCATGGGCACCAACTCCTCGTCGAGCCGGGCGGAAATGCGCGGACGGAGTTAGAGTAACCGAACGATCGGTCGGGACAAGGGGCCCCGAGGCTCCTGTGGACAACTCATGGGGGAGGATCGCGGACATGACCACGGCCAAGCGGGACACGTACACCCCGGAGACACTCCTCACCGTCGCCGTCCGCGTCTTCAACGAGCGCGGTTACGACGGCACGTCCATGGAGCACCTCTCCAAGGCGGCGGGCATCTCGAAGTCGTCCATCTACCACCACGTGGCCGGCAAGGAGGAACTCCTGCGGCGGGCGGTGAGCCGGGCCATCGACGGACTGTTCGGCATCCTCGACGAAGCCGGTGCGATACAGGGCCGGGCGATCGCCCGGGTCGAGTACGTCACGCGCCGCACGGTCGAGGTCCTCGTCGCGGAGCTGCCGTACGTCACGCTGCTGCTGCGGGTGCGCGGCAACACGGGGACGGAGCGCTGGGCGCTGGAGCGGCGACGTGAGTTCGACCAGCGGGTGTCCGATCTGCTCAAGGCCGCGGTGGCGGAGGGCGATCTGCGGGCCGACGTCGACATACGCCTGGTGACCCGGCTCATCTTCGGCATGGTGAACTCCCTGGTCGAGTGGTACCGCCCGCAGCCGGGTGGGGCTCCGGACGTGGACCAGCTCGCCGACACGGTCGTGCGGCTCGCCTTCGACGGCATGCGGGCCGGCTGACTCCTGCGGCAGGACCGTGTGTCAGGCCGTCTGGGCCGGGACCGCGCGACAGGGACGGGTGCCGGATCGGGTCATGAGGCGCGGCCTCGCGGGCAGGGGCCGCAGGGATCGTCGCGTCACGCGAGCTCGGACGGGCGGTCCGGATACGGGTCCAGGTCGGTCTCCTCGAACACCAGCAGGGTGCGGGTCGACAGCACCTCCGGTATGGCCTGGATCCTGGTCAGCACCAGCTCACGGAGGGCCTGGTTGTCAGGCGTGTGCACCAGGAGCAGTACGTCGAAGTCCCCGCTGACCAGCGCGATGTGCGTGGCGCCTGGCAGGGCCTGGAGCTGTTCACGCACGGTGCGCCACGAATTCTGGACGATCTTGAGCGTGATGTAGGCGGAGGCGGCCTGCCCGGCGCGTTCATGGTTCACCCGTGCGCTGAAGCCCCGGATGACGCCGTCCTCCACGAGCCGGTTGATCCGCGCGTAGGCGTTGGCGCGGGACACGTGGACGCGTTCGGCCACAGCTCGTATCGATGCGCGGCCATCCGTCTGGAGGATGCGCAGGATGGACCGGTCGATGGCGTCCAGCGGCCGTGCGGGAGGGGTGCGGCCAGGCGTGCCGGGTCCGTCGGCCATTTGTTCAGCTGTCATCGGCGCGCGCCTCCCTGTTGTGGACGACCTGCCCCTATCCCAGGCTGTGGATAACCGTTTGTCCACAGGCTGGAGGTGCCTGTAGCCAAAATGCGCCCGCGACCGAACAATCGGTAGGTGAGGCACGCCACAGCGGAGCCTCGCCCGTGCTCCACATTCCTGGGGGATCTCGACACCCCTCGATCTGTCTCGATGCCAGGAGGTGCTTGTCATGACGGTCCAGGAGCTGCCCGGCGCAGCCGCCTACCGGCCCACGCCGCCCCCGGCCTGGAAGCCGCTCACCGACCCCGCGCCGCTGCTCCCGGACCCTGAGCCGTTCCGTGTGCTCGGTACGGAGGCCGCGGCCGGTGCCGATCCCGAGCTGCTGCTGAGGCTCTACGAGGAGCTGGTGCGCGGCCGCCGGTACAACGCCCAGGCGACCGCGCTGACCAAGCAGGGCAGGCTGGCGGTGTATCCGTCCAGCACCGGCCAGGAGGCCTGCGAGGTATCCGCGGCGCTCGTGCTGGAGGACAGGGACTGGCTTTTTCCCAGCTATCGGGACACCTTGGCGGCGGTGGCGCGCGGACTGGACCCGGTCGAGGCCTTGACCCTGCTGCGGGGGGACCGGCACACCGGGTACGACCCGCGGGAGCACCGCATCGCCCCTCTGTGCACCCCCCTGGCGACTCAGCTGCCGCACGCGGTGGGCCTGGCGCACGCCGCCCGGCTCCAGGGTGACGACGTGGTGGCCCTGGCGATGGTGGGCGACGGGGGGACGAGCGAGGGGGATTTCCACGAGGCGCTGAACTTCGCGGCGGTGTGGCGGGCCCCGGTCGTCTTCCTGGTGCAGAACAACGGCTTCGCCATCTCCGTGCCGCTGGCGAAGCAGACCGCGGCACCGTCGCTGGCCCACAAGGCCGTGGGCTACGGCATGCCCGGACGGCTGGTGGACGGCAACGACGTGGCGGCGACGCACCAGGTGCTGAGCGAGGCAGTGGCGCGGGCGAGGCGTGGCGGGGGCCCGACGCTGGTGGAAGCGGTGACCTACCGCATGGACGCCCATACGAACGCCGACGACGCGACGCGCTATCGCGGTGACAGTGAGG
Organism: Streptomyces sp. NPDC059166; assembly: GCF_042755185.1. Lineage (NCBI taxonomy): Bacteria > Bacillati > Actinomycetota > Actinomycetes > Kitasatosporales > Streptomycetaceae > Streptomyces > Streptomyces sp. NPDC059166. Next base: position 145,967 of record NZ_JBHZCI010000001.1, on the reverse strand, counting down.
TGGAGGCGTGGCGGGCGCACGACCCGATCCGGCTGCTCGAGCGTGAGCTCACCGCGCGTGGCCTGCTGGACGAGGACGGCATCGAATCGGTCCGGGAGAGGGCGGAGCGGATGGCCGAAGGGCTGCGGGAGCGGATGAACACGGACCCTGTCCTCGATCCGGCGGATCTGTTCGCCCATGTCTACGAGGTGCAGACCGGCCAGCTGCGGGAGCAGGCCGCCAGGCTTCGGGACGAACTGGCCGCTGAGCACGGCACGGACGAGAGCGGCGCGGAGGCAATGCGATGAGCACCGCTGCGGTGGCGGCCGGTGAGCGGGCCGGCAGGGCCAGGCCCTCGACGATGGCGCAGGCCCTCGGGCGGGCGATGCGCGACGCCATGGCGGAGGACCCGACGGTGCACGTCCTGGGCGAGGACGTCGGCACTCTCGGTGGCGTCTTCCGTGTGACGGACGGCCTGGCGAAGGAGTTCGGGGACGCGCGCTGCACGGACACCCCGCTGGCCGAGGCGGGCATCCTCGGGGCCGCGGTGGGGATGGCGATGTACGGGCTGAGGCCCGTGGTCGAGATGCAGTTCGACGCCTTCGCGTATCCGGCCTTCGAGCAGCTGGTCAGCCATGTGGCCAAGATGAGGAACCGGACCGCCGGCGCCATGCCGTTGCCGATCACGGTGAGGGTGCCTTACGGCGGAGGAATCGGCGGGGTCGAGCACCACAGCGACTCCTCGGAGGCGTACTACATGGCGACCCCCGGCCTGCACGTCGTCATGCCGGCCACGGTCGAGGACGCCTACGGACTGCTGAGGGAGTCGATCGCCTCCGACGACCCGGTGGTGTTCCTGGAGCCGAAGAGGCTCTACTGGTCCAAGTCGGACTGGTCGCCGGAAAGGCCGACGGCGGTCGAACCGATCGGGCGGGCGGTGGTCCGGAGGTCAGGGCGCAGCGCGACCCTGATCACGTACGGTCCCTCCCTGCCGGTGTGTCTGGAGGCCGCGGAGGCCGCCACCGCCGAGGGGTGGGACCTCGAAGTGGTCGACCTGCGTTCGCTTGTGCCCTTCGACGACGAGACGGTCGCCGCGTCGGTCCGGAGGACGGGACGGGCGGTCGTCGTCCACGAGTCGTCCGGATTCGGCGGTCCCGGCGGAGAGATCGCCGCGCGGGTGACCGAGCGGTGCTTCCACCACCTGGAGGCCCCGGTCCTGCGTGTGGCCGGGTTCGACATCCCCTATCCGCCGCCCATGCAGGAGCGGCACCATCTTCCGGGTGTGGACCGGGTGCTCGACGCGGTCGCACGTCTTCAGTGGGAGGCCGAGAGCTGATGGCGCAGGTGCTCGAATTCAAGCTGCCGGATCTGGGCGAAGGGCTGACCGAGGCGGAGATCGTGCGCTGGCTGGTGGAGGTCGGCGACGTCGTCGCCGTGGACCAACCGGTCGTCGAGGTCGAGACGGCCAAGGCCATGGTGGAGGTTCCGTGCCCTTACAAGGGTGTGGTGACCGCCCGGTTCGGTGAGGAGGGATCTGAACTCCCGGTCGGCGCGCCGCTGCTGACGGTAGCTGTCGGATCGGTGGATCCCGCATCCGGCGGCGAGGCACCTGAAGGCGCCCCGTCCACCGAGGAGGACGGGGCCTCCGGGAACGTGCTGGTCGGCTACGGCACGGCGGCCCCGGCCGCGCGCAGGCGCAGACTCCGGCCCACACCGGCGCCGGCCACCCCCGCCCGCCGAGGCCCGGCCACTCCGGCGTCCCCGGCCCCGGCGCACACGGTGGTGGCTGTGCAGGGCCCCGTCGCGGTCATCTCGCCTCTGGTCCGGAGACTCGCCCGTCAGCACGGTCTGGACCTCGGTCAGGTCGTGGGGACCGGCCGGGACGGGCTGATCCTCCGTACCGACGTGGAATCCGCGATCCGGGCTTCGAGCGGTGCCGGAGCGGTCGGCGAAGCCCCTGTCAGCCCGCGGGTGGATAAGGACGGCGAGCGGGTCCCCCTGCGAGGTGTCCGTGGAGCTGTGGCGGAGAAGCTGTCGCGGAGCAGACGGGAGATCCCGGACGCCACCTGCTGGGTCGACGCCGATGCCACCGAACTGATGGCTGCACGGGCCGCGATGAACGCCGCAGGTTCTGTGTCGGGGCCGAAGATCTCGGTACTCGCCCTGCTGGCCCGCATCTGCACGGCGGCTCTGGCTCGCTTTCCCGATCTCAACTCGACGGTGGACACGGAGGCCCGGGAGATCGTCCGGCTCCCCGAGGTCCATCTGGGATTCGCCGCTCAGACGGAGCGAGGCCTGGTCGTTCCGGTCGTGAGGGATGCCCACCAGCGGAGCGCGGAGTCGATCGGCGAAGAGATCAGCCGGCTGACGGAGGCGGCCAGGGAAGGAAGGCTGACCCCGGCGCAGCTCACAGGCGGGACGTTCACGCTGAACAACTACGGGGTGTTCGGTGTCGATGGTTCGACGCCCATCATCAACCACCCTGAGGCGGCCATGCTCGGCGTCGGGCGTATCGTCGCGAAGCCCTGGGTGCACGAGGGCGAACTGGCCGTACGGCAGGTCGTACAGCTTTCGCTCACCTTCGACCACAGGGTCTGCGACGGTGGTACGGCGGGGGGCTTCCTGCGGTACGTGGCCGACTGCGTGGAGCGGCCTGCCGTTCTGTTGCGCTCTCTGTAGCGGGTTGGCCGGCCCGGAGAGGCGGGGTGCCGGCCGACGCGGGTCGGCGGACTGCCGTACCGGCATGTGACACCGGGCGCGGCACGGCCGGGAGACTGCCGGGCTGCCGGGCTACCGGATTGCCGGGCTGCTGGGCTGACGGACTGCGCGGGGCCGCCTGGGGCTGGGGACCGTCGGAGGCGCCCGGCTGTGCGAACTGTCCGTGCATCCGGTCTGCCGGATGGTCCGCGCATCCGGTCTGCCGGGTGGGTACGGGTTGTCGGGGTGGTCCGGGCTGCTGACGGGCGGTTCGGGCCGGACGCCGGGTAGGCGCACGCCCCGGGCTGCCGGGTTGCCGGGTGGTCCGGGCTGTATGACGGGTTCGGGCCGGACGCCGGGGCGGTGCACGCCCCGGCCGGGTGCACGCCTCAGCCCGGCTCCTTGAGGAGCTTCCCCAGGAGACGTCGGCACGCGGGGCCCCGCATACTCGAGGGCATGACCGCCTATGACGCCATCGTCCTCGCCGGCGGGGCCGCCAACCGCCTCGGTGGTGCGGACAAGCCCGGTCTTCGCGTGGGTGGACGTGCGCTGCTCGACCGGGTCCTGGCCGCCTGTCCGGACGCGGGGTCCACCGTTGTCGTGGGCGGACGCAGAGCAACCGTCCGTCCCGTCACGTGGACACGCGAAGTCCCGGAGGGCGGAGGCCCATTGGCAGCTCTTGATGCCGGAGTGCGTCGCACCGGGGCCGACCGCCTCCTGGTGCTCTCCGCGGATCTTCCCTTCCTGGGCGGGAGGACAGTCCGCACCTTGCTGGACGCGGCGGATGCTGTGGACCTTGAGGGAGCGCTCTGCACAGACCGGGAAGGGCGGGACCAGCCACTCGTCGCCGTCTACCACGCGGAGCCGCTCCGCCGGGAACTGGCCCTTCTCGCAGCCGAGTACGGGAGCCTGGCGGGCCTTCCACTGAGGCTGCTGACCGCTGAGCTCGACTTGGCCCGGGTGGAGGCCGATCCCCTGGCCTCCTTCGACTGCGACACCTGGGAGGACATTGCTGCCGCCAGGGCGCGGATCAGGGAGCATGGGACCGTGCTGGATGAATGGATCACCGCAGTCAAGAATGAACTGGGCATCGAACTCGACGTCGACACCGCCGTCCTGCTCGATCTGGCCCGCGACGCCGCGCACGGGGTTGCACGGCCCGCCGCCCCGTTGACCACCTTCCTCGTGGGGTATGCGGCGGCGATGGCGAACACCGGCAGGAGCCCGGAAGAGGGGGCCCGGGCGGTTGCGGAGGCATCCCGTAAGGCGACTGCCCTCGCGCTCAGGTGGGAGGAGGAAACGCAGGCGGACAGCGGGCCCGGTACGCCATGACCGCAGACCGAGGCAACGCGCGCACCGCCGAGGGGCAAATCGCTGCGGAGACCCGGGCTGTGGAGGCCAGGGCCGCAGCGGCGAGGGACGCGGAGGAGGAGCGAGCGGTCGAGCAGGCGCTGGCGCTCGTCGCGCATCAGACGTCCCGGCCCGCGCCCTGGGCGAACGCATCCGGGCCGGGGGCATCGGTGGCGGCGACGAACGAGTCCTCCTCACAGGCACCAGCAGAGACGGGCGAGACCGCCGCCGGGGCGGCGTCGGATCGGGCCTCGGGCGCAACGCCCCGATTGAGCAGCGGCGCTGACCCCGACACCTTCTCCCGCGAGAGTTCTCCCCTGGAGCCCTCTCTTCCTCGCGACTCAGACTCCGGCTCCGGCGGCCACTCCGTCGGCGACCACTCCCTCGGCGGCTCCTCCGTCGGGGACTCCGCCAACGGGGGCTTCCGCGGAGGGATCCTTGCTCCGGACATCTTCGGGATCGGCGTCCCGGGGACCACAGCTGCGGACCGATCCGCTCCGGCAGGTGACGTCCCGGGGCGTCACGGAGCGCACGACTCCTCGGCGCATGACTCGTCCGCGCCACACCCGGCGTCACCGAGTTCGGCGTCACCGGGCTCAGCCTCACCGGGCTCAGCCTCACCGGGTTCAACGGCACCGGGTTCAACGGCACCGGGCTCAGCGTCAGCGGGTTCGGCGTCACCGGGTCCTGCGACGTCACACTCGTCGTCGCCGCGCCTTCCGTCGTCGGGTTCGGCGCCGTCGGATCGTTCGTCGTCAGGTCCTCCGCCGCATGGCCGACGTGCCAGGGCAAGCGCATGGGAGGAGGCGCGTGCCGTCGCCGACCGTCTTGGTCGGTCCTCCCCCCTGGCGGCTCACAGGCTCCCCCTGGACCGGGCGCTGGGGCATGTGCTGGCCGAAGCCGTAGTCGCGCTCACCGATCTGCCCTCGTTCGACACCTCGGCCATGGACGGATGGGCCGTCGCCGGCCCAGGCCCCTGGAAAGTATGTGAAGGACAGGGGATTCTCGCCGGGCGTGAAGCCGTGGAACCCCTCCCCGACGGCCACGCAGCGCGGATCGCCACCGGTGCGCGCCTTCCGGCGGACGCCACTGCGGTGATCCGTAGCGAGCACGCCCTGAACGACGAGGCGAAGGGACTTCTGCACGCCACCCGGGAGGTCGTCCCGGGGCAGGACATCAGGCCGAGGGGGCAGGAGTGCCGGTCCGGCGACGAACTCCTGCCTGTCGGAACCGTCGTGACCCCTCCGGTACTCGGTCTGGCCGCTGCCGCGGGGTACGACGCTCTGATCGTCGTACCCCGTCCGCGTGTGGACGTGTTCGTTCTGGGTGACGAACTGCTCACGGCCGGGCTACCGCGTGATGGGCTGATTCGTGACGCTCTCGGTCCGATGCTGGCGCCTTGGCTGCGCTCCCTCGGTGCCGATGTCACAGAACCCCGGCGCCTCGGAGACGACGCCGAGGTGCTTCGCAGGGCCCTGCTCTCCTCCGACGCCGATCTTGTGATCACCACCGGAGGAACGGCTGCCGGGCCCGTCGACCATGTGCATCCGGTGCTGGCGGAGGTCGGGGCAGAGCTGCTGGTCGACGGCGTGGCGGTACGTCCGGGCCATCCGATGCTGCTGGCCAGGCTCGCCGGGCACGGACCGTGCCTCGTGGGCCTGCCCGGCAACCCGCTGGCGGCGGTGTCCGGATTGATCACGCTGGCCGAGCCCCTGCTCCGGGGGATCTCAGGACGGCCCGTCCAGGACCGGTGTCGTGCCCCCGTCCATGAAGAGGTCCACGGACATCCGCATGACACCCGGCTCATCCCCGTAGTCCATCGAGACGACACGGTCGTGCCCCTCCACTACAACGGGCCCGCGATGCTCCGGGGAATCGCCGCTGCGGACGGGCTGGCCGTGGTGCCTCCCGGCGGGGTACGGTCCGGCACCGAGGTAGAGATTCTCGATCTACCGTGGGCCTCGGCTTCGCCGTGGACGGAAGGGTGTTTCACGTGAAACTTCCCGGCCACGATGCGATGGCCAGGCGAGCCGACGAACATGTCGTTCCCACCCGGGTGCTTCTGCCTCGGCGCGTGGTCGACCGGCCGCTCCGACAGGTGGCCAAGCGGCTGGCCATGGCGCTCACGGTGCTGGCGCTCACGGTGTTCATCGTCTGGGCGGACCGGGGCGGGTATCACGACAACGCCGACGAGCAGGTCGACTTCCTCGACGCCGTCTACTACGCCACGGTGACGTTGTCGACCACCGGTTACGGCGACATCGTCCCGTACAGCGACCCGGCCCGGTTCGTGAACGTGGTTCTGGTGACGCCCCTGCGCGTGCTCTTCCTCATCATCCTGGTCGGCACCACCCTCGAGGTCCTGACGGAGCGGACCCGGGAGGACTTCCGGCTGAACCGTTGGAGAACCAACTTGCGTGAACACACCGTTGTCGTCGGCTTCGGCACCAAGGGCCGTTCGGCGATCCAGACGCTCTGCGCCACCGGTCTGAAGAAGGAACAGATCGTTGTCGTCGACCCGGCGGGGAAGGTCATCGAGGCCGCGAACGCCGAGGGCTTCGTGGGTGTACTGGGCGATGCGACCCGCAGTGATGTGCTGTTGCGCGCCGAGCTGCAGAAGGCCCGTCAGATCATCATCGCGACACAGCGGGACGACACGGCGGTGTTGGTGGCACTGACCGCGCGTCAGCTCAACCGGGGTGCCAAGATCGTGGCCGCCGTGCGTGAGGAGGAGAACGCACCGCTGCTACGGCAGTCCGGGGCCGACGCCGTGATCACGAGCGCCAGCGCCGCAGGGCGTCTGCTGGGCCTGTCCGTCCTGAGCCCCAGCGCGGGCACGGTGATGGAGGATCTCATCCAGCAGGGCAGCGGGCTCGACCTCGTCGAAAGGCCGGTCATAAAGGCCGAGGTGGGTAAGAACGTCAGGGAGACCGACGATCTGGTCGTCAGCGTGCTTCGTGGCCATCGGCTGCTCGGCTACGACGATCCGGCCGCGAGCCCTCTGCAGCTGACGGACAGGGTGATCACGATCGTGCGCGCCACACCGCTCCATCCGGCACAGCCGCACCACCCACAGCAGCCTCACCAGCAACTGCCCTGACGGGGACGCCGGGTCGGCTGCCCAGAGCACGGTTGCTCCGCCGTCCGGGAGCACGCCGCCTTCTTGGCGCCTCCTGGCAGGGCTCCATGAACGGCTACAGCGTCCAGGGAGTCCTGGGCGGCTCCGGGGATCTCAGGGTTTCTGGCCGCCGAGCCTTCAGAGCGTGTGGGCTGCAGCCAGGAACCTTCCCCCAGGTGGCGGGTTCCCAGCCACGGAAGCGCCGCGGTGGTTGCGGCGGGTCCCGGCCGCTGAGCCTCCCGTCGCGCGTCCCGGCCTCACAGCGCCCGGCGCGTGGCGGGGTTCCTGTCATCGAGCCTGTCCGGCGTCGCGGGGTTCCCGGCCGCACGGCCTTCCCGGCGCCCCGGGGGCCGTCTCGGAGAGGTCTCCGGGCCCGGGCCCATCCCCCGGGCCTCCTCTCCTCCGGGCCCTCCCCTCCGGGCCGTCTCCTCCGGGCCCCGCTGAGGCTGTCTGCTCCGATGGTGCGGGGATTTCCAGGGCGAGGTTCGGGTGCGGCCCAGCAGGTCCCGTCCTGCCACGGGTGTCCACGGAGTAGCCTCGCGGCCATGCATGCGATCACGATCCCCGAACCAGGTGGCCCCGAAGCGCTCGTGTGGGCAGAGGTGCCCGACCCCGTACCCGGCGAGGGTGAAGTCCTCGTCGAGGTCGTGTCCAGCGCGGTCAACCGGGCCGACGTCCTGCAACGGCAGGGGTTCTACAACCCGCCGGCAGGAGCCTCCCCCTACCCCGGACTGGAGTGTGCGGGCCGGATCGTGGAGATCGGTCCCGGGGTGAGCGGATGGTCCGTGGGCGACGAGGTGTGCGCGCTGCTCGCCGGCGGCGGTTACGCGGAGAAGGTGCCGGTGCCCGCCGGCCAGTTGCTGCCGGTGCCCGACGGGGTGGACCTGGCGCAGGCCGCTGCGCTCCCCGAGGTGGCGGCGACGGTCTGGTCCAACGTGTTCATGGTGGCGCACCTGCGCCCTGGTGAGACCTTGCTGGTCCATGGTGGGTCCAGCGGCATCGGCACGATGGCGATCCAGCTCGCCAAGGCCGTCGGAGCACGGGTGGCGGTGACCGCGGGCAGCGCGGAGAAGCTGGCACGCTGCAAGGAACTCGGCGCCGACATCCTCATCGACTACCGCGAGCAGGACTTCGTCGAGGAACTGCGCAAGGCGACGGACGGTGCCGGCGCGGACGTGATCCTCGACATCGTCGGGGCGAAGTACCTGGAGCGGAACGTGCGGGCGCTGGCGGTCAACGGCCGTCTCGCCATCATCGGCCTTCAGGGCGGCGTCAAGGGCGAGCTGAACCTGGGTGCCCTGCTGAGCAAGCGGGCCGCGGTCACGGCGACATCGCTCCGCGGCAGGCCGCTCGTGGAGAAGGCCGCGATCATCGCGGCGGTCCGTGAGCATGTCTGGCCGCTGCTGGCCGACGGCGTCGTGCGGCCCGTCGTGGACCGCACGCTTCCCATGGAGGACGCCGCGGAGGCACACCGCCTGATGGAGTCCAGCAGCCACATCGGGAAGATTCTCCTGGCCGCACCGCAGGTCTGAGACGGCACACGGACCCGGCTCCTGAAGCCGGGTCCGTGCCGGGCCTCAGCCGTAGACGTACGGGGCTCCGCCGGTCTGCCCGGCCCAGCCCGAAGGCGCTGCCCGGCTCGACCCGGCTGGGGCGACGCCACGGGGCACGTTCCCCACGACGTCCACCCGTGCCGGGAGACACTCCCCCCAACCCCGCCGGATCGGCCCGCCAACGCCCTCGGTCCTCGTAACCCCACAGATCGTGGGTGTTACGAGGACCGAGGGAGCCCGAGGCGCGTGTGCCGGTCCCCGGACGTCAGGCGTGGATCCACTCGCGGCCGAACCGCCGATAGCGTGGATCCACTCGCGGCCGAACCGCCGATAGCGTGGATCCACTCGCGGCCGAACCGCCGATAGCGTGGATCCACTCGCGGCCGAACCGCCGCGGGCCGCTGTCGCCGGCCGGAGTGACCGCGTTTCTGCCTGCAGACCTCCTACAGATACGGGCCGGAACGTGCCGGTCCGTGCGGATCGATGCCGCCTTCCTCGTCCTCGTGCCCCACTCCCGGGGGCAGGGCCCGGCGCATCTGCTCCAGCTGCGCGCGGGCCGCCATCTGCTGGGCGAAGAGCGCGGTCTGGATTCCGTGGAAGAGCCCTTCCAGCCAGCCGACAAGCTGAGCCTGGGCGATCCGCAGCTCGGCCTCGGAGGGGACGGACTCCTCGGTGAACGGGAGGGAGAGGCGCTCCAGCTCCTCCACCAGCTCGGGCGCGAGCCCGTCCTCGAGCTCCTTCACCGAGCTGGCGTGGATCTCCTTGAGCCTGACCCGGCTGGCCTCGTCGAGAGGAGCGGCCCTGACTTCCTCCAGAAGCTGCTTGATCATGCTGCCGATGCGCATGACCTTGGCGGGCTGCTCCACCATCTCGGTCACCGGGACCTCACGCGACTCGTCGTCGCCTCCGCCGCCGATGGCCATTCCGTCCTGTCCCACCACGAGGACTTGGGGGTGCTCCTGCGACCGTTCATTCCTCGGCATCTCCATGCTGACATTGTCGCGCACACGGCCTTCACCAGATGGTGGTGCCCCCGGATCGGGTTGATCACCCCTGGAAGCCGGTGCGGGGCCCTGCTGCCCGCGCCGCTCCCGTCAGCGTGTACGGCGCAGCCGGAACCCGAGAAACCCCAGCCCCAGCCCCACCATGACGATGCCGGCTCCCAGCGAGACGTCCCGCACCTCTCGCAGGGCGGGACCGTCCAGCGCCTGCCGACGCTGCCGCGCAGTCTCCCCGGGCTCGGGGAACGCATCAGGAGGCGGCGTGAAGGCGGGTACGTCGACGGGGTCCGGCTCCGGCGGCATCTCGTCCTCCGCGGCCTCCGAGTCCGCCACCTCGACCGGGGAGAGCGAACGCCCGGGCCTCGCGCGTCCCTGGCCTGCCTCTCGGCCCGCCAGGGAGGACTCCTCGGCGGAGGGCCGTGCCTTGGGGGACGACGAATCAGAAGGGGCCTCGAGAGCGGGGCCGCCCTCTGCGGACCGGTCCTCTGCGGACCTACCGGGTGCCGGCCGGCCTTCCTGGGGCTGACGGGTGCCGGTGCGGCCTTCCGCGGGCGAGCCGGACGCGGTAGGCCGCACCTCTACGGACAGGCGGGGGGCGGGGCGGGTGTCCAGCTGATTCGCGGGCGCCTGCCGTCCCTCCAGGGGTCTCACGGATGTCGGATGCCGCCCCGGGAGGTCCGGTATGGGGGCGCCGGTGTGGCCGTATGCCCCGCCGGACGGACCGAGAGCCACCCCGAGGGCCATCACCAGGCAGGCGACGCACCGTGACGACCGTGGAACCGGGAGTCCTGGAGGCATGAAATCAGAGTCACATGCCCCGTTTTATCCGGCATCCTGGGTGCCGCCGGAGGATTCAATGCCTCAGCTGCAGCTGCACTTCAGCGCCGTGGCCCCGGGACCCGGCACCGCAGCCGCAGCTGTACCGGGGCTCCGCCCGGTGACCACACCCGGTGACCACACCCGGCGAGTGCCCCGACACCACCCCTGGCGGCATCCTTGTGCCACGCCCCGGCGCCGCTACCCCCTGCGCCGTGCCCTGATGGCCCGCCGCTGCCCCCGGACAGGCAGCCCCGCCCGTAGTCGCCTGGACATCCCCGGGGAGATCGCCTCCGCTCTGCAGGCGGAGCGGAGGCGCCGAAGGAAACGGGCGCCGGAGGAACGCGCGCCGGAGGAACGGCCGTCAGGCGGGGTCGCCCGTGGCGATCTGTAGCTCGAAGTGAGCGCCCCGCTCGGCCACGGCCGTGCCGGGGGTGGGGAACTGGCCGATGACCTGGTCCTCGGCGTAGGTGTTGCCCTTCTCCTTGATGACCTTGACCGTCCATCCCTGGGCGGCGATGCAGGCCTTCGCGGAGAGGACGTCCTTGTAGACGAAGTTGGGAGCCTGCACCTTGGCCGGGTCGTCCGTGTCCTCCTGGGCGTCGGTGCACTCATCGGTATCCATCGTCCGGTTGCGCTCCGGCGGCTTGTGCTCGGTGGCCACGCTGGACGACTCGGAGGTGGTCGGGTCGCCGCCCTTGCCGGATTCGTCGTCCTGCATGCTCAGGAAGGTGACGAGGCCGCCGATCGCGACCAGGGCGACCACGATCGCACCCACGATGACGGGCATGTTGCGCCCCGAGCCGCCGTTGCCGCCGGATCCCGTCGAGGTCTGCGGGGACATCGTGTACGGCGGCGGGGTCTGGTGCCCGAGCTGTCCCGGCGTCGTGTACGCCTGCGGGTAGCCGTATCCCGGGGTGGGTGCGGGTGTCGCGTAGGGGCCCGGCTGGTGCTGCTGGTGAGTGTGCGGCTGGTACGGCATCTGCACGCCCTGCGGGGCCGGGGTGCTCTGGTCCACGGGCGGGAAGACCGCCGAACCGACGCCCGAGCCGCTGTTCGCCGGACCGCTGCCACCGGTGATCACCGGGGCGCCCGCCGGGCCGCTCGCGCTCAGGACGCGGGTGATCTCGTCCTGCATCGCGGCAGCGCTGGGGAAGCGCTCGTTCGGGTTCTTTTTCAGCGCGCGGGCGACGAGGGCGTCCATCGCTGGGGTGATCGACCTGTTGATGCTCGACGGGGCGACCGGCTCCTCCTGCACATGCGCGTAGGCGATGGCGAGCGGGGAGTCCGCGTCGAAGGGGAGGCGGCCCGTGAGCAGCTGGAACAGCATGATGCCGACCGAATACAGGTCGGAGCGCGCGTCGACGCCGCGGCCGAGCGCCTGCTCGGGGGAGAGGTACTGCGGGGTGCCGACGACCATGCCGGTCTGGGTCATCGAGGTGACACCGGACTGCATGGCGCGGGCGATACCGAAGTCCATGACCTTGACCACGCCGCGCTTGGTCATCATGACGTTGCCGGGCTTGATGTCGCGGTGGACCAGGCCCATCTCGTGGCTGGTCTCCAGCGCGGCGAGCACGTCGGCGGTCACCTTGAGGGCCTTGTCCGCCGGCATCGCGCCGTACCGCTGGATGTCCGCCTGGAGTACGGAGCCGAGCGGCTGCCCCTCGACGTACTCCATGACGATGTACGGCATCAGCGCGCCGCCGAGCTCGTCCTCACCCGTGTCGAACACCGAGACGATATTGGTGTGCTGCAGCTTCGCGACGGCCTGCGCCTCGCGCCGGAAGCGCTCACGGAAGGACTGCTCACGCCCCAGTTCCGTGTGCAGGGTCTTGATCGCGACCTGGCGGTCGAGCGCCGAGTCGTACGCCAGGTAGACGGAGGCCATGCCCCCCTCACCGAGGAGGTCGCGCAGCTGGTAGCGGCCACCGGCAACGGATCCGCCCGCGTAGCGCCCCTGTGCGCCGTCGTGGCTCATGAGCTTGCATCCCCCTCGGCGCCCGACGGACGCGGTCATCCCTGTTTCGGGCCAAGTCTGCCCGAGGGGTACGACACGTCAAGCCAGGTGCCCGTTCCGTGACCCTACGCACAAGAAGCGTCTCGGAAGCGTTACAGGAAGCGCATGGAATTTGCGCGTACGGCGCGCGAGCCGATTGGATGGCCGGTCACTCAGGAAACCGGCCTGCCGGACAGAGCCTGTAGCGTGACACGGCGATGCAGCAAGGCACCGTGAGAACCCGCAGACGTGCGGACAGATACGACGGCGAGGACTGATGGCACCCGAATCCGAAGCAAACGGCGGCGGAGTTTCGGATGGCACCGACTCCTGGGGTGTCGGTGGCGTGGTCGGGGACGGCCGTTACCGCATGACCCATCGCCTCGGCCGTGGCGGTATGGCCGAGGTCTACGCCGCGGAGGACGTCCGTCTGGGCCGTACGGTGGCGGTGAAGCTGCTCCGGTCCGATCTGGCGGAGGACCCGGTCTCCAAGGCCCGTTTCACGCGTGAGGCGCAGTCGGTCGCGGGGCTCAACCACCACGCGATCGTCGCTGTGTACGACTCCGGCGAAGATGTCGTGGGCGGGGCGACCGTGCCGTACATCGTCATGGAGCTCGTCGAGGGCAACACCATCCGCGATCTGCTGCTGGAGGCCGAGGCGCCGCCGCCGGAGCAGGCGCTGATCATCGTCTCGGGTGTCCTGGAGGCCCTGGCCTACTCCCACCAGCACGGCATCGTGCACCGTGACATCAAGCCGGCGAACGTGATCATCACGCACTCCGGCGCCGTCAAGGTGATGGACTTCGGCATCGCCCGTGCCCTGCACGGCGCGCAGTCGACGATGACGCAGACCGGCATGGTCATGGGCACGCCCCAGTACCTCTCCCCGGAGCAGGCGCTCGGCAAGGCGGTCGACCACCGTTCCGACCTGTACGCCACCGGCTGCCTCCTCTACGAACTGCTCGCGCTGCGGCCTCCGTTCACGGGTGAGACCCCGCTCTCGGTGGTGTACCAGCACGTCCAGGACATGCCGGTGCCGCCCTCCCAGGTCGCCGGTTCCGTCCCGCCCGAGCTGGACGGCCTGGTCATGCGTTCGCTCGCGAAGGATCCGGACGACCGGTTCCAGAGTGCGGAGGAGATGCGCGGACTCGTCCAGTACGGCCTGCAGATGCTGCAGGTCCAGGGCGGGCACACCGGCACGTGGAACACCGGCCCGGTCGATCTGAACGACAGCGGCCGCACCGCGGCGATGAGCCTCGGTGGCAGTACGGCGGCGATGGCGCGTCCGATGCACGGGGACACCTCGCAGGGGCCGATCCTGCCACCCATGAACCCGGACGACGGGGCGTACGCGGGCGGTCACCACGACGGCGGCGGCCGCGGGAAGATGTGGCTGTTCGTCGTCCTGGCGCTGATCGCGATCGGTGCGGGCGTCGCGTTCGCCCTCCAGGCGGCCGACGACAGCGGCGGCGGCAAGAAGTCCCCGGTCTCGCCCTCCAGTTCGGTCTCCCCTTCGGAGCGCGAGTCCTCGCCGGAGCCGACGGACGACCAGTCGGAGGAGTCCGAGGCACCGGACGACTCCTCGGGCGGTCAGACGTGGGAGACGAGGGAACCGTCGTACACGCCGTCGGACGACCCGACGCAGCCGACCCAGGAGCCGACCCAGACGCCCACGTCACCCGCCCCCGGAACGGGCGGGACCTCCGACGGGGGGACGACCACGGACGGTGGGACCGGCGACGACGGCGGCACCGGTGACGACGGTGGGTCCGGTGACGACGGCGGCAGCGGTGACGACTCGTCGGGGACGTCGGAGGGAACCACCTCGGGCGGTACGCCGGCCGGGACCGCGGCGGGTGCCGCGACCGGTGCGACGGCGGGCACGACCCCCTGACGCCGGTTCGGCGGTCCGGCGAGAGGTCCGGACTCGTGCCCGAGGGCGCACACGGGACCGGCGCAGGGGCACCGGCGTCGATCACCAGGCGCAGGGGTACCGGCGTCGATCGACCGGGTGCTCCCACCGCGCGTGGGCCGGCGGGCGACGGCCGGTGACGGTCGCCGGCCTCACTCCGTGAAGGCCTCGCCGACGGCTTCGTACTCGCGCGTCCACCACACCGCCAGGGCCGACACCGCGGGGAACTGCGGGTCGGCCCTGCGGTCCTGGAGGCGGTAGCGCCAGCGCAGTATCCAGAAGTCGTTGAGGCGTTCCCACCACACCCTGTGCACGGCCGCCGCGAGCTCGGCGGCGCCCACTCCGGCCGAGCGCCGGTAGGCGCGGGCGTACGCCCGGACCTTCTCCAGCGCGAGCCTCCCGTCCGGCCGCACGAAGAAGATCGCCGCGGCCCTCACCGCCTCCTCGGCGCGCGGCTGGACCCCGAGCCGGTCCCAGTCCACGATCGCCACCGGGTCGGCGTCCCGGTAGAGCAGGTTCAGCGGGTGGAAGTCGCCGTGCACCCACCCCCGGGCTGAGACCCCGGGTGTCGGCGGTCGGCGGTGCGCGTGCCGTTCGAGCAGCGCGCGGCGTTCGACGAGGCGGTGTACGGCGAGCTCGTCGAAGGCGTCCCGGGGGCCCAGCCGCCGCGCGGCGGCCAGCAGGTTGTCGATGAGCGCGAAGGTGTCGGCGGGATCGGGGCTCTGTCCCCGTGCCGGGGGCGCCTGATCCTCCTCCATGACCTGTGCCAGGCCCGTGTGCACGGTGCCGAGCAGAGCCCCGAGCCGACGTGACTGGGCCGTGGTGAGCTGGGTTCCGTCACGATGCAGTCCGTCCACCCATCGGTGCAGGGCGTAGCGCTGTCCGTCGATCACCGAGACCGTGTCACCCTCTGTGCCCACGAGGGGTGGAGCGACCGGCACCCCGAGGGAGTGCAGCTGCTGGGTCGCCCGGTGCTGCCGGACGATCGTCGCGTGGTCACCGCTGGCGTCGTCGAGGTGGTGCTTGTCGAGGTGGTGCTTGAGGAAGTACGAACCTCGGGTGGTGGACACGCGGTAACCGTGGTTGAGCAGTCCTTTGTCGACGGGTTCGCAGGCGAGGGGTTCGCCGGCGTCAGGGTAGCGGCGCAGGACCTCGCCGATCGGGGGAACAGGCGGAAGGGTCACAGATGAGCGCAGCACCCGCCACATGTTAGGTGACGCTATGTGTCCGGACTGACGGGGTTGCGTCGAAGCCGAGAGTGTGCATGTGGGTGAGGTGGGGCTCGACCCTGAGGTACACGGGGTCGAACTCCTCACCGTTCACCTCGGAAGGTCCTGACCCGAAACGGTCGCGCTGCCGGCGGTCGGGTCGCACGATCTCGGCCGGGCCGGTGAACTGCACCGACCAGAGGTCCGCGGTGCCGTCGGGCTCCGGCGAGCCGAAGTTGTCCGCCCCGTACGCCACGACGCTTCCGTCGCAGGAGGAGTGGAAGCCGAGGCCCCGGTGGATCCGCAGTACGACCCCGCCCTCGATCACCAGGTGCCGTGCCACCGCGAGAAAGGGCAGCGCTCGCATGCTCAGGGCGAGCCGGCCGAAGGGGACGCTGCCGAGCAGTTCCATGGCGTGCAGCTTCTCCGTGGCGGCGGACGCCTCGGGACAGGGCCGTCCGGCCGGCGCGGCGCCGCCGGAGCCTGTCGCGGGGCAGGTGTCCGTGCCGGTGGGGCGGGAGGAGAACATGGCTTCCACTCTCCGCCACAGGTAGGAGCCGCGTAAGGGTCCGGGGCCCCGGAGCGCAGGGACCAAAGTCCCTGCCCGCTCAGCCCGTCCCAGGCGCCCCGCCCGAAGCGCCGCGCCTGAAGCGCCGCGTCCCAGGCCCTCTGCCCCCGAAGGACCGCGTCCCAGGGGCTCCTGAACCCCGCGCCCCGACCCCTGCACCCCCGGCCCCAGCGCGTCGGCCCCCGCGCCCCCGCTCCTGCGCCCCTGCCCCCCCGCCCCGGCGCCCCGGCGTGGGCACGTCCGTCCCGCCGCTGCAGCTCAGCGCTTCTCGGCCTGGAGCCTCGCCACGTAGGCGGCGGCCTGTGAACGGCGCTCCATGCCCAGCTTGGACAGCAGGCTGGACACGTAGTTCTTGATGGTCTTCTCCGCGAGGTGCAGCCGCTCCCCGATCGCCCGGTTCGTCATGCCCTCACCGATCAGATCGAGGATCTTGCGCTCCTGGTCCGTCAGGCCGGAGAGCCGGTCGTCGCTCCTGGCGTCCTTGCCCTCCCGCAACCGCTCCAGCACCCGGGCGGTGGCCGCCGGGTCCAGCAGGGACTTGCCGGCTGCCACGTCGCGCACCGCGCCGAGCAGCTCGTTCCCGCGGATGGCCTTCAGCACGTATCCCGAGGCGCCCGCCATGATCGCGTCGAAGAGCGCCTCGTCGTCGGCGTACGAGGTGAGCATCAGACACTTGACGGATTCGTCCCTGGAGCGGACCTCCCGGCAGACCTCCACCCCGCTTCCGTCCGGCAGCCGTACGTCCAGGACGGCCACATCGGGCCTGGTCGCAGGGATGCGCGCGAGCGCGTCCGCCGCGGTTCCGGCCTCGCCGACGACCACGATGTCGTCCTCCGCGGACAGCAGCTCGTGAACGCCCCGTCGGACGACTTCGTGATCATCGAGCAGGAATACCGTGATTTTTCCTTCTTCGCGCACATTCGAAGTCTCACACACTCCTTTACCGTCCGCCCTTCCCTGGCGCTGGTGACCGGGATACCGTGCCGTTGTTCCGGCCACCTGTCGGGGCGTTACCGACGCTGTGACCAGCAGGACTTCGCGATTTTTGCGATTTACTTGGAAATCCAAGCAAAATTGCAGGTCACAGGGTGTTTCGCAGTTATGCGAAGCACTGGGTAACGTGCTTATGACAGGCCGCTCGCCGGGGCACCTGTACGTCTGTTCCGACCGAGCCGCACCCACCCCGTGCGCGGGTCCGGACACAGGCGAGCCGCACTGGTTCCCGGCCATCCCGGGGGCCGGACCGACGGAGGAGCACGCACGTGACCGTGGAGAGCACTGCCGCGCGTAAACCGCGACGCAGCAGCAAGCGGACCAGCGCCGCCAAGGCGCCGGACAGTTCCGGCCCCCAGCTGGTGCAGCTGCTGACGCCCGAGGGCGAGCGGGTCGAGCACCCGGACTTCGAGATCGACCTCAGCGCCGACGAGCTCCGGGGCCTCTACCGGGACATGGTCCTGACGCGTCGCTTCGACGCCGAGGCCACCGCACTGCAGCGCCAGGGCGAGCTGGGCCTGTGGGCCTCGCTGCTTGGCCAGGAGGCCGCTCAGATCGGCTCCGGCCGCGCGCTGCGCGACGACGACTACGTCTTCCCGACGTACCGGGAGCACGGCGTTGCCTGGTGCCGGGGCGTCGACCCGACGAACCTGCTCGGGATGTTCCGCGGCGTGAACCACGGCGGCTGGGACCCCAACACCAACAACTTCCACCTCTACACGATCGTCATCGGCTCGCAGACCCTGCACGCCACCGGCTACGCCATGGGCGTCGCCAAGGACGGCGCGGACTCGGCCGTGATCGCGTACTTCGGTGACGGCGCGTCCAGCCAGGGTGACGTCGCGGAGGCGTTCACCTTCTCCGCCGTCTACAACGCCCCCGTGGTGTTCTTCTGCCAGAACAACCAGTGGGCGATCTCCGAGCCGACCGAGAAGCAGACCCGGGTGCCGCTCTACCAGCGCGCACAGGGCTACGGCTTCCCCGGCGTGCGGGTCGACGGCAACGACGTCCTGGCCTGCCTGGCGGTGACCCGCCGCGCGCTGGAGCGTGCCCGGCGGGGCGAGGGCCCGATGCTGGTCGAGGCCTTCACCTACCGGATGGGCGCGCACACCACCTCCGACGACCCGACGAAGTACCGGGCGGACGAGGAGCGGG
Source organism: Streptomyces sp. NPDC059166 (assembly GCF_042755185.1). NCBI lineage: Bacteria > Bacillati > Actinomycetota > Actinomycetes > Kitasatosporales > Streptomycetaceae > Streptomyces > Streptomyces sp. NPDC059166. The sequence continues at coordinate 127,618 of NZ_JBHZCI010000001.1, read as the reverse complement.
CGGCCTGGGAGGCCAAGGACCCGATCCTGCGGCTGCGCACGTACATGGAGAAGCAGGGCCTCGCCGACGCGGCGTACTTCACGGCGCTGGACGAGGAGAGCGAGACCCTCGGCAAGCGGGTGCGCGAAGCGGTACGGGCCATGCCCGACCCCGAACCGCTGGCCATCTTCGACCACGCGTACGCCGACGGCAGCCCGCTCGTCGACGAGGAGCGCGCCCAGTTCGCCGCCTACCAGGCATCGTTCGCCGAGGAGGGCAACTAGCCATGGCCACCGAGAAGATGTCCATCGCGAAGGCGCTCAACGAGTCGCTGCGCAAGGCTCTCGAGACCGACCCCAAGGTCCTCATCATGGGTGAGGACGTCGGCAAGCTCGGCGGGGTCTTCCGCATCACGGACGGGCTGCAGAAGGACTTCGGCGAGGACCGGGTCATCGACACCCCCCTCGCCGAGTCCGGGATCGTCGGTACGGCGATCGGACTGGCCCTGCGCGGATACCGCCCGGTGGTCGAGATCCAGTTCGACGGCTTCGTCTTCCCCGCGTACGACCAGATCGTCACGCAGCTGGCCAAGATGCACGCCCGTGCGCTCGGCAAGGTCAAGATGCCGGTCGTCGTCCGCATCCCCTACGGCGGCGGCATCGGCGCGGTCGAGCACCACAGCGAGTCCCCCGAGGCCCTGTTCGCCCACGTGGCGGGTCTGAAGGTCGTCTCGCCCTCCAACGCGAGCGACGCCTACTGGATGATGCAGCAGGCCGTCCAGAGCGATGATCCGATCATCTTCTTCGAGCCCAAGCGGCGCTACTGGGACAAGGGGGAGCTCGACACCGAGGCGATCCCCGGCCCGCTCCACAAGGCCGCCGTGGCCCGCGAGGGTTCCGATCTGACGCTCGCCGCCTACGGCCCGATGGTCAAGGTGTGCCTGGAGGCCGCCGCCGCGGCTCAGGAGGAGGGCAAGTCGGTCGAGGTCCTCGATCTGCGGTCGATGTCCCCGATCGACTTCGACGCCGTACAGACCTCCGTCGAGAAGACCGGCCGGCTCGTGGTGGTCCACGAGGCACCGGTGTTCTACGGCTCCGGGGCCGAGATCGCCGCCCGGATCACCGAGCGCTGCTTCTACCACCTCGAGGCCCCGGTGCTGAGGGTGGGCGGCTACCACGCGCCCTACCCGCCCGCCAGGCTGGAGGACGAGTACCTGCCGGGTCTCGACAGGGTGCTCGACGCCGTCGACCGCTCGCTGGCGTACTGAGGAGAGGGCTGTGACGACGATGACCGAAACGTCTGCTCGTTTCCGCGAGTTCAAGATGCCCGACGTGGGCGAGGGGCTGACCGAGGCCGAGATCCTCAAGTGGTTCGTCCAGCCCGGTGACACCGTCACCGACGGCCAGGTGGTGTGCGAGGTCGAGACGGCCAAGGCCGCCGTCGAGCTGCCGATCCCCTTCGACGGGGTGGTGCACGAACTGCGCTTCCCCGAGGGCACCACCGTGGACGTCGGCCAGGTGATCATCGCGGTGGACGTGGCACCCGGCAGCGGTGACGTCCCGGCCGCTCCGGCCGCGGAACCCGCCGGCCGGCCGGAGACGGCACCGGAGGCCGAACCGGAGGAGCCCAAGGGCCGTACGCCGGTCCTCGTGGGATACGGGGTGGCCGAGGCATCCACCAAGCGCCGGGCCCGCAAGGGCGTCGAGATCCCCGGCCCGGCGGCTGCCGCGATCCAGGCGGAGATGAACGGGCACGCCGCCCCTGCGGCCCCCGAACCGGTGTCGCCCGGCACGCGGCCGCTGGCCAAGCCGCCGGTGCGCAAGCTGGCGAAGGACCTGGGCATCGACCTGGCGACGGTCACCCCGACCGGCGAGGGCGGGATCATCACCCGCGAGGACGTCCACGCGGCCGCCGCGCCGGCGCCCGAAGCCGCCCCCGCGCAGCCCGTGGCCCCCGCCGTGGCGCCCGCACCGGCCGCCGTGCCGGTGGACGCGGCGGGCCGGGAGACCCGAATCCCGGTGAAGGGGGTGCGCAAGGCGATCGCACAGGCCATGGTCGGCAGCGCCTTCACCGCTCCGCACGTCACCGAGTTCGTGACCCTCGACGTGACGCGCACGATGAAGCTGGTGGCGGAGCTCAAGGAGGACAAGGACATGGCGGGGGTGCGGGTCAACCCGCTCCTGATCATCGCCAAGGCCCTCCTGGTCGCCATCAAGCGGAACCCGGAGATCAACGCCACCTGGGACGAGGCCAACCAGGAGATCGTCCAGAAGCACTACGTCAACCTGGGCATCGCCGCGGCCACCCCGCGCGGGCTGATCGTGCCGAACATCAAGGACGCGCACGACAAGACGCTCCCCCAGCTCGGCGAGGCGCTGGGCGAGCTGGTCACCACGGCCAGGGAGGGCAAGACCTCCCCGGCCGCGATGGCCGGCGGCACGGTGACGATCACCAACGTCGGTGTCTTCGGCGTCGACACCGGTACGCCGATCCTGAACCCGGGCGAGTCCGCGATCCTCGCGGTCGGGGCGATCAAGCTCCAGCCCTGGGTTCACAAGGGCAAGGTGAAGCCCAGGCAGGTGACCACGCTGGCCCTCTCCTTCGACCACCGGCTCGTCGACGGGGAGCTCGGCTCCAAGGTGCTCGCGGACGTCGCCGCGATCCTGGAACAGCCGAAGCGGCTGATCACCTGGGCGTAGCCGCCGGGGTGGTACGTGGACCGGGTGGGCCCGCGCGGAGTACGCGCGGGCCCACCGGCATGTCCGGCCCCGCCGCGCGGGAGGCGTCCGTGCCCGGTCTGCGCGGGCGGCGGCCGTGACCACGGTGTCGGGGGTTGACCGCCGGTACCGTGCGGCCCGCCCCCGGCACCGTCGTGCGGGCTACTTCTTGAAGGCGTAGTCCAGCAGCTTCTTGGTGTCCGCGGTCCGGGTGGTCGCGGACGTCGAGGTGAGTACGGTGCCGATCAGCGTCTTGCCGTTGCGCGTCGCGGCGAAGACCAGGCAGTACTTGGCGGTCGGGCCGGAGCCGGTCTTCACGCCGGTCATCCCGCTGTAACTGCCCAGCATGGCGTTGGTGTTGGACCACGACATGTAGCGGTAGCCGCCGCTCTTGGTGGTCACCTTCTGCTTCGTCGACTTCGTCTTCACGATCGCGCGGAACGTGGAGTTCTTCATCGCGCTGCTCGCGAGCTTCGTGAGGTCGCGCGGGGTGGAGTAGTTGGAGCCGCCGCCGATGCCGTCGAACGAGTCGAAGTGGGTGTTCGTCAGCCCCAGTGCCTTCGCGTCGGCGTTCATCTTGCCGATGAAGGACTTCACCCGGGCCGCCCGGGTCGAGCCGCTGCCGAACTTGTCGGCCAGGGCGTACGCCGCGTCGCAGCCGGAGGGCAGCATCAGACCGTAGAGGAGCTGGCGCACGGTGACCTTGTCGCCGACGATCAGGCGGGCCGACGACGCGGTCTTCGAGACGATGTAGTCGCTGTAGGCCTTCTGGACGGTGACCTTGGTGTCCAGGTTCAGGTTCTTCTGCGCCAGTACCACCTTGGCGGTCATGATCTTCGTGGTGGAGCCGGTGGAGCGGCGGGTGTCCGCCGTCTTGCCGTACAGGACCTTCTTGGTGCCGTCGTTCATCACGAATCCGCCTTTGGCGGTGATCGTGGGTACCGGTGGGGCGGCGGCCGCCTGTGCCGTGGAGGCGAACGCTCCCGCCGCGAGGACGGCTCCCGCCGTCAGGGCGACCGTCGCCGCGACGGAAACGCGACGGGTGACCGTGGTGCCGTGTTTCAAAGTAGACGCTCCAAAGTGTCCGTTGGGGCGGCGCGTGGGAAGGCTGCCCTGATGTGAGACGCGTGGGGACGTCGAAGGGCTGCTCACCCTAATGGGTGAAATCGTGCCCTGTGGAGTGTGAGGTGAGGGCGGTCACTCCGTACGGCCGCCCGACCCCAGGAAGCCCCGGAACGCCGTGCCTTCGGATCCGGGACACCTCTTCGTCGCGACCCCGGTGGTCACGGGCGTCGGGGTCGGCGGCCCCACCGTGCGCGGTCCGGATCGCGGACATGTCAGCAGACGTACACATCTTGTATCTATGCTGTGTGCATGCCTGCAGCGCCCACCGCTTCATCCGCCCCGCCCACGGTCCGCAAGGCCGATCCCAAGCCGCCGCCCGCAGCCGAGCGCGTCTACGCGCACATCAAGGAGGCGGTTCTCGACCGCCGCTACGAGGGCGGCACGCTCCTCACGGAGGGCGATCTCGCGGAGGCCGTCGGGGTCTCCCGTACGCCGGTGCGCGAGGCGCTCCTCCGCCTGGAGGTCGAAGGGCTGATCAAGCTCTACCCGAAGAAGGGCGCCCTGGTGCTCGCGGTCTCCGCGCAGGAGATCTCCGACGTCGTGGAGACCCGGCTGCTCGTGGAGGAGTTCGCCGCCCGCAAGGCCGTACCCGCCCCGCCTCAGCTGATCGCCCGCCTCGAACAGCTCCTGGACGAACAGCGCGAGCTCGCCGAGGTGGGCGACCTGGCCGCGGTGTCCGTCAAGGACCGCTGCTTCCACGCCGAGATCGTGAAGCACGCCGGCAACGAGATCCTCTCCCGGCTCTACGACCAGCTCCGGGACCGCCAGCTCAGGATGGGGGTCGCCGTCATGGAGGCCCACCCGGACCGGATCGCCGCCAACCTCACCGAGCACGGCGAACTGCTCGAAGCCATCAGGGCCGGCGACGCCGAGGGAGCCGCCCAGGTCGTGCGCCGCCACGTCGGCCGGGTCAGGGTCCTGGTCCGGGGGGAGGACCGATGACCTCCGCCGCACCCTCCCTCTCGCTGCCCGGAGACCCGCCCGGCGGCCGTCGGGCCGTCTGGATCTGGGGAATCGGTGTCGCCGTCTACTTCGTCGCCATCATCTTCCGCACGAGTCTGGGCGTCGCCGGACTGGACGCCGCCGACCGTTTCCACGTCAACGCCTCGGCGCTCTCGACGTTCTCCATCCTGCAGCTGCTCGTCTACGCCGGCATGCAGATCCCCGTCGGCCTGATGGTCGACCGGCTCGGCACCAAGAAGGTCCTCACCCTCGGGGTGGTGCTCTTCACCGTGGGACAGCTGGGCTTCGCCCTCTCCCCCTCGTACGGCACGGCACTCGCCTCGCGTGCGCTCCTCGGCTGCGGTGACGCGATGACCTTCATCAGCGTCCTGAGGCTCGGGGCACGCTGGTTCCCCGCCCGGCGCGGCCCGCTGATCAGCCAGGTGGCGGCGCTCTTCGGGATGGCGGGCAACCTCGTCTCGACGCTCGTCATCGCCCGCGCCCTGCACGGTTTCGGCTGGACCACGACCTTCGTCGGCAGTTCGCTGGCCGGCGTGGTGGTGCTCGTCGTGATGCTGCTCTTCCTGAAGGACCACCCCGAGGGATACGAACCGCCCCCGGTCGAGCACGCCGGAGCTGCGTACGTACGGAAGCAGATCGCCGCCGCGTGGAGGGAGCCCGGGACCCGGCTGGGGATGTGGGTGCACTTCACCACCCAGTTCCCCGGGATGGTCTTCCTGCTGCTGTGGGGGATGCCGTTCCTGGTGGAGGCGCAGGGGCTGAGCAGGGGCACCGCCGGTGAACTGCTCACCCTGGTGGTGCTGTCCAACATGGTGGTCGGGCTCGTCTACGGCCAGATCATCGCCCGTCACCACGCCGCGCGCGCTCCCCTGGCCCTCGGCACGGTCGCGTTGACCGCGCTGGTGTGGGCGGGCACCATCTTCTACCCCGGTGACCACGCGCCGATGTGGCTGCTCGTCACCCTGTGCGTGACCCTCGGCTTCTGCGGTCCCGCCTCGATGATCGGCTTCGACTTCGGGAGGCCCGCCAACCCCCCGGAACGCCAGGGAACGGCCTCGGGGATCGTCAACATGGGCGGCTTCGTCGCCTCGATGACGACCCTGTTCGCGGTGGGCGTGCTGCTGGACGCGACCGGTGACAACTACCGCGTCGCGTTCGCCTCCGTCTTCGTCCTGGAGGCACTCGGCGTCGCGCAGATCCTGCGGCTCCACGCCAGTGCCACGCACCGGGAGCGGGACCACCATGTCGTCAGCCGCGTGGAGGCGGTACACGTCCCCGTGTGACCGGTCTGCCTCGCCCGCCCCGCCGGCGCGCCCTTCGACGGGCCGCCGGCGGACCGGTTCCGTCGGCCGGTACTACGGAGTGACGGCGAAGTTGCGCAGGATCTCGGCGGCCAGCTCCTGGTCGCCCTCGATCTTGATCAGGTCCTGCACGGCCTGGGCCCGCACCCGGCCGCAGGCCAGCCGGTAGTACGTCTCCCAGTCCATCGAGAGCGTCGCGGCGGGCCCCAGGGACGGTGCGCCGTCGACCGACCCGCGTCCCTCGGCGTCGACCCTGACCGTACGCAGGAACTCCAGCGGTCCGTGCACATCGAAGACCACGGCCGAGTGTGGCGGCGCCGCCGCGTCCTTGGCCACCACCTTCGCCAGGCCGGCCAGCAGGGTGTCCCGGACGACGAGGGCGCCGGGGGAGTCCAGGTTGCCGGGCCGGCCCAGCGTCATGCGCAGGTCCTGCTCGTGGATCCAGACGTCGAAGGCACGCATGTGCAGTGCCAGTTCCAGGGTCTGTTCGGCACCGAGGGGTGCCCGCACCATCGTGTCGGGGGCGCGCGTCTCGTTGCGCAGCTGGCGCATGCGCCGGATGAGCGTGTACTCCAGCTCCGAGGTCATCTCCGGCGCGGTGTGGTGGCGTCGGACGTCCACCTGCATCTCCATGTAGCGCTGGTGGTCGTTCTGCACGTGGTAGAGGTCGCGCGGCAGGGTGTGGATCGGACGGGGGTCGCCGAGCTGTTCGCATTCCATGCCGATGATGTGCGAGACGATGTCCCTGACCGACCAGCCCGGGCAGGGCGTCCGGCGGTTCCACTCCCCGTCGGCGAGTGGCTTGACCAGCTCGGATATCGCCTCGATGGAGTGGGTCCAGGCATCGGCATAGGTCTGGAGGCTGGGATGGACGGTCACGGGACCCCTCGTGCGGTTCTGCGGTGCATGGGCTGGAGAGCAGGGAGTGCCGACGGGAGGGCCGGCACCGACGGTGCTGTCTGCGGGCTGCGTGGGAGGTTCGCTCGCTAAGTTACGCTGCGAGCAGGCACCCCGGCAGTGCTTTCGTGTGACGATCGTAGGCCCGTGTTGACGGCTCTCATGCCAGGACGGTGGTAGTGTGCGCGCCTCTCTCATCCAGATCGCAGTAAACCCGGATGAATCGGTCAATTCCCGTAGAGAACGCGCGGCTTCGCTGGTCGTCGGCCAGCGTGGCGCGGACCTGGTGATCCTTCCGGAACTCTGGCAGGTCGGCGCGTTCGCCTACACCGCGTTCGCCGACGAGGCGGAGCCGCTGCACGGGCCCACGCACGAGATCATGGCGAAGGCGGCCTCCGAGGCCGGGGTCTGGCTGCACGCCGGATCGTTCGTCGAGCGCGCCGAGGACGGCACCCTCTACAACACCTCGCTCGTCTTCTCTCCCGAGGGCGAGAGGGCCGCTTCCTACCGCAAGATCCACCGGTTCGGCTTCGACAAGGGCGAGGCGGTGATGATGGGTGCGGGCGAGGAACTCGTCACCGTCGCGCTGCCCCAGACGGTGCTCGGTCTCGCCACCTGCTACGACCTGCGCTTCCCGGAGCAGTTCCGCGGGCTGGTGGACGCGGGGGCCGAGACCCTGGTCGTCGCGGCGGGCTGGCCGGAGCGGCGGCGCTCGCACTGGACCCTGCTCGCCCAGGCCCGCGCGGTGGAGAACCAGGCGTACGTCCTGGCGGTCGGCTGCGCCGGCACCCACGCGGGCGTCGAGCAGGCGGCCCACAGCATCGTCGTCGACCCGTGGGGCGAGGTGCTCGCCGAGGCGGGTGCGGGCGAGGAGGTCCTCACCGTGGAGTTCGACCCGGCGAAGGCCACCACCACCCGTGAGCAGTTCCCCGCACTGAAGGACCGCCGGCTGGGCCTCGCCCCGCGCCGACTGGCTTGAGAGCGCCGTCCGCCCGGTTTCCCCGTTTCACGTGAAACGGGGGAACCGGGAGGCCGAGCCGGACGGCGGCGCCCAGGTTTTCAGTCCTCGCGCTCCTTGTCCGCGAGGACGATCACGCAGACCGCCACCGCGATGAGCAGCGGCACATCGGCGTCCTCCCGCACGATGTCCACGCCGTAGGTGTCGCGGACGCTCAGCCGGCGACGTGAGATCTGGGCCAGCAGCTCGCCGTCGTACTCGATGGCGAACTCGCGGTCGAGGATCTTGCCGCTGACGTCCAGTTCGGTGCCGTCCGCCATGGTCACCCGGTAGTGGTTGCGCAGCAGCGAGAGCCGCTTGCGCTTCACCTTGGCGAGCCCTTCGCCCTCCCGCTCGATGACCATCGTGTCGCGGAGGCTGACCAGCTTCTCGCGGACCTCGACCAGTACCCGGCCGTCGGCGTCCTTCAGCTCGAAGGTGTCGCGCAGCCGCATGGCCTTGCCGTCCACGAGGAAGAGCTTGTGCCCGTCCGCGTCCTCGATCCAGTAGTCGTCGCCGATGCCGAAAAGGCGTTCACGCACGAGAAGTCTCATGGATCACAGGTTCCCCGACGCCCCGGCGGAATGCGGGCAGGCGGCGTTGCTGTCGACTGGTGTCATGACAGCACGTGCACGTGTCCGCGCCCCCGAACTGATCGGCAAGGGCGGCTGGCTCAATACAGGCGACCGGCAGTACACCCTTGCTGAGCTGCGGGGACGGATTGTCATTCTCGATTCTTGTGATTCGACAACGGACCACCGAACTCCTGGTCACGCTGAGTGTGTGCACCAAGACACGATCTGTGACCTGTACCTCCGTCTGTCTCTTGACCGGGCCGGCAAGACCGCAATCGAACGGCAGGAAGCCGACTGCCGTGCCTGGGCCGAACGCAACGGACTGACCGTACGCAAGGTCCACATGGACAGAGGGCGCTCCGGATACAAGACCGTTGAGCGCAAGGGCTTCGACGCCGCGCTGGCGGCCGTCACGGCGGGCGTCGTCGGCACGCTGATCGTCTGGAAACTGGACCGCCTGTCTCCCCATGCCGTCGGTGGACGTGTCACCGATGCTTGACGGCCTCACCCTGCGTGAGGAGTGGGCTGAGGCGACGAACGAAGATCGGCGCGGCCGGTTGTCACTCGCCATGGACCGGGTTGAAGTGACCAAGGGAGTGCGCGGACAGCGGATCATCCCTGAGCAACGCATCCAGATCCATTGGGCGAAGCCGGGAAGCGACAACACCACCTGAAGCACCAGGGTAAGTCCCCCGGTGCCTGAACCCGGACTGCCAGTGGACTGCCGCGCCGACCGGGAACGCGGCGGTGTGCACCGACATGTGCATCGAGCACACGGGCCGGACCGGGCACATGACCTTCCTGCGCGAGTTCTCGGAGGTTGCCGTGGTGGAGCGTGTCAGTCACCGACCTGGTGTTCCACGCGGTGGCGGATGTACTCGTCCGGATGGGACCGGGCTATCGCCACGGCCGCGTCCACCAGATCGTGCAGCTCCGGCGGATAGGCCGACTTCCGGAGCGGCAGGCCCGGCAGAATGCAGCGCCGGACGTATAGGTGCTCGTTGCTCACGAACTCGCGTAGCGCGGTTTCGTACCACTCGGTCGCCACGGTTGGGGCGTGGTCGGGCTCCGCCGGACCGGTGGCTGCGGGGTGTTCCGCCCGTACGGTGGGCATACGCAGGGGTAGAGCGGACCAGTACCAGGCATTCGCCGCGCCCGCCCGCTCGACGTCCGTGCCCGCCCGCAGGTATCCGAGCAGCAAGGCTTGGACCCGCCTGTACCCGAACGCGTTCAGCGCCGGCTCGAGGAAATGGCGGTTGAAGCTCGGGTCGGGGTCGTAGACGGCTGCCTTGATCAGCGTCTGGAAGGACTCCTCGGAAAGGATCAGGTCCCGGCGGCAGGCCTTGTACAGCGCCGTTCGCGCATGGGTCACCCAGGTTCGTGGATCGCCGGGCTGCGGCCCGTGAGCGACATCGAGCCCGAGGACCCGGACGACCTCCGCCACACATCCGGCGAACACCTCCCTGCGGTCCTCCACGGGCCCCGGCAGAGCCATGAACCCCTGCACCGTCCGCGCCGTCTCGCCGACAGCCGTGTCGTCCTCGTCCGGAGCCAACCCTCGTTCCCCTGTCGTAGGTCCTGCCGTACGCGTGTGATCCGACGTTCATACCAGGATGGCAAGCTTGAAGGATGAACGATGCTGCCCCGGCGCCCACCCCCGCGCCCGCACCCCGCAAGCGTGCCCGTGTCCGTGCCCCCGAGCTGATCGGCAAGGGCGGCTGGCTGAACACCGGCGGCAACGAGCTCACCCTCGCCGACCTGCGAGGTAAGTGCGTTGTTGTGGATTTCTGGACCTTCTGCTGTGTGAACTGCCTGCATGTGCTCGACGAGCTGCGCGAGCTGGAGGAGAAGCACCGCGACACCGTGGTGATCATCGGTGTCCACTCGCCGAAGTTCGTCCACGAGGCGGATCACCAGGCCGTGGTGGACGCCGTCGAGCGGTACGAGGTGCATCACCCCGTCCTCGACGACCCCGAGCTGGCCACCTGGAAGCAGTACGCGGTCCGCGCCTGGCCGACGCTGGTCGTCATCGACCCCGAGGGGTACGTCGTCGCCCAGCACGCCGGTGAGGGGCACGCCCACGCCATCGAGAAGCTGGTCGAGGAGCTGGAGGCCGAGCACGCGGCGAAGGGGACGCTGCGCCGCGGGGACGGCCCGTACGTGGCACCCGAGCCGGTCGCCACCCACCTGCGCTTCCCGGGGAAGGCGCTGGCGCTGCCCGGGGGCGGCTTCCTGGTGTCGGACACCACCCGGCACCGCCTGGTGGAGCTCGAGGCGGACGGTGAGACGGTGCGGCGCCACTTCGGCGCGGGTGAGCGGGGGTTCGCGGACGGCTCCCCGTCCGACGCGCGGTTCAGCGAACCGCAGGGCCTGGCCTTCCTGCCGGACGGCCGGGTCGCCGTCGCGGACACGGTGAACCACGCGATCAGGGCGCTCGACCTCGCCACCGGGGTGACGACCACGCTGGCCGGGACCGGCCGGCAGTGGTGGCAGTCCTCCGCGACCAGCGGCCCCGCCACCGAGGTGGACCTGTCGTCGCCGTGGGACATCGCCTGGTTCGGGGACCGGCTGTGGATCGCGATGGCGGGTGTGCACCAGCTGTGGACCTACGACCCCGCCGAGGGCACGGTGCGGGTGGCCGCGGGCACGACCAACGAGGGCCTGGTGGACGGCCCCGGCGAGGAGGCGTGGTTCGCGCAGCCCTCGGGTCTGGCCGCCGCCGGCGACCGCCTCTGGGTCGCCGACTCGGAGACCTCGGCGCTGCGGTACGTCGACGAGGCGGGAGAGGTGCACACCGCCGTGGGTACGGGTCTCTTCGACTTCGGGCACCGTGACGGACCGGCCGGCCAGGCGCTCCTCCAGCACCCGCTGGGCGTCACCGCGCTGCCGGACGGTTCGGTGGCGGTGAGCGACACCTACAACCACGCGCTGCGCCGGTACGACCCGGAGAGCGGCGAGGTCACCACGCTGGCCACGGACCTGCGGGAGCCGAGCGACGCGGTGCTGGTGGACGGCGATCTGGTCGTCGTCGAGTCCGCGCGGCACCGGCTGACCAGGCTGCGGCTTCCGGAGGAGGCCGTGCGCGTCGCCGACCGGGCGCACCGCACCCGGCGAGCGGCCACGGAGGTGGCGCCCGGGGCGCTGCGGCTGGACGTGGTCTTCCAGGCTCCCGCCGGGCAGAAGCTCGACACCCGTTACGGGCCGTCGACCCGGCTGCTTGTCTCCTCGACCCCGCCGGAGCTGCTGGCCGAGGGATCCGGTCAGGGTACGGACCTGGGCCGTGACCTGGTCCTCGCGGACGGGGTCACGGAAGGGGTGCTGCACGTGTCCGCCATGGCGGCGTCCTGCGACGACGACCCGGAGAACGAGTACCCGGCCTGCCATGTCCACCAGCAGGACTGGGGCGTCCCGGTCACGGTCACCGCCGGCGGGGCGTCCAGGCTTCCCCTGGTGCTGGCCGGGATGGACGAGCAGGCCTGACACCTCCGTGCCGTCTGCCCGGCGTCAGCCCGGGCAGACGGTGCGCGCTCCCTTACTGGTAGCGGCGCTCCTCCTCGGTGACCACCGTGGTGGTGGGCGGCACGACCATGCGCCGGCGACGCGCGATGCTCACGTAGACGAAGACCCCGACGAGGCCGACGAGCATCATGATCCAGCCGACCAGGTCGACATTGACGGTGTCCATCTCCCAGTCGGTGGCGAACGCCAGAATCGCCCCGGCACCGATCAGGAGAATGCATCCTCCGAGTCCCATGATTTCCGCCTCCTCGACGGCCCGGTGACTCCGGGCCGGTGTACGGGTCGCGTACCCGGCCCGGCAACAAGCATGTCCGGGAAGGCGGTTGGGATACGGGATCAGTCCGTGAGGAAGGCCGCCAGGGAGTTGGCCAGGAGGTACGGGTCGTCGGCGCCGCAGAGTTCGCGCGCGCTGTGCATCGACAGGATCGCCACACCGATGTCGACGGTCCGGATGCCGTGCCGGGCCGCGGTGATCGGCCCGATCGTGGTGCCGCACGGCATGGAGTTGTTGGACACGAAGGTCTGCCACGGCACGCCGGCCTTCTCGCAGGCCGCCGCGAAGACCGCGCGGCCGCCGCCGTCGGTCGCGTACCGCATGTTGACGTTGACCTTGAGGATCGGTCCGCCGTTGACCACCGGGTGGTGCGTCGGGTCGTGGCGCTCGGCGTAGTTGGGGTGGACGGCGTGGCCGGTGTCCGAGGAGAGGCAGACCGTCCCGGCGAAGGCGCGCGCCCGGTCCTCGTAGGAACCGCCGCGGGCGAACACGGAGCGTTCGAGGACGGTGCCCAGCAGCGGGCCGTCGGCGCCGGTGTCGGACTGGGAGCCGTTCTCCTCGTGGTCGAAGGCGGCCAGCACGGGGATGCAGGAGAGTTCCGCGTCCGGGCGTGCGGCCACGGCGGCGAGTGCGGCGGTGCCGGCGTGTACGGAGAGCAGGTTGTCCATGCGCGGTCCGGCGAGCAGTTCGCGGTCCCGGCCGAGGTAGGAGGGGGCTTCGACGGGGTGCGGCATGAGGTCCCAGCCGGTGATCTCCGCGGCGTCGACGCCGGCTTCCCCGGCGACGAAGTCGATCAGGTCGCCCTCCCGCACCTCTCCGAGTCCCCAGATCGGCTGCATGTGCTTCTGGCGGTCGAGCTTGAGGCCGTCCGGGTTGGCCGAGCGGTCGAGGTGGACGGCGAGCTGGGGCACCCGGAGCAGCGGACGGTCGATGTTCACCAGCCGGTGCGTGCCGTCGCGCAGCGAGACGCGCCCGGCCAGACCGAGGTCCCGGTCCAGCCAGGTGTTCAGCAGGGTGCCGCCGTAGACCTCGACGGCGACCTGCCGCCAGCCGTGGGCGCCGGTGTCCGGCAGCGGCTTGACCCGGAGGTTGGGGGAGTCGGTGTGTGCTCCCACGATCCGGAACGGCGTGTGTGCCGTCGCGCCCTCGGGCACGTACCAGGCCACGATCGCGCCGCCCCGCAGGACGTACTTCCCGCCCTTGGAGCCGTCCCACGCGTCGGTCTCCTCGACCTGCCGGAACCCGGCCTCCTCCAGCCTCGCGGCTGCGGTCGCCACGGCGTGGTACGGGGAAGGGGAGGCCATCAGGAAGGCCATCAGGTCGTCGGTGTGGCCGCGGTCGAAGCGGATGGGAGAGCTCATGCTCCTCACCTTAACGAGGCGGAAGCGTCCGGAATGCGACCGGTCGTGTTCCGTCGAACGGACGGTCCCGTCGTCCGCCGGGACGGATCACGGGCCGGGTACGAGGCCGCCGCCACCCGGATCCCCGGACGGCGGCGGCTGTGCGACGGGCTGGGCGGGTGGCTAGAACGCCGCCTCGTCCAGCTCCATCAGCGAGTTGTCGACGTTCTCGGCGAGCGCGCGCTCCCCGGAGACGCCGGGCAGGACGTTCGCGGCGAAGAACTTCGCGGCGGCGATCTTGCCCTGGTAGAAGGCGGTGTCCTTGGCGGAGGCGGTGCGCAGCTTCTCGGAGGCCACGGCCGCGCCCTTGAGCAGGAGGTATCCGACGACGACGTCGCCGGAGGCCATCAGGAGGCGGGTGGTGTTGAGGCCCACCTTGTAGATGTTCTTGACGTCCTCGCCGGTCGCCGTGAGGTCGGTGATCATCGTGCCGACGATCGCCTCGAGGTCCACGGCGGCCTTGGCGAGGTTGTCCAGCGAGCCGGACAGCTCCTCGTCGCCCTGGGCGCTCGCGAGGAACTTCTTGATCTCCTCGGACAGGGCGTTCAGCGAGGCGCCCTGGTCGCGGACGATCTTCCGGAAGAAGAAGTCCTGGCCCTGGATCGCCGTCGTGCCCTCGTACAGGGTGTCGATCTTGGCGTCGCGGATGTACTGCTCGACCGGGTACTCCTGGAGGTATCCGGAGCCGCCGAAGGTCTGGAGCGACTGCGCGAGCTGCTCGTAGGACTTCTCGGAGCCGTAGCCCTTGACGATCGGCAGGAGCAGGTCGTTGAGGCCGTTGAGCGCCTTGGCGTCCTCGCCCGCGGCCTCCTTCACCTGGATCGCGTCCTGGACGGAGGCGGTGTAGAGGACGAGGGAGCGCATGCCCTCGGCGTACGCCTTCTGCGTCATGAGGGAGCGGCGCACGTCGGGGTGGTGCGTGATGGTGACCTTGGGGGCCGTCTTGTCCATGAACTGCGACAGGTCGGTGCCCTGGACGCGCTCCTTGGCGTACTCCAGAGCGTTGAGGTAGCCGGTGGAGAGCGCCGCGATGGCCTTCGTGCCGACCATCATGCGGGCGAACTCGATGATGCGGAACATCTGGCGGATGCCGTCGTGCTTGTCGCCGATCAGCCAGCCCTTGGCGGGGTGCTGGTCGCCGAAGGTCATCTCGCAGGTGTTGGACGCCTTGAGGCCCATCTTGTGCTCGACGTTCGTCGCGTACACGCCGTTGCGCTCGCCGAGCTCGCCGGTGGTCCAGTCGAAGTGGTACTTCGGGACCAGGAAGAGGGAGAGGCCCTTGGTGCCGGGGCCGGCGCCCTCGGGGCGCGCCAGGACGTAGTGGAGGATGTTCTCGGACATGTCGTGCTCGCCCGAGGTGATGAAGCGCTTCACACCCTCGATGTGCCAGGAGCCGTCCTCCTGCTCGACCGCCTTGGTGCGGCCGGCGCCCACGTCCGAACCGGCGTCGGGCTCGGTGAGCACCATCGTCGAGCCCCACTGCTTCTCGACGGCGATCTCGGCGACCTTCTTCTGCGCCTCGTTGCCCTCGTCGAAGAGGATCCCGGCGAACGCGGGGCCGGAGGAGTACATCCAGACCGCCGGGTTGGAGCCGAGCAGCAGCTCCGCGTAGCCCCAGATCAGGGAGCGCGGGGAGGTGGTGCCGCCGATCTCCTCGGGCAGGCCGAGGCGCCAGTACTCGGAGTCCATGAACGCCTGGTACGAGCTCTTGAAGGAGGCCGGGACCGGGGCGGTGTTCGTCGCGGGGTCGAAGACCGGCGGGTTGCGGTCGGCGTCGGCGTACGAGTCGGCGAGCTCGTTCTCGGCGAGGCGGGTGACCTCGTCCAGGATGCTCTTCGCGGTGTCGACGTCCATCTCCGCGAACGGGCCCGTGCCGTACAGCTTGTCGCGCCCGAGGACCTCGAAGAGGTTGAACTCGATGTCGCGGAGATTCGACTTGTAGTGCCCCATGGGAAGGCTCCGTAATCAATAGCAGTGGCGCGCAGCGCCCCGGGGAGGAGAGTGAGGATCGGGCGGCGGACGGCCGGCGCGGGTATATCACCTGACCCCTCCGATGATGCTACCCGTCAGTAATAAGACGCAACCCCCCGAGGCACAGATGTGTCCGATTACTCTTTGCGGCATGTATGGCTACGACCAGAACCCGGGCGCGCAGCAGCAGATGGGCGGCGGCTACGGCGGGCAGCCGTTGTACCCCGAGCCCTCGCCGCCGTCGCTGGCCGATGCGGTACGGGCCTTCACGACCGGTTCGATGCCCGCCGAGGACTTCCAGCAGATCTTCGCCACGGCGAAGGTCTACTGCCCGCGCGGCGACAACCCCGGCTTCCTGGCGCTCCACAACACCCAGCAGCCGGTGATCCCCATGTTCACCACGCTCAAGGAGCTCAGGAGGTACGCGGGCAAGGAGTCCAAGTACTTCGTGATCACCGGTGCGGAGGTGATCGATCTGCTGCCCACCGGCTACGGCTTCGTCCTCGACATGGAGGGCGACCACCGCATGGTCTTCGACGCCAAGGCCGTCGAGCAGATGGTGGACTTCGCGATGCGCCGCATGTACGGCTGACGGCCGGACGCGACACCCTGGGCCGAGGGCCCGCACCACGCAGGTGCGGGCCCTCGGTGCTGTCCGGGGCGCGTCCGGGGCCGGGCGGGAATGGATACCGCCTTGCAAGATGTTCACTGTTCAACTAAATTGGTCGCAGAAGACTCCCGGAGGTGGCTCCCATGCCCGCAGTGACCGTCGAAAACCCGCTGACCCTGCCGAAGGTCGCGGCACAGGCCGATGCCGTGGCCCGCCCCGTGCTCACCATCACGACCGCGCCCAGCGGCTTCGAGGGCGAGGGGTTCCCCGTCCGGCGCGCCTTCGCGGGGATCAACTACCGGCACCTCGACCCGTTCATCATGATGGACCAGATGGGTGAGGTGGAGTACGCGCCCGGCGAGCCGAAGGGGACTCCCTGGCACCCGCACCGCGGCTTCGAGACCGTCACCTACATCATCGACGGGACCTTCGACCACCAGGACTCCAACGGCGGTGGCGGCACCATCACCAACGGCGACACCCAGTGGATGACGGCGGGTTCGGGTCTGCTGCACATCGAGGCGCCGCCGGAGTCCCTCGTCATGTCGGGCGGTCTCTTCCACGGCCTCCAGCTGTGGGTGAACCTGCCGGCCAAGGACAAGATGATGGGCCCGCGCTACCAGGACATCCGGGGCGGCAGCGTCCAGCTGCTCACCTCGCACGACGGCGGCGCGCTGCTCCGGGTGATCGCCGGTGAGCTGGACGGGCACCAGGGCCCGGGCATCACGCACACGCCCATCACCATGGTCCACGCGACGCTCGCGCCGGGTGCCGAGATCACGCTGCCGTGGCGTGAGGACTTCAACGGCCTGGCGTACGTCCTCGCGGGCAAGGGCTCGGCCGGTGCCGAGCGCCGGCCCGTCCACGTCGGCCAGACCGCCGTCTTCGGTGCGGGCGGTTCGCTGACCGTACGCGCGGACGAGAGCCAGGACTCCCACACGCCGGACCTGGAGGTCGTCCTCCTCGGCGGCCGGCCCATCCGTGAGCCGATGGCCCACTACGGCCCGTTCGTCATGAACACCCGCGAGGAGCTGCAGCAGGCCTTCGAGGACTTCCAGAAGGGCCGCCTGGGCACCGTCCCCGCCGTGCACGGGATGTGAGCACGAAGGCCGGCCCCGGCTTCCGGGGCCGGCCCGCTCAGCGGACGTAGTGGTAGCCGTCCCCCTGGGAGGGATGGTCGAGGTGGTAGATGCCGCCTTCGGACCCGATGTAGATCACGGCCGCGTCCATGGGGTCGCAGACCATCCCGGTGGACTTCGCCTTGTCCGCCGGGGCCGAGGTGACCTCCAGGCGGCTGCCCGCGTTACTGACCCCGTCCAGCCTGCCGACCCACTCGCAGTGGCCGATGAAGGGCAGGTCGGAGATGTAGCGGACGACCCGTCCGCCCTCGGACGCCCGGTTGACGGTGATGGTGTGGGGCTGGTTGCCCGACATCCCGTCGAACTTCCAGGTGCCCACGAAGTACGCGGGAACGGCGCCGGCGGAGCCCCCGCCACCGGTCGACCCGCCCGACGTGCTCGACCCGCCCGACGTGCTCGATCCGCCTGTCGAGGACGATCCGCCCGACGTGCTCGATCCGCCGGCGGAGGACGACCCGCCGGACGGTGATCCGCCGCCGGTGGCGGACGACGAGCCGCCGCCCGTGGAGCCGCCCGTGGAGCCGCCGCCCCCGGAGGCTGCCCGCGCGCCCCCGGACGCCTCGACCGGACCGGGGTTCCCGCCGTCCTTCCCGCCCTCGTCCTTCCCGGCTCCCTTGCTCCGCGACGGCGAGGGCCCGGCCTTCCGGGACGGCGTGGCCGAAGCGGGCCCCGGCACCGCCGGAGCGCTGCTCGGCGTGACCTTCTCCGCGGCGTCCGCGTCCCCCTTGTCGCCCCAGGAGGGGCCGAGCACCACCGCGGTCCCGCCGCCGACGGTGACCACGACCACCAGGGGGATCGCCACGAACCAGTTGCGCCGCCGCTTCCCGCGCCCCGGGTCCGTACGCGGCTCGTCGGCGGCGGGCGTCACGTCCGCCCCCGCCACGGAAGCGTCCTTCGGACGGAGGACGTACGTCTCCCGGTCGCGCGGCTCCTCGCGCAGGGGAGCCGCGTCGACGTCGAGCAGCCGGGCCGAGCGGTCCGCGAGCTGGGCGATGACATCCGGGGGCAGCCATGCCCCGTTCGCCGGCGCCGAAAGGGCGTCCCCGTCGTCGGCCAGCAGCGCTGCCACCGAGGGCCGGCCGTCCACGTCCTTGGTCAGGCAGCGTGCGATCAGCTCCCGCAGGGCCGTGTCACCCACCCGTTCGAGGTCGGGCTCGCTCTCGACGGCGTGGTAGTTGACGGCGTGCGGATGGGCACCGGGCGGGCCGAAGGCCAGCTGGCCCGTGACCGCCCACGTCAGGACGCAGCCCAGGGAGAAGACGTCGCTCCTGGGGCCGATGTCCTGTCCGCGGATCTGCTCCGGCGACATGAAGCCCGGCGAGCCGACGATCAGCCCCATGCTGGTCAGCACCGATCCGACCGAGGTCTCCAGGGCGCGGGCGATACCGAAGTCGATGACCCGCGGGCCGTTGACGGTGAGCATGATGTTCGACGGCTTGAGGTCCCGGTGGACGATGTCGGCCCCGTGGATGTCGTCGAGCGCCTTCAGCAGCCCCCGGGCGAGCGCCCGTACGGACGACGGCGGCAGAGGGCCGTGGCGGCGCACGACCTCCTCGAGGGAGAGCCCGGGGATGTAGCCGGTGGCGACCCAGGGGAGGGCGGCGTCCGGGTCGGCGTCGAGGACGGGAGCCGTGTACCGCTTGCCCACCCGCCGGGCGGCGTCGATCTCGCGGCGGAAGCGTGCCCTGAACTGCGGGTCGGCGACGTGCTCCTCGTGCACCACCTTCACCGCGACCGTACGCCCGCCCTCCGAGCGCGCGAGGTACACCCGGCCCATGCCGCCAGCCCCCAGCCGCCCGAGCAGCAGGTACGGGCCTATGCGCGGGGGATCCGATGCGGTGAGGGGCTGGAGCCCTTCGACGCCGTCGCCGGTGCGCGGGTCCTGCCCCGACGCCTCGCGCTCCTGCGGACCGTCGTCCCGTTCTCCGCCGTGGGCACTGGCCATGCCGGTCCGGCCTCCTCTGGTGGTCGTCTGCTGAGCCGGGGGGCTCCTCCGGCCGGCCCGCCTGGACCCGGCTCGGTGCCCGCTCAGGACAGGACGAGCGGAAACTGTAATTCGGTTCTAGTCAACTGCACTTATTGTGAACGGCGTTGGGTGTGTGGCTCAAGGTGGTTGCCCCGGGCGCGCATCGCGAGGTGACGCGGCGTCGGGTCCGCCAGGGCCTTCACCCGTACGGTCCTCCGGGAGGGCCGCGGCCCCCGGTCCGTGATCGGCTGGGACGGTGCCTACCCGGAAGCCCCTCCTGCCCGACGTCGCGCGGCGGACGGCCGCCTGGTGCGGCGTCCTGCTCCTCGTCGCCGGTGTGGCGGCGGTGGCCGTCTGGTTGTGCGTCGAGCTCAAGACCGCCGTCACCCCGGTTCTCCTGGCGCTGCTCGGCACGGCCCTGCTCGGTCCGGTGCACCGCTGGCTGACGGCGCACCGGGTCAACCGGTCGGTGTCCGCCGGACTCACCTGCGTCGCCCTGGTGGCGGTGGGCGGCGGCGCCGGGTACATCGTCGTCACCGCGCTCGTCGACACCGGTGACCAGATCGTGGAGTCCTTGAAGGACACCGTGCAGTGGGTCATCGACCACTTCGAGATCGAGGGGGTCGCCGATGTGGACGACCTGGCGGACAACGCCAAGTCGCTCGTCGAGAAGTTCGGTGCGAGCGCGGCGGGCGGGCTGCTGAGCGGGATCAGCCTCCTCGGGTCGCTCGTCACCACGGGGGTCCTCGCACTGCTGCTGACCTTCTTCTTCCTGCGCGACTCCGACCGCGCCGTCCACCTCGCCCACTCGATCGCCCCGCGCGGGACGGGTGACCTGGTGGAGGCCATGGGCCGCAGGGCCTTCGAGGCCGTCGAGGGCTTCATGCGCGGCACGACCTTCATCGCCCTGATCGACGCGCTCTGCATCACGGTGGGCCTGCTGATCCTGCGGGTACCGGGCGCGGTGGGACTGGGGGCACTGGTCTTCGTGGGCGCCTACATCCCGTACCTCGGCGCCTTCCTGTCCGGTGCGGTGGCCGTGCTGGTCGCGCTCGCCGACCGGGGCCTGGTGATCGCGCTCTGGGCCCTGGGCGTGGTGCTCGCCGTCCAGGTGCTGGAGGGGCATGTGCTGCAGCCGGCCATCCAGAGCCGTACCGTCCAGATGCACCCCGCCATGATCATGATCGCGCTGACCGCGGGAGCGAGCGTGGCGGGCATCCTGGGCATGCTGCTCGCTGTGCCCCTGTGCGCGGCGGCGTTCGGCGTGATCGGGGTGCTGCGCAGCGGGTACGAGGCCGAGGGCGGGAGCCACGTGGCCGGTGCCGAGGCGCACGGGGCGCCGGACAGCGGTTCATGAACCCCCGGCGGCCGTCAGTTCCACCGGATCCGCCGACTCGTACAGCTCGAACCAGATCGACTTGCCCTCGCCCCGCGGGTCCACGCCCCAGGCGTCGGCGAGCATCTCCATCAGGACGAGGCCGCGGCCGCTGGACGCCATCTCCCCCGGCCTCCGCTTGTGCGGCAGCTCGTCACTGGTGTCCGCGACCTCGACCCTCAGCCGCCGCTCGCCCTTCTCGCCCGAGACCTCGGCGACGAGGAGCGCGTCCCCGTCCGTGTGGACGAGCACGTTGGTGGCCATCTCCGAGACCATCAGCTCCGCGGAGTCGACCTGTTCCGAGTCCGCCCAGTCGTGCAGCAGCTCCCGCAGCTGCTGCCGGGCGGCGGCGACCCTCTCCGGTTCGGCCTGGGCGATCGACATCGCGGAGCGCCGGCCCGGGGTCCTGCGCGTCCGGGCGGCCTCGCGGCGCAGGACCACGAGTGCGATGTCGTCCTCGCGGCGGTCCACCAGCGGCCCGGTCGTGTAGTGCGATCCGGGGCCGTGCACCGTCTGCACGAGCGCCTCGGCGAGCTCCTCCAGATCCTCCACGGGCTGCTCCAGGACCGGCCGGAGCCGGGTCCATCCGGTGGCCATGTCGTGTCCACCGGTCTCGATCAGCCCGTCCGTGCACAGCATGATCGTCTCGCCCGGGCTCAGGACGACCCTCGTCGTCGGGTAGTCGGCGTCCTCCTCGACCCCGAGGGGCAGTCCGCCCGCCGTCTGCCGGATCACCGCGGTGCCGTCGACGCTGATGACCACGGGGTCGGGATGCCCGGCCCTGGCGATGTCGAGGGTGCCCGTCTCGGGGTCGGCCTCCGCGTACAGGCAGGTCGCGAAGCGCGTGGCGTCGGCGGGCTCCTCGCCGTCGGTCAGGTCGTAGGTCTCGGTGAGCCCGGACAGGAAGCGTGAGGCGCGGGCGAGCACCGCGTCGGGACGGTGCCCTTCGGCGGCGTACGCGCGCAGGGCGATCCGCAGCTGGCCCATCAGACCCGCGGCCCGCACGTCGTGGCCCTGGACGTCCCCGATGGCGAGGGCGATCCGGCCGTTGGGGAGCGGGATCACGTCGTACCAGTCGCCACCGACCTGGAGGCCCCCGCCGGTGGGGATGTAGCGGGCCGCCACCGTCAGGCCGGGCACGCCGGGGCCGAGGGAGGGCTTCATCGCCCGCTGGAGGCCCAGGGACAGCGCACGCTCGGTCTCGGCCGCTCCGGCACGCGCCAGCGCCTGTGCCAGCATCCTGGCCACCGTCGTGAGCACGGAGCGCTCGTCGGGGGAGAAGGCGACGCTGTGGCGGAACCCCGCCATCCAGGCCCCCATGGTGCGCCCGGACTCGATCAGCGGGAGGAAGGCCCAGGACTGGCGCCCGAACCCCTTGGCCAGCGGCCAGGTGGCGGGGAAGCGCCGCCGGTACTCGTCCGGCGAGGCGAGGTAGATGGCCTGGCCGGTCCGTACGACCTCGGCGGCCGGGTAGTCCGTCTGCAGGGGCATGTCGGTGAACGGCTTCTCGTCGCCCTCGTTGTGCCCGTGATGCCCGATGACCGTCAGATGCTCGCCCGACACCCCGAACACGGCGAGGCCGTCCGGCGAGAAGCCCGGCATCGAGAGGGAGCCGGCGACCCGGAGCACCTCCTCGGTGGAACCCGCCTCGGCCAGGGCCCGTCCCGCGTCCAGCAGGAACGCCTCGCGCGACCGGCGCCAGTCGCCCGTGAGCGGGGTGTGCGCCGCCGTGGACCCCGGGGGCTCGACGACCTCCTGGAGGATCCCCGTCAGGACGTACGCGTGGCGGCCCGGGGTGTCCAGCGGGATCGGCTTGGACCTGCTGCGCACCGTGCGTACGACGGCGCCGTGCTCGTCCACGATGCGCATCCTGGCCTCGGCCACCGTGTCCTCCGCGATCGCGTAGTTCACGACGCCGAAGATCTCGTTCCAGTCGGCGGGGTGGAAACGGGGGCGCACCTCGTCGCCGGGGCGGGACACGGCCTCCGCGGGAAGTCCCACCAGCCGCGCCGCCTCGGCGTCGAGCGTGACCGTGCCCGACGAGCTGTCCCAGCTCCACAGGCCGGTCCCGATCGCAGCCAGGATCTCCTCGGTGCGCATTGCCCCACTTTAGGAAGGTTCTCTTCTTCGTCGCCACCGAGGAGGCGGCACCCGGCGCTCACCCTCCGGGGGTGCCCGCACGCCCCTCGGACGGCCGTGCGGCGGTAATCCCCCGCAGGTGGTACCTCCGCGGGCGGTAGCCTGGGGTGTCAATCCACCCCGACCGCGAAGACTGGATGAACGACGATGCATCGGTACAGGTCCCACACCTGCGGCGAGCTCCGCGCCTCTGACGTCGGCACCGACGTCCGGCTGAGCGGCTGGCTGCACAATCGCCGAGACCTGGGCGGCATCCTCTTCATCGATCTGCGCGACCACTACGGCCTGGTGCAGCTCGTGGCCCGCCCCGGTACGCCGGGCAACGAGGCCCTGTCGAAGCTGACCAAGGAGACGGTCGTCCGGATCGACGGCAAGGTCTCCGCGCGTGGCGCCGACAACGTCAACCCGGAGCTGCCGACCGGCGAGATCGAGATCGAGGTCTCCGAGGTCGAGGTGCTCGGCGAGGCCGGCCCGCTGCCCTTCACGATCAACACCGAGGACGGCGTCAACGAGGAGCGGCGCCTGGAGTACCGCTTCCTGGACCTGCGCCGTGAGCGCATGCACCGCAACATCATGCTGCGCTCGGCCGTGATCGCCTCCATCCGCTCCAAGATGGTGGCCCTCGGCTTCAACGAGATGGCGACCCCGATCCTCACCGCGACCTCCCCCGAGGGCGCCCGTGACTTCGTCGTCCCGTCCCGGCTGAACCCCGGCAAGTTCTACGCGCTGCCGCAGGCCCCGCAGCAGTTCAAGCAGCTGCTGATGATCTCGGGCTTCGACCGCTACTTCCAGATCGCGCCCTGCTTCCGCGACGAGGACGCCCGCGCGGACCGTTCGCCCGGCGAGTTCTACCAGCTCGACGTCGAGATGTCGTTCGTCGAGCAGGAGGACGTCTTCCAGCCGATCGAGAAGCTGATGACCGAGCTCTTCACCGAGTTCGGCAACGGCCGTGAGGTCACCTCGCCGTTCCCGCGCATCCCGTTCCGCGAGTCGATGCTGAAGTACGGCAACGACAAGCCCGACCTGCGCGCCAAGCTGGAGCTCGTCGACATCTCCGACGTCTTCGCCGACTCCGGTTTCAAGGCGTTCGCCGGCAAGCACGTCCGCGCGCTGCCCGTCCCGGACACCGCCGGTCAGTCCCGCAAGTTCTTCGACGGCCTCGGTGAGTACGCCGTCGAGCACGGCGCCAAGGGCCTCGCCTGGGTCCGCGTCGGCGAGGACGGCACGCTGGCCGGTCCGATCGCCAAGTTCCTCACCGAGGCGGACGTCAAGACCCTCACCGAGCGGCTCTCGCTCGTCCCGGGCCACGCCGTCTTCTTCGGCGCCGGCGAGTTCGACGAGGTCTCCAAGATCATGTCGGCCGTCCGGGTCGAGGCCGCCAAGCGCGCCGGCCACTTCGAGGAGGGCGTCTTCCGGTTCTGCTGGATCGTCGACTTCCCGATGTACGAGAAGGACGAGGAGACCGGCAAGATCGACTTCTCGCACAACCCCTTCTCGATGCCCCAGGGCGGCCTGGCCGACCTGGAGGAGAAGGACCCGCTGGACATCCTCGCCTGGCAGTACGACATCGTCTGCAACGGCATCGAGCTGTCCTCGGGCGCCATCCGCAACCACGAGCCCGAGCTGATGCTGAAGGCGTTCGAGATCGCCGGTTACGACCGCGAGACCGTCGAGCAGGAGTTCGCGGGCATGCTGCGCGCCTTCCGTCTCGGCGCCCCGCCGCACGGTGGCATCGCCCCCGGCGTCGACCGCATCGTGATGCTGCTCGCCGACGAGCCCAACATCCGCGAGACGATCGCCTTCCCGCTCAACGGCAACGCCCAGGACCTGATGATGGGCGCACCGACCGTGCTGGAGGAGACCCGTCTGCGCGAGCTGAACATCCAGCTGCGCAAGCCGGTCGCGGCGGCCAAGGACAAGGCCGAGGCAAAGGACTCCGTGGCGCGGGACACCGGCGCCAAGTAGGACCCGAGGTTCCGCTTCGGTTCCACGTGAAACAGTCCCCGGCCGTCCGGCCGGGGACTGTTCGCGTTCCCGCCGGGCTCACCGGCGGCGCACGACGGAGCCGTCTGCGGCGGCCGTGCTCCGCCCCGGGCCCGGAACCGCTCAGGTTCCGGGCCTTCTTGCTGCGTACGGGTGAGACGTGCCGAACGCGCCGATCGGGGGTACGCGGTCCGGGTACATCCGGATGGCACCGGTTCAGGTGGGGCACCGCCCGCCCCGGCACATGGCACCGGAAGTGCTCGCCCGCCCGCCACCGAGGAGTTGCGCACCGTGTCCGTCCCGCGTCGCCCGTACGTCCTTCTCGTCGCCCTCTTCCTGCTGGTCATCGGCTGTTCCGCCGGAGCCGTACGGAGCTCCGACGACCCCTCGGGGCCCCGGGGGGCGTCCGGGCCAGGGGCGTCACCCGCGCCTTCCCGCACGGTCGAGCCCTTCGTCGCTCCCGCCGAGATCCCGGGGCTCGGCCCGCAGACCCTGGCGCAGCTGCCGGCCACCGCCCGTCAGGCCGTCGTGGTGACAGGGCAGGGCCCGGACTCCAACCGTTCGGCGGTGGAGCTGTACAGCCGCGATGACACCGCCCGGGGCTGGCGCCCTCTGGCCGGTCCCTGGCCGGCCCACAACGGGATGGAGGGCTGGACCGACCGCCATCTCGCCGACGACCTCAGGTCACCGATCGGGGTCTTCGGCCTGACGGACGCGGGCGGCAGGCTACCGGACCCGGGCGCGCTGCTTCCCTACGACGAGGAGCACGGTTTCGCGGTGAGCGGCGAGGGCTTCCTCGGGGAACCGCTGGAAGGTTCCTTCGACTACGTGGTGGCCATCAACTACAACCGTGTCGCCGGCACCAGCCCGCTGGACCGCACGCGGCCCATGGGTGCGGAGCGGGGCGGCGGCATCTGGATCCATGTGGACCACGGCGGGCCCACACAGGGCTGCGTCTCGCTGACGGAGGACCGGATGCGCGAGCTGCTGCTCACCCTGGACCCGGCGAAGGAGCCCGTGATCGTGATGGGGGACGTGGCGTCGCTGGCCCGCTGATTCCCGGGTAAACACGGTGTCCCGGGCCGTACTCCGGAACAGTCTCCCCGGTTCGCCAGGGGGCCGTCGTGAGCGTTGTCGAAGAGAACGTCCTCACTCAGGACGTCTTCGAGGATCCGGCCCGTCACGCCGTACGCGCGGATGAAAGCCCTGAGGCTGGAATTCGTGAACGGGAAGGATGGGGGTCAAGGCGGTGCCGGACGGGGATCGCGGGCGGATCATCGCCTGGCTGACACGGATCTGCATCCAGGCGGACGCGAGCCGCTGGTTCTTCGGCGAGCAGGGCCTTCGCATCGAGTCCTACCGCAAGGGGAACGCCCGTGCGGACGCCGGTCTCGCCCCCAGGGCCTCGGCGAAGTAGCGCTTCTTCCAGATTGATGATCATGGGCCCGAGGAGTGCGAGGGGCCGGTGAGGGCTTCCCGCGATATGTCGCAGGTCGGCGGCGATGTTTCGCAGGTACTCACCGCGGCCGCGCTGGGGGCTGTGGCTTCCGAGGCTGGATGGGGATGCTCCGGAAACCGCAGCACGGGCGGCACCGCACGTGACGCGGCGCGCCCCGCCCGTCCTGGCGGTCACCGATACGATCGAGGCGTTCCGCCCGTCACCACCGTGGCCCGCGAAACCCGCCCCCCGCCGCACGGACGCTCTCCCTGGCCCGGCGGCCGTTACAGCCGCCTCCCTCATGCTTCTGCGGCGGAGGAATCCAGTGCACCTGCGCTTCCGGGGTCGTCCCCTTCTCGGACAGCGTCGGTGTAATCAGCTCCGGGACTCTCGCCGGTGGCGGGCCGGCCCCGGAGTCCGTTGACCACCAGTCCGAAAGCGGCTGCGGCAATGACCGCGGCGGCGACGGCGGGTAGGGCTCCGGCCTGCCAGTTGTCGAGTACTGCCCCGCCGAGCGTCGCCCCGGTGGCGATACCGAGGTTGAGCACGGTGATGCCGATCGCCCCGGAGGCGGCCTCCCGGCCGGGGGAGGCGATCCGCAGCAGGTGCATCTGGAAGACCGGCGGCAGCAACCCGATGAGTACGCCCCAGCCTGCGATCACCACGACCGCCACGGAGAGATGGAGATCCAGCAGGAGCAGTGAGGCGGCGCTGCCGGCGAAGACGGCGCTGGGCGTCCTCGACCACCGCGGGCAGCTGAGCTTCATAGCCCTGCAACCCGCCGGCCATGACAGTGTCGCGGCCGGCAGCTCTCGAGCCCGACGTCGGACACGCCGGCAGGCTCGCCGCACGTACGAAGGAGCCCGGGCCCCGATGTGATCGGGTCCGGGCTCCTCGGTGTGTGCGTACGGCCGCTTACGCGGGCTTCTCCTCCAGGCGCGGGAAGAGCACCGCGCCCTTGGTGACCGTCGCGCCGGCGGGCAGCCGGCCCCAGCGGCCCGCGTCCTGGACCGGCTGAGCGGCGAGGGCGCCGAGCGGCGCCTCGGCGCCCAGGGAGTCCCACAGCTTCTGCGAGGTCTCCGGCATCACGGCGTTGAGCAGCACGGCGACGCCGCGCAGCGACTCGGCCGCCGTGTACAGGATGGTCGCGAGGCGTGCCTGGCCCTCGGGGGAGGTGTCCTTGGCGACCTTCCAGGGCTCCTGCTCGGTGATGTAGCCGTTGACCTGCTTCACGAAGTCGAAGATCGCCAGGATGCCGCCCTGGAAGTCCAGCTCATCGCCGATCTTCCGGTCGGCGATGGCGACGGCCTGCGCCAGACCCTCCTGGACCGCCCGCTCCGCCTCACCGGCCGCCGTGTCCTCAGGCAGCGCGCCGCCGAAGTACTTGCCGACCATGGCCGCGACGCGCGAGGCGAGGTTGCCGTAGTCGTTGGCGAGCTCGGAGGTGTAGCGCGCGGTGAAGTCCTCCCAGGAGAAGGAGCCGTCGCTGCCGTACGCGATGGCGCGCAGGAAGTACCAGCGGTAGGCGTCCACGCCGAAGTGGGAGGTCAGGTCCTGGGGCTTGATGCCGGTGAGGTTCGACTTCGACATCTTCTCGCCGCCGACCATCAGCCAGCCGTTGGCGACGACCTTGCCGGGCACCGGGAGGCCCTGTGCCATGAGCATGGCCGGCCAGATCACCGAGTGGAACCGGAGGATGTCCTTGCCGATCAGGTGGACGTTCGCCGGGAAGGTGCTGTCGAACTTCTCCTGGTTGGCGCCGTAGCCGACCGCCGTCGCGTAGTTGAGCAGCGCGTCGATCCACACGTAGATCACGTGCTTCGGGTCCCACGGCACGGGGACGCCCCAGTCGAAGGTGGAGCGCGAGATCGACAGGTCCTGGAGGCCCTGCTTGACGAAGTTCACGATCTCGTTGCGCGCCGACTCGGGCTGGATGAAGTCCGGGTTGGCCGCGTAGAGCTCCATGAGCTTCGGGCCGTACTCACTGAGCTTGAAGAAGTAGTTCTCCTCCTTGAGGAGCTCCACCGGCTTCTTGTGGATCGGGCACAGCTTCGTGCCGTCCTCGGACTCGATCAGGTCGCCGGGGAGCTTGTACTCCTCGCAGCCCACGCAGTACGGGCCTTCGTACCCGCCCTTGTAGATCTGGTCCTTGTCGTACAGGTCCTGCACGAACTCCTGCACACGGTCCGTGTGCCGCTTCTCCGTCGTGCGGATGAAGTCGTCGTTCGCGATGTTCAGGTGCTCCCAGAGGGGCTTCCAGGCCTCCTCGACGAGCTTGTCGCACCAGGCCTGGGGGGTGACGTCGTTCGCCTCGGCCGTGCGCATGATCTTCTGACCGTGCTCGTCCGTGCCGGTGAGGTACCACACCTTCTCGCCGCGCTGGCGGTGCCAGCGGGTGAGCACGTCGCCTGCGACGGTCGTGTAGGCGTGGCCCAGGTGAGGAGCGTCGTTGACGTAGTAGATGGGGGTCGATACGTAGAAACTCTTCACGCCGTCGCCCCCTTGCTTCTCGGATCCAGTGGCCGCCATGGTCGAAATCCTAACGGCCCGTGGATGATCCACTCACATCGATAAGGGCCGCCCGCCTCCGGAGCGCCTCGCGGACCATCCGTTCCCGCGCCGACGGCGCATTCCGGGAGAAGCGGACGGGGGTGCGAGGCGGGCGCTCACGGCGGTACGGGCACGGCGCCGCCCGGCCCCGAGGGCGGGCGGCGCCGTGCCCGTACGGCTGCCTGTGGTCAGCTTTCGACGATCCCGCGCGCGGCCGCCCAGGCGGGCAGCCCGGCGAGCACCTCGCGGTAGAAGGCCGCGTCGGGAACCTCGCGGGGAGCGGGGCCCGCGTGGAAGAACCCGGCGTTCGCGGCGTCGAGCCGGCGCAGGAAGTCGAAGCCCTTCGCGTCCTCGTCGCCGAACGCGACGAACTGGAAGAACAGCGGGAGCCGCGCCGCGTCCGTCAGTGCCTGCTTGGCGGCGACCTTGGCGTCCGGGGCGCCGTCCGTCTGGAAGACGACCAGGGCCGGTCCGGTGGCCCCGGACTTCTCGTAGTGGGTGACGACCTCCTCGACCGCGCGGTGGTAGTTCGTACGGCCGAGGCGGCCGAGTCCGGCGTGCAGCTCGTCGATCCGGCCCTCGTGGGCGGTGAGGTCGATCGCGCCGGTGCCGTCGATGTCGGTGGAGAAGAAGACGACCTGCACGGTGGCGGAGGTGTCCAGGTGCGCGGCGAGTGCCAGGGTGCGGTCGCCCAGGTGCTGGGCGCTGCCGTCCTTGTAGAAGGGCCGCATCGACCCGGACCGGTCGAGGACCAGGTACACGGTCGCCCGCAGCCCGGTCAGCCCCTGGGCCTTGAGCGCGGCCTGTGCGGCCTTGTACGGAGTGACCAGTTCGGGGGCGGAGCCCTTCACCCGGGCCAGGGTCACGGCGGGCCTGCCCACGGCGGCGGCCTTGGGCGCGGGCGCGGCCTCCGGGGCGGCTGCGGGCGTCGCCTCCGCGACGGGGGCGTCGGTGCCCGGGACGGCGGTCGGCTCGGCGGCCTCGGGTGCGGGCTCGGCGGCGGCCGGCTCGGTCTCCGGGACGGCCGAGGCGACGGGACCGGCCGTCACAGGGGTGGCCTCGGCGGACGGCACCTGCTCGGGGGCGGTCTCGGGCTCGGCGGCGACCGGCGTGGGTTCGGCGAGCGGCGCGGCCCGGACGTCCTCGGCGGCGGGAGCCTCGGCCTGGCCCGGAGCGGTGGGCTCCTCCGAACCGGCGGGCGCCTCGACGACTGGCGTGGTCTCAGGCGCCTCAGCGGCGGGAGCCTCGGGTGCGGGAGCCTCGGCGGCGGGAGCCTCGGGTGCGGGCGCCTCCGTGGCGGGAGCCTCGGTGGCCGGTGCGGGCACCACGACCTCGGCAGCGGGCGCCACGGTTTCGGCCGCGGTTGCCTCAGTGGCCGGTTCCGGTGACTCCGGCGACTCCGTGCCGGTGGCGGCCGGTGCGGTGACAGCGTCGGCCGCGGTGTCGGCCGCGGTGGGCTCGACGCCCGGCTCCGGCTCCGGGTCGTCCATGTCGATCGTGATCGGGGCCGGCTCGGTCGTGCCGGAGCTCCCCGCCGCGTCCTCGACGGCATCCACGGTTTCCTCGGAGACGACCGTGGCATCCGTGGCACCCGTGGTGCTCCCGGCGGGCTTCGCCTCAGGGTCCGAGCCCTGGGCGGGAACCCTGGGCGCGGGCGCGGCGGCCGGTGCGGTCACCGAGGACACGGCGGGCTTGTCGAAGGCAGCCGCCACCAGGTCCGAGGCCCGTGAGTCGTCGTGCCCGGCATCGGCGGACCGGTCCGGGGAGGAGGCGGGAGCCGGTACCGATGTCTGCGCCGACTCGGCCGCCGAAGTGGCGGTCTCCTGCTCCGCCTCCGTGGGCTGGGTGCGCTCGGCCTGGGGCGGGACGGTGGCCGTGGTCGGCTCGTCCTGCTCCGTCCGGCCGAACACCTTGCGCAGCAAGCTCCGAATGCCCATGAGCGAGGCCTTTCGCATGAGTTGGGTGCGATAAATGTCCGTACTGCGGGAATTGATCCCTGGCCAGGGCGGATACGTAAGGTTAGCGGCCGGATCCGGCCGTTCGGCGGCGCGGCCCGCCCCCGCGTCAACCGAGCTCCAACCGGGTCGGAACCGAGTCCTGGCGGGCCGCGAGGGCAGCGGTGGCCGGGACTTCACCGTCTGTTCACCAGCAGTCCCACGTATGGCGTGGACGCGCACCTACCGTCACGCGTGACACACAGACGGAGGGACGAAAACGTGCGCAAAATGCTGCCGCTCATCGGCTCGCACCCGGGCGGGCGCTCTGCGCTGACCTGCCGCTACCGCTGCGGTGACGCCTGTTTCCAGGAGATTCCCAACACCAGCGACAACGAGTACGCGGGCGACATCATCGCCGGTGCCCTGTCTCGCCGTTCGATGATGCGCGCCGCGGCCGTGGTGACCGTGGCCGCCGCCGGAACCGCCACCCTCGGCGGTCCGTCCGCGCCTGTCGCCGAGGCTGCACCTCTCGCCGGCCGTACGGGCGGCAAGCAGAAGCCCACCCTTTCGGGTGCCCGGGGACTGCGGTTCGGCGCGGTGGCTCCCAACCGGGACGACAAGGTCACCGTCCCCGACGGGTACGGCCAGAACGTCGTGATCCGCTGGGGCGAACCGATCCTGCGCGGTGCTCCGGCCTTCAACCCGGACAAGCAGTCCGCGAAGGCCCAGGCCGGTCAGTTCGGGTACAACAACGACTTCCTCTCCCTGCTCCCCCTCAAGGGCGAGCACGGCCGTCAGGTGCTGGTCGCCAACCACGAGTACACGGACGAGATCCTGATGTTCCGTGGCTACGATCCGGCCAACCCGACGCGCGAGCAGGTGGAGATCGCCTGGGCGGCCCACGGACTCTCCGTGGTCGTCGTCCAGGAGGAGAACCGCACCGGCAGGCTGACCCCGGTCAACCGCCACCCGCTGAACCGCCGCCTCACCGCGACCAGCGAGTTCCGGATCACCGGACCGGCCGCCGGGAGCCCGCTGCTGCGTACCTCGGCCGACCGCACCGGCAGCAGGGTCCTCGGCACCCTCAACAACTGCGCGGGCGGCACCACTCCGTGGGGCACCACGCTGCACGGCGAGGAGAACTTCAACCAGTACTTCGCCAACGGCTCCAGCGACACCGACAAGCGCTACGGCATCGGCACCGCCGCGACGGAGCGCAAGTGGGAGAGGTTCGACAAGCGCTTCGACCTCGCCCAGGAGCCGAACGAGGCACACCGCTTCGGCTGGGTGGTCGAGCTCGACCCGTACGACCCGGACTCCACCCCCCGCAAGCGGACCGCGCTCGGCCGCTTCAAGCACGAGGCCGCGCAGCCCCGGCTGACCGCGGACGGCCGCCCGGTCGTGTACATGGGCGACGACGAACGCTTCGACTACCTCTACAAGTTCGTCTCCAGCAAGCAGATGCGGAAGGGCAACTCGCGGGCCGCCCGCGAGCACAACCTGACGCTGCTGGACGAGGGCACGCTGTACGTCGCCAAGCTGACGGGTGACTCCCCCGCCACCGAGTTCGACGGCACGGGCAAGCTTCCCTCGGACGGCGAGTTCGACGGAAGCGGCGTCTGGATCCCGCTGGCGACCGGTGACACCTCGCACGTGCCCGGCATGACCGCCGACGAGGTCTACGTCTTCACCCGTCTGGCCGGTGACAAGGTCGGCGCGACGAAGATGGACCGCCCCGAGGACGTCGAGCCGTCGCCGCGCACCGGCCGGGTGTACGTCGCGCTCACCAACAACACCGACCGCGGGAAGGCCGGCAAGGCGGGTGCCGACGAGGCCAACCCGCGCAACGCCAACAAGCACGGACAGATCCTGGAGCTCGCGGAGAACTGGGACGACCCGGCCGGTGACGGCTTCGCCTGGCGGCTCTTCCTCGTGGCGGGCGACCCGGAGGACCCGGCCACGTACTTCTCGGGCTTCCCCAAGGACAAGGTCAGCCCGATCTCCTGCCCGGACAACGTGGCCTTCGACAGCCACGGCAACCTGTGGATCTCCACGGACGGCAATCAGCTCGGCTCCCACGACGGGCTGTTCGGGGTCGCCACCCAGGGAGAGCGGCGGGGTGAGCTCAAGCAGTTCCTCACGGTGCCGGCCGGTGCCGAGACCTGCGGCCCGCTGATCCAGGACCGCCGGGTCCTGGTCGCCGTGCAGCACCCGGGCGAGGTCGACGGCGCGTCCGTCGAGAAGCCGGCGAGCACCTGGCCCGACGGCCCCGGCAGGATCGTCCGCCCGGCGGTCGTCGCCGTCTGGCGCAAGGACGGCAGCGACATCGGCGTCTGAACCTGCCGGAGCCGGAGCCGGAGCCGGGGCGTCGGTCGGAGCCGGACCTCCGCCCCGGTCGGCGCCGGACCCGGTCGGGAGCGTCCGGCCCGCGGAGGCCCGGGAGAGCGAACTCCGTGAGAAGCGGATGCCGCCCTCCGGACGTGCCGATCCCGTGGGGACGATGTTCCCGTCCCAAATAGATGCGATGCGAACGTAGTTGCCTTGCTAGCGTGCACGGCCGGTGTCCTGACGTCAGGTCAGCGACACCGGCCGTACACGTTTCAGCACAGCACTACGGAGGATTTCCGCATGGGACGACGAACTCGCAGAACCCGCCTCGCGGCCTGTGCCGTGGTGGCGGGTGCGCTGCTGTCGGCACTGGTGCCGGCCGCGGGCGCCGCCGCCACCCCGGCCGCAGCACCCGGTGCCGTCACCGCCGACGACCCGGTGCCCGGCCACGAGGGCATGCCGGACGACGGATTCGCGGACGCCCCCGAGGGGGAGCAGGACGACTTCGCGGGGCCCGACGGCTCCACTCCGGCCACCGGGTCCGCCGAGGCGCCCTCCGCGCGGTCCTCCGCGGGCACCCTGGCCGTGGTACCCGGCCGGGCGAGCGACTTCAACCTGACCGCGGGCAGCAATCTCACGGGGATGGTCGACCAGCTCTACAAGGCTCTGCCGACGCAGGGCCTCACGGCACTCATGGAGCAGGCCAACCGCGACTCCCTGTGGAACTCCGCGTGCGGGACCACCGGGATCTACGGCTCCGACCTCGGCAACCACGCGCGGGTCTGCTGGCAGAGCAAGGACGACGCGATATCCACCGAGTGGATCCCGCAGGCCATCACCGGTGTCTCGGACGCGCAGGAGGACGAGAACTGGGGTGACTCGGACTCCGATCCCATCGCGGTCGCCAGCTACGACAACGAGAACCCGGGCCGCAGCAACTACGCCTCCGGGCGCGACAACTGCGTACAGTCCTCCGCCTCCGACGCCTGCAACGAGAAGGGCATCCGGGTCAGCTTCTTCAACAAGGCCACCGGCAAGTACCGGCACGTCCTGCTGGTCTGGCCGTACGTGAACTCCAAGGACCACATCTCGTTCGACGCCCTGCACGCACGCGAGGGCAAGTGCACGAGCAGCGTGACGTCGTCCTGTGCGGCACAGAACGGCATCCACGCGGGCGGCATGGTCTGGTACGGCAACTACCTGTACGTGGCCGACACCGCCAACGGAATGCGGGTCTTCGACCTCCGCCGGATCATGGACCTCAACCCGGACAACGACAGCTCGGTCAACGACCCGACCCCCGACGGCCTGGTCAGCGATGTCGAGAACAAGAAGCAGGTCGGCCGGCAGAGCAACGTCTGGTACGCCTACGGCTACCGGTACGTCATGCCCCAGGTCGCCACGCTGAAGTTCACCACGGCCAAGAACACCGGGACGACCGCGGGCAACCAGTGCTACGCCACCGGCCGTCCGAAGGCGTCGTACATCTCGCTCGACCGGACCGGGACGGACCACATGGTCCTGGGTGAGTACTGCAACTACAACAACGGCGGCACCAGCCACGGCCGGGTCGGTACCTACCCCATGACGGCGCTCACCGCTGCGGTCGAGGGCACCCAGGGGACCAACGCGGCGGCCGACCTCGCTTACGGGCTGCCGGACTCCGGCACCTTCGGCAAGGAAGCGCTCTGGCACAAGATCCAGGGAGTCATGCGCTACGAGGGGAAGTGGTACTTCCACCGCAGCAACGGCTACGACAACGGCCGGCTGCTGCAGGCGACGCCGCAGACCGTGGACGGCACCTCGCAGCTCGTCGGCAACTCGAAGATCCTGGAGAGCTCGTACGGCCCCGAGGACCTCTACCTCGAGCACGGCAGGGGCAACGGTGTCGCCCCGCAGCTGTGGTCGCTGAGTGAGCACGCGCCCAGCAAGTGCGGTGTCTGCAAGCGGGAGCTGTACAGCTACGGCATGAGCGAGGTCATCAGCGCCTTCGGTTCCTGACCGCACGGCGGCGCCTCACCGGACTAGAGTCGGACCCATGGTTTCCGGTGAGGCGCCGCAGGCGGAGGGCAGTGTCCGGGTCGACGCGTGGATCTGGTCGGTCCGGCTGACGAAGACGCGCTCGCAGGCCGCCGCCGCCTGCCGTGCGGGCCACGTCCGGGTCAACGGCGAGCGCGCGAAGCCCGCCCAGAACCTGCGTACGGGCGACGAGGTACGGCTGCGCCACGCGGGCCGGGACCGGATCGTGGTGGTCTCGAAGATCGTGCGGAAGCGGGTCGGGCCACCGGTCGCGGCCGAGTGCTTCGTCGACAACAGCCCGCCCCCGCCGCCGCGTGAGGCGGCGATCCAGGTCCCGGTCCGTGACCGGGGCGCGGGCCGGCCGACCAAGCGGGACCGGCGGGAGATGGAACGCCTCCAGGGCCGGGGCCCCGACCAGGGCTGACCCGCCAGTTCCGGTATCCCTCCACCCGGCGGTCAGCTGCGGTATCCCGCCAGCCGGCGGTCAGCTCCGGTATCGATCCACCCCGCCGGTCCGCTCCGGTATCCACCCCGCCGGTCAGCTCTGGTACCCCTCCACCTGGTCGGCCGGGCGTACCCGGGCCTTCGAGGGGTCCTCGCCGTACTCGCCGAGCGCACGCCGTCGTCGCAGCAGGTCCCAGCACTGGTCGAGCCGGACCTCCACCTCGCGCAGCCGTGAGCGTTCCTCGGCGGTCAGCCCCAGGTTGGCTGTGGAGCGGTCGCGCAGGGCGCGTTCCTCGGTGACCAGCTGGTCGATGTCGTCGAAGATGTCCTGGTCGGCCATGTGTCTCTCCTCGTCCGTGGTCCCCGTGCGGCCGCGAGCGTCAGGACGCCCGGGGCGAGGCGCGGCGGTCGGTCGCGGTAGCGCCACGCGGGTCGCCTCAGACGCTGAAGACGGTCTTGCCGCGCGCGCCGCCCGCGCGGTTCTGGGTGAGTGCCTGCGGGGCCTTCTCCAGCGGCAGCTCCATGTCGACCGGGACCTCCAGCTCCCCCGCGGCGACCGCCGCGGCCAGTTCGTCGAGGAGCGCGGTGCTCGGGGCGAGCCGGTAGTCGGTCCACGCCACACCGGGTGGCGCGGGCGCGCCCCTCGTGGTCACCGTGACGCCGCCGTCGCGGACCAGGGCGACGTACGGGGCGAAGGAGGCGGCATCGTCCGAGACGAGGTCGACGAGGGCGTCGACGCCGTCCGGGTAGAGGACGCGTACCGCCGCCTCCACCGCTTCCGGGCCGAGAGTCGTGTCCACGGTGGCGGCGGCGCCGAGCGCCGCCATCCGCCGTCCCTCGTCGCCCCGCACGGCCGCCACTACCCCGGTGCCCCGCCCTGCCGCCAACTGGGTGAGGAAGCTGCCGACACCCCCGGTGGCCCCCACCACCAGCAGGCTCAGCCCGCTGCGCACGGCGGTGCTCGACAGGATCTGCGCCGCGGTGGTCCCGGACGTCGGGAGCGCGGCCGCGGTCCGCAGGGGCAGCTCGCCGGGGACCAGGGCGACAGGGGAGTCCTGAGGGACGCACAGGTACTCGGCGTACGCCCCGCTGCGTCCGAGGGACGGCGCGGTCACGCGGCCGAAGACCGGGTCGCCGACGCGGAACAGGTTGTCGCCGCTGCCGATCATGTCCACCCGGCCCGCGAAGTCGGTACCCAGGACGTGGGGGAAGGCGAGCGGCGCGCCGGGGGCGGGTGCGCCGTCCGCGGTCTGCCAGTCGAGCGGGTTGAGCGCGGCGTACTCGACCTTGACCCGGATCTCTCCTGGACCGGGTTCCGGCTTGGGCACCTCGACGAGACAGGGCTCCGTACGGAAGGCGCTGACAGCGATGGCTCGCATACGGCAGACCTCTCAGTCGCCCCCCTGCGCTCACGCGTCCCACTCTCGCCCGGCCCACGCGCCCGCGCATGTCGGGCCAGGCGCCTCAGCCGGCGCGGGGGCGCGGTACGGGGCTCCGGGCGCGGCGGGCGGTCAGCGTCCGGCCCGCGATCCCGGCGACGAGCAGGACCGCGCCCACCACGAGCACCACCCACACCGTCGTACGGAGGGAGGCGGTCAGCGCGTCGTAGACCGCGGCGGCCGCGTCCCGGTCGGTGCCCGGTACCTCGTCGAGCATCCGGTCCCGCCCGACGGCCACCGCGATCCGCAGGAGGGTGGCGCCGAGGACGAGCCCGCCGCCCACCACGGCGGCCGCCGTCAGCCCCGCCCGGGCGCCTCCGCGTACGAGGGTGAGCCCCAGCACGAGGACGAGCAGCACCGCCGTCCCCACGGCAGGCCAGACGCTGCAGTACCGCAGCCACCTGAACGCGTCGCGGAGGCCGTCCGCCCGGTCGGCGGGCAGCACGGTGATCGAGGTCTCCTGGACCGGGATCTGCTCGGCGAACGGCACCCGGGCGTCGACCAGGTCCTTCTTGACGTCCTCGATCACCGGGGCGAGATCGATGGTCACCGCCTGCCCGTCGTCGCCGTGCAGCGAGGCGGAGACGGCCTGGTGCGCCGCGCGGTTCGCACTGTCCCAGGCGCGCTGGAAGGCGTCCGTCGCGGTGAAGGAGAGGGCGGCCTCGTGCAGGAACTGTTCGGCGCTGTCCTGGAGCGGTCCGAGGTCGACGTTCTTCATCGTCTCGTCGGTGACCAGGGTGGCGACGGTGTCGCGTACGTCCTCGTCGGACGCCAGGGGGGAGACGGCGGCGAGGTAGCGGTCGGTGTCGTCGAGCTCCAGGTCGACCCATGCGGAGAGGGCGCTCACCGGGACCAGCACGGCGAGCAGGACGAGCAGGAGCGCCGACAGGGCGGCTGAGAGGTAGGTCCGCACGTCCACCAGCCAACCGCCCGTGGCCGGGGTGCGCCGTGGGCCGTGGGCCATTCGAGTTGCCGGGTGGCCCGGCCGGGTGTGCGCTGGGAGGTGCACGGGGTGACGGAAGGAGCTGTGCGCCATGGCCACACACGCGACGATGCCGGCGCGACGACCGGCGCGTACCCGCACACCGGTGCGCCATGGGCGCACCCCCCTGGCCTGGGCGGTGCCCCTCGCGCTGGGGGTGATCCTCGGTTTCTGGGCCTTCTTCATCACGCGGGACGGGGGCACGACCACCGACAGCCAGATCTGGCGCGGTGTGATCTCCGGGGCCGCGTTCGCGGTGCTCTGCTTCGCGCTCGCGCGGGTGAGGTGGTCCCTGCCGCGCGAGCTGCGGGCCGGTGCGTTCGGGGCGCTCACGGGAGGCGCGATCGGCTACCTCTACAGCCTGAACGAGAACAGCGTGCTGGCGTCCGGGCTGCTCGGGCTGGTCGTCGGCGCGGGTATGTCCGCCGCGATGTTCTACCTCTACTACACGCGCGAGGACTGACCTGGCAGCGCACCCGCGAGGGCTGAACGGCGACGCATGCGGACGCGAGGGCTGACCGGTCTCCCGCGGTGGCGGGGAACCCGGTCTCCGCGGTGGCGGGGAAGGCGCCCCGGCCGTCGTGTGCGCACCGATGGGCGCGGCCGCCGGAGGTGATCCGGCTGCCGCGCGCGCCCGTTTCACCCAATCCGTCCGTTTCGGCACTGTGCCGCCCCGTACCGTGCCATCGTGGCCCGTACCGCCCTCCGTAATCCGGCAAGGAAGGGACCATGAGCGCTGAACTGGCCATCGAGACCGAGGGCTTGGTGAAGGTCTTCGGTGAGAACCGCGCGGTGGACGGCGTCGATCTCGCCGTGCCCACCGGCACCGTCTACGGGGTCCTGGGCCCCAACGGGGCGGGCAAGACCACCACCGTCCGGGTGCTGGCCACGCTGCTGCGGCCGGACGAGGGCCGGGCGCGGGTCTTCGGGCACGACGTGGTGAGGGAGGCCGACACGGTCCGCAGCCGGGTCAGCCTCACCGGGCAGTACGCCTCGGTCGACGAGGACCTCACCGGTACGGAGAACCTGGTGCTGCTCGCCCGGCTGCTGGGCCACTCCAAGCCGGCCGCCCGGGACCGCTCGGCGCAGCTTCTGGAGGCGTTCGGGCTGAGCGAGGCGGCGGGCAAGCAGGTGAAGAACTACTCGGGCGGCATGCGGCGGAGGATCGACATCGCGGCCTCCATCCTGAACACACCGGACCTGCTCTTCCTGGACGAACCGACGACCGGGCTGGACCCGCGCAGCCGCAACCAGGTGTGGGACATCGTGCGGGCGGTCGTCGCCCAGGGCACCACGGTCATGCTGACCACCCAGTACCTCGACGAGGCCGACCACCTGGCTTCCCGGATCGCGGTGATCGACCACGGCAAGGTGATCGCCGAGGGGACGAAGGGCGAGCTCAAGGCATCCGTGGGTGCGGGCTCCGTCCACCTCCGGCTGCGTGATCCGGCGCAGCGGCCCGAGGCGGAACGCGTGCTGGCACTGGTGCTGGACGCGACGGTCCAGCTGGACCACGACCCGGTGGCGCTGACGGCGACGGTCGGCGGCCACGGCACGGAGAAGGGGGCGGCGGAGCAGGCCGCCCGCGCGCTGGCCGAGCTGGCCAGGGCCGGCATCCAGGTGGACAACTTCGCGCTCGGCCAGCCCAGCCTCGACGAGGTCTTCCTGGCGCTCACGGACAAGAAGGGGGTGGCGGCGTGAGTACCGCGCCCACCCGGACCACCGAACACGACGACGCCGGGCTCGCCGCTCCGGACGCGCGGACGCTCGCGTCGCTGCTCGTCGGGCAGGAGCGTCCGCACCGGCCGAGCGCGCTGTCCGCGTCGTTCACCTTCGGCTGGCGGGCGATGCTGAAGATCAAGCACGTGCCGGAGCAGCTCTTCGACGTGACGGTCTTCCCGATCATGATGGTGCTGATGTTCACGTACCTCTTCGGAGGTGCGCTGGCGGGCTCGACCGAGAGCTACATCCAGTTCCTGCTGCCGGGGATCCTCGTGATGAGCGTCGTGATGATCACGATGTACACGGGGTTGGCGGTCAACACCGACATCGAGAAGGGGGTGTTCGACCGCTTCCGCACGCTCCCGATCTGGCGGCCCGCGCCGATGGTCGGCTATCTGCTCGGCGATGTCGTGCGCTACCTGATGGCCTCGGCGGTGATGCTAGTCGTCGGGATCGTCATCGGTTACCGGCCGCAGGGCGGGGTGCTCGGGGTGCTGGCGGGCGTCGCGCTGCTGCTGGTGTTCTCGTTCGCCTTCTCGTGGATCTGGACGATGTTCGGGCTGATGCTGCGCAGCGAGAAGTCGGTGATGGGCGTCAGCATGATGGTGATCTTCCCGCTGACGTTCCTGAGCAATGTCTTCGTCGACCCGTCGACGATGCCCGGCTGGCTGCAGGCGTTCGTGAACAACAGCCCGGTGACCCATCTCGCCGCGGCGGTACGCGAGCTGATGGCCGGGAACTGGCCGGCAACGGACATCGCCTGGTCGCTGGGGTGGTCGGCGCTCTTCGTCGTGGTGTTCGGTGCGGTGACGATGAGGCTCTACAACCGGAAGTGAGGGTTCGGACCACCTGGGCGCCCACCCGGTGGTCCGTCCGGTGCCGGTGTCAGCCGTGGACGACGGTGACCGGGCAGGTGGCGTGCTGGGTGACGTGGAGGCTGACCGAGCCGAGCAGGGTGGCCTTGAGGCCGCTGCGGCCGCGGGCGCCCACGACCAGCAGGTTCGCACCCTCGGCCCGGTCCAGGAGGGACTGGGCCGGGTTGCCGATCACGACGATCTTCTCGACGGCCGCCGCTCCCGCCGCGCCGAGGGCCTCCTCGAGCGCCTCGGTGAGCGCCACCGTCGCGACGGCCTGCGGGTCGAAGTCCTCCGGCATGCCCGGCATCATGGACGCCCAGCTGGTGGCGGGGTACTCCCAGCTGTTCACCGCCTCGACGGTGTCCCCGGTCAGCTCCGCCTGGCGTACCGCCCAGTGCAGCGCCTTGAGTGACGCGTCCGATCCGTCCACGCCCACGACGATCCTGCCCATGTCTGCCTCCAGAGTGTTCCAGCATGCCGGACATACCGGGATCAACTGTAGTCAGACCTCGTGTGACGGGCGGGTGCTCCGAGCCGGGTCAGCCGGTCCGCAGCGCCGCGAGCTGCTGCTCGAACGGGACCACGGCGTCCTCGCCGTCGTCGAGCGTGAGAGCCCGTGAGGCGCCGGAGACCGTGCGCCCGGTGACGGCGGAGGCGAGTTCGCCTCCCGCGCGCCGGATCCGGGAGGGCAGGCCCTCGGTGTACTCGTCGCCGTGGGAGCCCCAGTCCTCCGACGCCGCGTAGACGGAGGTCGGCAGGGTGACCGCGCGGAGGTAGGCGAAGAGCGGGCGCATCGCGTGCTCCAGGACCAGCGAGTGCCGGGGTGTCCCGCCGGTCGCCGCGACGACGACGGGCTTGCCGGTGAGCGCGGTGTTGTCGACCAGGTCGAAGAAGGACTTGAACAGGCCGCTGTACGAGGCCGTGAAGACCGGCGTCACGGCGATCAGTCCGTCCGCCGCGGTCACCGCGTCCAGGGCCCTCTTCAGGGCGGCCGGCGGGAATCCCGTGACCAGGTGGTTCGCGATGTCCACGGCGAGGTCGCGGAGCTCGACGACCTCCACCTCGACGCGCCGGTCCTGCTCGGCCTCCAGCCGTTCCCGGGTGGCCTCGGCGAGCCGGTCGGCCAGCAGCCGGGTGGACGAGGGGCTGCTCAGGCCCGCCGCGACGGCGACGATCCTCAGCGGGGCGGTGACGGTCACGGTGCTCAGAGCTCCTTCAGGTCTGCGGTGGCGCGGGCCGCGGCTACCGCGGGGTGGACGGGCGCGTCCGGCACTCCGGCCGGGCGCAGGCGGGCGAACTCCTTGCGCAGCACGGGCACGACCTCCTCGCCCAGGATGT
The DNA here is from genome assembly GCF_042755185.1 of Streptomyces sp. NPDC059166. Taxonomy (NCBI): domain Bacteria; kingdom Bacillati; phylum Actinomycetota; class Actinomycetes; order Kitasatosporales; family Streptomycetaceae; genus Streptomyces; species Streptomyces sp. NPDC059166. The sequence continues at coordinate 85,634 of NZ_JBHZCI010000001.1, read as the reverse complement.
CGAGCTGCTCCAGGACCGTCTTCAGCGGGAGCCCCGCGTGGTCCATCAGGAAGAGCTGGCGCTGGTAGTCGCCGATGTCCTCGCGGAAGGAGAGGGTGCGGTCGATGACCTCCTGCGGGGAGCCGACGGTCAGCGGGGTCTGGCTGGTGAAGTCCTCCAGGGAGGGGCCGTGACCGTAGACCGGCGCGTTGTCGAAGTACGGGCGGAACTCCCGTACCGCGTCCTGAGAGTTCTTGCGCATGAACACCTGGCCGCCGAGGCCGACGATCGCCTGCTCGGCGGTGCCGTGCCCGTAGTGGGCGTAGCGGCGCCGGTAGAGGTCGACCATCTTCTTCGTGTGCTCCATGGGCCAGAAGATGTTGTTGTGGAAGAACCCGTCGCCGTAGTACGCGGCCTGCTCGGCGATCTCCGGGGAGCGGATCGAGCCGTGCCAGACGAAGGGCGGTACGCCGTCCAGGGGGCGCGGGGTGGAGGTGAAGGACTGCAGCGGGGTGCGGAACTTCCCCTCCCAGTCGACGACGTCCTCGCGCCACAGCTTGTGGAGCAGCGCGTAGTTCTCGATCGCGAGCGGGATGCCCTGGCGGATGTCCTTGCCGAACCAGGGGTAGACCGGTCCGGTGTTGCCGCGGCCCATCATCAGGTCGACGCGGCCGTCCGCCAGGTGCTGGAGGGTGGCGTAGTCCTCCGCGATCTTCACCGGGTCGTTGGTGGTGATCAGGGTGGTGGACGTGGAGAGGATCAGCTTCTCGGTGCGGGCGGCGATGTAGCCGAGCGTGGTTGTCGGCGAGGACGGGACGAACGGCGGGTTGTGGTGCTCGCCGGTCGCGAAGACGTCCAGGCCCACCTCCTCGGCCTTCAGCGCGATGGCGAGGGTCGCCTTGATCCGCTCGTTCTCGCTGGGCGTCGTACCGGTCGTGGGGTCGGTGGTGACGTCCCCGACGGTGAAGATCCCGAACTGCATGGCGCCCGCCTCCAAGGTGTCGATCATTGGTTGAACGTTGAACTATGTGAACACCCTACAACGGAGCACCCACCCCTGGTATTCCGTCCGTCGCCGGGGTGGTGCGGCCGGGGCGCCTGCTTCCAGTTCTACGGCGGGGGCCGCTTCGGCGGGTAGCGGATGCGCGACGGGCGGTTGCCCGTGCGTGCACGGTCGCCGGGGCGGCCCGGCGCGGCCCCGACCGGCCGACCCCCGCGGAACCCGGCCCGGGGGGAGCCGGTGGGCGCTAAACTCGCGCAATGACCTCCGTACCGTGCCGTAACTGGTGGCGCTCCTCCTAGGAGCGGCCACCTCCCTCAGCGCGGACCAGGGCCGTTCGATCTTCGGACGGCCCTTCTCGCTGCCTCGGCACCTGTCGCGGGCCGTCCTCCACCGGTGCACCACCAGCGAGGAGAGTCCCGTGACCGTCACCACCGATCCGTCCGTCAGTCCGGCCGTGCGCCGCAGCGCCGAACTGGAACAGCAGCTGGCCCTCGACCCCGCCCGCTTCCGCGTCCTGACCGGGGACAGGCCCACCGGTGCGCTGCACCTCGGGCACTACTTCGGGACCCTCCGGAACAGGGTGCGGCTCCAGGACCTCGGCGTGGAGGTCTTCGTCCTGATCGCCGACTACCAGGTCCTCACCGACCGGGACGTCGCCGAGCGGCTCGACGAGCACGTGGAGGGCCTGCTCCTGGACTACCTCGCCATCGGGGTCGACCCCGCCCGCTCGACCGTCTTCAACCACAGCGCCGTGCCCGCGCTGAACCAGCTGCTGCTGCCGTTCCTGTCGCTGGTGTCCGTCGCCGAGCTGGGCCGCAACCCCACCGTGAAGGACGAGATCGCGCACTCCCGCCAGTCCGCCGTCAGCGGCCTCATGTACACCTATCCGGTCCACCAGGCGGCCGACATCCTGTTCTGCAAGGGAAACCTGGTGCCCGTGGGCCAGGACCAGCTGCCGCACCTGGAGCTCACCCGCACCGTCGCCCGCCGCTTCAACGAGCGGTACGGGGCCGTCTTCCCCGAGCCGGACGCGCTGCTCTCGGCCGCGCCCCTCCTGCTCGGCACCGACGCCACCAAGATGAGCAAGAGCCGCGGCAACTCCATCGCCCTGGGCGCGGACGCCGACGAGACCGCCCGGCTGATCAAGGGCGCGACCACCGACGCCGACCGGTACGTCACCTACGACCCCGAGTCGCGCCCCGGTGTGTCGAGCCTGGTCCTGCTGGCGGCGCTCTGCCTGGACCGCGACCCGCACACGGTCGCCGAGGAGATCGGGAACGCCGGAGCGGCCGGTCTCAAGCGCACGGTCACCGAGGCCGTGAACACCCACCTCGCCCCGGTCCGCGCCCGGCGGGCGGAGTACGCGCGGGACATGGGGTACGTGCGCGAGGTGCTGCGCGCCGGGAACGAACGGGCGACCGCCGTGGCCGAGGCGACCCTGGACGAGGTGCGCGAGGCCATGGGAACGCCGCGCTGAGCCGCGCTCCACGCGGTGCCCGCCCGCGTACGGACACGTACGCGGGCCCACCGCGCCCGGCCGCGCGTGCGGGCCCGGGCCACCGCCGCGCACGGTCGCGCCCCGCCCCGTTCAGCCCGGGACCGGCACCCCGCGTCCGCGGAGCAGCTCCGCCAGGCCGCGCCGGGTCGCCGCGATGACGACACGGTCGCCCCGGCGCAGCACATAGCCGGGGTGCAGGTCCCAGACCAGGCCGGAGGCCCGGTCCGAGGTGCCGGCCGAGGCCGGGGCGAGCGGGTCGAACGGAGGTGTGGCCGAGAGGTCGGGCAGCCGGTCGGCCGGCGGTGTCGCGTCCAGGGCGAGGACCCGCCAGGAGCCGGCCCTGAAGGCCTGTTCGACCGTGCGGCCCTCCAGCTGGGGATGGCCGTCGACCACCAGGGCGGCGAAGAGCATCACCTTCCGCTCCACCGGGATCGCCCCCAGGATCTGGCGCCCCATCATGGCGCCCGCGAAGGCGGGAGCGGCCAGGTGGGTGACGGACCGGGAGCGGGTCACCGCCCCCGGGTGCGCGGTACGCAGGGTGCGGTAGACGGCCGTGGCGAACTCGTCGTCGTACAGGCGCAGGGCGACGTGCAGGTCGGGCGCGACGGAGCGGGCGTACAGCGTCGCCTCCAGGTTCGTCGTGTCGGCACTCGTCAGGGCGAGGAACGCCCGGGCCCGGTGGATCTTGGCGGCCTCCAGCACACCCTCCTGGGTGGCGTCCCCGATGACCGTGGGGACCCGCAGGACGCGGGCCAGCGGGACGCCGCGCGCCTCGGGGTCCTCCTCCACGGCCACCACGGGGATGTTCATCTCGCGCAGCCGCACCAGCACCCGGGAGCCGATCTTGCCGAGGCCCAGCAGCACCACGTGACCGGACAGGCCGCGCGGGGGGCGACGCAGCGCGGACGCGCCGCGCAGGGTGCCGAACGCCTCCAGGACGGCGGCCACCAGCAGCGGCAGCAGGAGGAGGCCCGCCGTCCCGGACAGGAGCTGGATGATCTGGCGGGACATGGGGGCGTCGTCGGGCGCGGGATCGCCCATGGCCAGCAGGTCGAGCAGGGTGAGGTAGGTGGCGTGCAGCGGGCTGTCCCCGTTGGTGAGCACCGAGGCGACTGCCAGGCCCACGACGGCTGCCATCACCCCCGCCGCCGACCAGCGCAGCCTGCGGGAGAAGACTCGGCTCAGCGGCGCGCCCCGGCCGCCCATGCGGCGGGGCTCCCGCTCCGGTCCGGCCTTGCTGACGGCTTCGAGGACGATCGTGCCGCGGCCCGTGGCCGCCTCGACCGTCGCCCGGTCCGGCAGCAGCCGGGGCCCCTCGGCGCCGCTGCTGTCCGAGCCCTCGGTGCCCGCGGGGTCGTGGGAGGTGGAGGAGAGCAGGGCCAGCGTGCAGAGCCCGGGGTCGGCGAGCGCGCCCGCCCGCGGCGGCGGCCGTTCCGCCGCCCGCAGGAGGAGCCCCTCGGCCTGGATGACCTTGCTGCTGCCGGTCACCGCGGTGGCGGCCAGGGCGGGCGCCGCGGTGTCGGCGTCGGAGAGGACGGTCGTCGACGCGTCCAGTGCGGCGGGGTCGATGCCCGGGACGGCCAGGGCCGCCGCCTGGTCCAGGAGCGTCTCCAGGTGCTGGCCGAGCTTGCGGTTGTAGAGCCGGATGACGAGCCGCAGGCGGGGGTTGAGCCGGCGGGCGGTCAGCGCGGCACGGATGTTGCGTTCGTCGTCGTCGTACACGAGGGCGAGCGCCGCCGCCCGGTCCGCGCCGGCCTCCTCCAGCACCTCGTCGGAGGGCTCGGAAGCCTCGATGATGCGTACGGCCTCCACCCCGGCCGCGGTGTCGTCCCCGCCCGGGGCCCCGTTGCGGTTCATCGCGGCCGACATCCGGCCGAACAGGGCCGCCGCACGCGCCCGTTGGGTGAGCGGCAGCTCGGGGCGCGCCGCGTCCCGGCCCGGTGGGAGGACCAGCGTGACCCGCTCGCCGTACACGTAGCGCAGCTCCACGGCCAGCCGCCGGGCGAGCGCGTCGTCACCGCATACGACCATGTGCCCGGCGCGAGGCGGGCGTTGGGGCTGCTGTGGAAGAGGGGGCACGAAACCCAGCATGCCTGGTGGTCCTTCCTGACGGGGCGTCCGGGGGTCAGGCCTCCCGGGCGGTGGCATGGGGGCAGGGCGGCGGGGAGGCGAGCAGGCGGCGTGGGTCCGCGGCGCGCTCGATGGCGCTCTCGACGGCCGCGATCCGGTCGGCGAGCAGCCCGAGGGCTCCGACCGCCCGGGTGGCGGGGTCGCCGTCCGGGCCGCCGAGGGCCTGGGAGCGTGCGTGGCCGGAGAGGATCGCGGCCCTGCGTTCGGCCTGTGCGGGGGTGAGTGTGCCCCGCAGCGCTGCCAGCTTCAGCAGGTTCGACTCGGCGCCGGTGGTGAGGGTCTGGGCCTCTGCCGTGTAGTGGTCGGTGATGACGGCGGCCACCTCGGCGTCGTTCATGGCCGGCACGATCCGCTCCGCGATCTTGTTCATGTCGCGGTACGAGCCCTGGAGCCGGAAGGGCGGCTCGGTGCGGGTCTCCTCCGACTGCGCGGCCGAGGCGATGTACGCGGCGTTCACCGCGAGGACGGTGTCCCGGGCGGTCAGCAGGTGGCGCAGGACGGAGACGATCCGTTCCAGCTCGGCGGGGGCGTAGCCGTGTTCCAGCCGGTCCGTGCGGGCCGGGCTCGTGCCGGCGGCCATGCGTACGAGAACGTCGAGGTCGCCCCTGGAGCTCCCGGCGAGCGGGGCGAGCACCGGGTTGGCCGTCAGGGCGTTCTCGACGAAGCTCAGCGCGAAGACCTCGTCCCGCCCGCTCAGCACCTCGCCGAGATTGCGGACGTCGGCCCGGTTGGCGAGCATGTCGGGAATCCGGAAGCGGGCCCCGGACTCGGTGTACGGGTTGCCCGTCATGACCACCGCGAACCGCTTGCCCCGCAGGTCGTAGCTGCGCGGCCGCCCGTCCCGCACCCCTTCCACGCGTCGGGTGGCGTCGCAGAGCGGGATGAACTTCTGGAGCAGCTCGGGCGAGGTGTGCTGGATGTCGTCGAGGTGGAGCAGGGTGTTGGAGCCCGACTCGAACGCGAAGTTGATCTTCTCGACCTCCTGGCGGGCCGTCGCCCCGGGCGCCAGGGCGGGGTCGAGCGAGGTCACCTCGTGGCCGAGGTTCGGTCCGCTGACCTTGACGAGGACCATGCCGAGCCGTTCCGCCACGTACTCCATGAGCGTCGTCTTGCCGTAACCCGGTGGGGAGACCAGCAGCAGCAGGCCCTGCGAGTCGGTGCGCCGGTCCGCGTCGGCGGTCCCCAGCTGCTTGGCCAGGCTGTCGCCGATGAGCGGGAGGTACACCTCGTCCAGCAGCTTGCTGCGGACGAACGCGGGCATGGTGCGCGGCCGGTGGTCGTCCAGCCGCAGCCTGCTCCGCTCGGCGTCGACGAGACGGGTGCGCAGCCGCTGGTACGCACGGAATCCCGGTACGCCGTTCGCGCGGAACTCCGCCGTGCGCGTGAGGAGTTCGTCCAGCCGGATGGTCAGGCGGCCCTGGACCACCCGGGGGTGGTCGCCGAGCAGTCCTTCGACCGTCGCGCTCTGGGGCGCGTCGGATCCGTACCGTTCCAGCCCCGGGCAGAGCTCCACGGCGACCGCCTCGGCGAGATCCCCGCCGTCGGTCTCCCGGCCGTGCGCCGCGGTGTACGCGGAGAGCCAGGCCTCCACCAGCCTGCGGCGGGCTGGGAGGTCGCCGGCGAGGGCGGCCAGGTCCTCGTCGTACGCCGCAGCGCCCGGGGTGCGGCGGAACGCGGCGAGGAGCGACCGGGCCCCGGCGCTCGTGACGAACCCGGCGGGGCCACCGGCCAGTTCCTCGAAGAGGTACTCGGCGGCGGCGGCCTCGCATGCCATGGCCGACGCCCACTCCCGCTGGAGCGTGGTGACCGCCGGCGCGAGCCCGAAGGTGTCGCGCGCCCGGGCCAGCGAGCGGGCCTGGAGCGTCCACGAGGCCCGCAGCGCCTCGTCGGTCCGGTGGGCCCAGAAGAACTGCGCGGCCGCCCTGACCGAGGACGGGTACCGGAGCAGGCCCGCCTCCGCGTGCAGCCGCAGCAGGACGGTCAGGACGGCGAGCGCGTCCTCGTCGTGGACTCCCCGCTGGTACCCCTCGTCGTACGCCGCCGCCGCGGCCTCCCGTACGAGCGAGGGGAGGTCCGCCCGGGCCAGTGCGTCCGCGCCGTGCTCGGCCAGCAGCCGGGCCGCCAGGTGCTCGGCGCGGTAGACCTCCGGGGATTCGGAGGGCAGCGACCGGCCCCAGTGGGCGCGGGCCCCCTCGAACTCCGGGTCGGTGACCGGGGCCCGGTAGTCCGTACCGGTCAGCGCGAAGGCCACGCCGTCCCCGGAGGGGACCAGGGTCAGGTCGAAGGGCTTGTCGTTCACCGCGAAGCGGTGGCGGCCCAGCCGGATCACCGCGCCGCCGTCCGAGTAGAGCTCGCCCCGGTCGCGCAGGGCGCGACCCGCCTCCTGCCGGGCGGCCTTCAGCCGGCCGTCCAGCTCCTCGGCGCGCACCGGGTCGCCGAGCGCGCGCAGCTCCTCGGAGGTGCGGCGGACCTTGGCGACCATGGGGTCGGAGGCGAAGTACGTGTGGACGGCGTCCAGGTCGTCCAGGGCGGCCAGCCGCCGGGAGACCGTCTCCAGGACACGGGCCGCGGACTGGGCCAGGCGCTCCGCGCGCCGGGCGCGGGTGTCCTGGAGGATCTGCTTCCGGCCGGAGAACGCCTCGTACACCTCCGTACGGCGCTCGGCGATCCGGGCGAGGAAGTCGTCGGACCCTCCGAACCGCGACTCCAGGTTCTCCAGCCGGAGCAGTACCCCCGCCAGTTGCTCGTCGCAGGCCTCGGGGGAGTCTACGGACCCCAGGGCCCCGGTGACAGCCTGCCCGAGCAGGGCGGACTCGGCGGCGAACTCGGCGTGCCCCTCCCGGGAGACGAGTTCGCCGCGCCGGGCGTCGAGGACCGCCCGGGTGCGGTTGGCGCCGCCCAGGACCTCGGCGATGCGTTCCACGACCGCGGTGCGCACGGTGGTGTCGCCGATGTCCAGTGAGGCCACGACCTCGGTGACGGCCCCGAGTCCGTCCGTGATCTCCGTGAGCCGGCCGGTGGCCGCCTCGGCGTCGGCCACGGTCTTCAGCCCGGTCGCTTCCTCGGTGAGGCGTGCGAGGTCCTCGTGGTACGGGGCGAAGGCGTCCGGACCGGAGAGGAAGGTGACGGCGCGCCGGGCGGCCGCCTCCAGGTCGCGGGACGCCTCCTCGGAGAGGGCGGAGACGCGCGCGGTGTCGGCGTACCGCATCTCCGCGAGCGTGGCCAGCCGGCCGTGGGCCCGGCGCAGGCCGGTAAGGCTCTCGACCCAGGCGGTGGCCGAGCGGGGGGCCTCGCCCCGGATGCGACGTACGAGTGCGGTGAGTTCCGCGGCCGCCTCGTCGAGCGCGGCGGTGGCCTGCCCGGTGAGCTCCTGGACGGTGTCGAACTCGTCGACGATCCGGTGCGCGGTGGCCCTCAGCTCGTCCAACGGTTCGGCGAGTGCGCCGAGTTCGGGATCGGAGAGCCAGTGGTAGCGGTCTCCCGCCCGGGCACAGTCCGCTGCGAGCCTGCGGTACACGGCAGCGGTCGGCGCCATGTCGCGCACCCCGTGCGCCAGGGCCAGGCAGTCGGAGATCCCGCGCACCAGGTCGGCGTTGCCGGTCCGGGCGAGCGGGCCCGTCCCGGCGGGGCGGGCTGCGGCGTGGGTGTCGGAGACGTACGGGGTCTCCCAGCGCTGCACGGTGTGGACGCGGCCGGGACCGTCCTCGCCGCCCTTGAGCAGGATCAGCGTGCCGTCGTCGAGGAGTGCGTGACCCCGTGCCGTCAGCGGGGTGGCGACCTCCTGGCGGATCACGTTGTACGGCAGGAGCAGGGAGCGGCCGCCGTCCCTGGAGCGGAAGACGTAGAGCACGTCCTCGCCGTTGGGCGAGCGGACCGCCCCCTCGAAGACCGGGTCGTCGAGCTGCTGGACGGTGTCGAAGGTCCTGGTGGTGCCGGTGGTGAGGTGGTATCCGCCGGAGAAGATGATCCCCTGGTCCTCGGGGAGGCGGTGGCAGGAGGTGCCGATCCCGTCGAGGCGCCGCACGTCGGACAGCAGGGTGTTGAAGACCAGGTGGCGCCAGGCGTCCTCCTTGTACGGGCGCACCCGGAGCAGGATCAGCGGACCGGCGGAGGCGTACTCGACGGAGGCGTCCGCCAGCGACTGGAGCGGCTCGTCGACGGGCTCCTCGTAGATCCCGTCGGGGGACTCCGTGTCCGGGGCGGTCCTGATGGTGAGGGTGCCGCCGAGGGTGTCGACGAAGACGGTGTCCAGCACCGCGACGCACGGGTGACGGCCGGGGACGTGGGCGTCCCGTGCCACGGGGATCCAGTCGAAGTCGTGCGAGGGCGGGAACACGTGGTCGCGGTCGCCGCGTGCGTCCAGGAAGGCCCCGGGTGATCCGTCCGGTCCCAGCGCCCAGCGCAGTACCCGGATGTCCTCGGCGGTCTCGCCCGTGCGGAACACGGCCAGCAGGCGGCCGTCGACCCGCCGCAACCGGAGCAGCCGGGCGTCGCGGTAGTAGCGGTGCAGGGCGGCGAACTCCCTGACGAACGCCGCGTCCTCCAGCAGCCCCGCCCCGTCCGGGCCTCCGGGCGCGTCCGGTCGGTCCGTGGGCGGGGCGGGGTACCCGGGCCCGGACCCGCGCAGGAGGAGCACGTCGCCGACGTCCGCCTCCCCGCGCGCCCCGGGTCCCCGCTCGAAGCCGAACAGCAGGTGCCCGCCCACGGCCACCACGTCGCGGGCCACCGAGGCGGCCTCGGTGGCCACCTGCCCGGTGTCGAGCAGCCGGAGTCCGGCGGAGCCGAACTCCTCGGTCCGCCGCGCGTTGAGCGCCTCGGCCCGCCGGACGAGCTCGCCCGCCTGCTCCCGGAGCCGTCGGCCGAGCACCTCGTACGCGCCGGCGTCGGGCTCGGTGGGGTTGAGGTCGCTGTCCATGCGCAAGGCTCCCTACGGGATGGCGTTCGGGGTGACGCTCTGCTGCCGGGACCGGCCGGCACCCCGTGTCCGGCCGGTCCCTGGTCTCTCCTGACCCGCGCTGTCCCGCCGCCCAGCGGCGAGGACCGCGAGCGGTGCCGTACCGCCCTCAGACGAGGGCCGTGCCGTTGTGCGGAGCCGTCCCGTTCGGCGACGGCGCTCCCGGGGCCGTCCCGGTGTCCGCTGGTCCCGCGCCGGCCAGCGAGGAGACGGTCATCCCCGCCAGCCCCAGTTCCTCCGCCGCGGCGAGCAGCTGCCGCACCTGCCCCGAGGCGGCTCCCGGCGCCCGCATCAGCTGGGTGAGCAGGGCGGACACGGTCAGGTTCCGCACGTCCCCGGTGGAGAAGGAGCCCAGCACCCGGGTCAGGTCGTCCGTGAAGGAGGCGCTCCCGTCGAGCCACGGGCCCGCGAGGGCCTGCGCGGTCCGGGAGTTGTCCACGAATCCGTCGATGCTGCGGCCGAGCGACACCGAGGACACCAGACGGTCGAAGAAGACGGAGTCCCCTCCCACGATGTCGATGTCCGCGTTCTCAAGACCCGTCGCCAGTACCGTCGCCTGGGCCTCGGCGACCTGCCTGCGGACGTCGAACTCCGCGAGCCGGATCTCCTTCTCGGCGTCCAGCCGCAGCCGGTACTCCTCGTGCCCGCGCGAGGCGTCGTCCAGCGCGGCCATCGCCGCGGCCTTCTCGGTCAGGCCCTCGGCCTCGGCCTTCAGCTTCTCGCCGATCATCGCCGCGTCCGCCTCGGCCTGGGCCCGGGTGCCCTCGGCGGCCGCCAGGGCCTTGAGGCGCGCGCCTTCCGCCTCCGCCCGGAGCCTGGCCTCGGTGGCCTGGGCCTCCGCGCGGCCGGCCTTCTCCGTGACCTCGGCCTCCGCCTCCCGGACCTGGACGTCCGCGAGACCGGCGGCGGCGGTCTCCGCCTGGACACCCTCGGCGAGCCGCAGCTTGGCCTGGGCGTCGAGGTCGGCGGACTTCAGCCGGGCCTCCGCGAGGGTGAGCTGCTCGGCGGCCAGGTGGACCGCGGCCGCCTCGGCGGCCTCGGCCGCCTTGATGTCCTTGACCAGCTTCTCCTGGGCCTCCGCCTCCGCGGCGATGATCACGGACCTGCGGGTGCGCTCGGACTCCTCGACGGACCGCAGTGTCAGGATCGACTCCTCCTGCTCGGCGACCGTGCGGTCCACGGCGATCCGCTCCCGGATCACGTCGGCCACCTCGCGGCGCTCGGCCTCGACCTCCTTCGTCGCGGCGATTCGGTTCAGCTCGGTCTCGCGCTCCCGCCCGATGACCTCCAGCAGCCTGTCCTTCTCGATGCGCTCGTTCTCGACGGCGATGACCCGCTCGCGGTTCTTCTGAGCGACGGCGACCTCGCGGGCCTGGTTCTCCCGCTGGATGCCCAGCTGCTCCTCGGTACGGATGAACGCGCTCTGCGAACCGAGCCGCTCCTCCTCCTGCACCCGGGCGGTGGCCGCCTCCTCACGGGCCCGCAGCGTCTCGATCTCGCGGCGCTGCTTGATCTCCGCCTCGGACTGCCGGCGCTCCAGCTCCAGGATGGTCTCCCGGGCGTCGACGTCCTGCCGGGTGATCTCCTTCTGCTCGGTGCGCTGGAACTCGTTGGTCCGCACGTGCTCGATCGCCGTCAGCTCGGTGATCTTCCGGATGCCCTGGGCGTCCAGGATGTTGGCGCCGTCGAGCTGCGCCATCGGCGTCTGCTCCAGGAAGTCGATCGCCGCGTCGTCCAGGTGGTAGCCGTTCAGGTCGGTGCCGATGACCCGGATGATCCGGTCCCGGAACTCCTCGCGCTTGGTGTAGAGGTCGACGAAGTCGAGCTGCTTGCCGACGGTCTTGAGCGCCTCGGAGAACTTCGCGGCGAAGAAGTCCTGGATGGCCACCTTGTCGCTGGCCCGGTCGGTGCCGATGGCCTGCGCGACCTTGATGACGTCCTCGACGGTCTTGTTGACCCGGACGAAGAAGGTGATGTGGATGTCGGCGCGGATGTTGTCCTGGCAGATCAGGCCCTCGCGCCCGGTGCGCCGGATCTCGATGGTCTTCACCGAGATGTCCATGGTCTCGGCCTTGTGCAGCACCGGCAGGACCACGGCACCGGTGAAGGTGACGTCGACCTTCTTGGTCTTGGAGATGATCAGCGCCTTGCCCTGCTCGACCTTGCGGAAGAGCCGGGTGACGACGAAGACCAGGGCGATGAGGATGAGCAGGACAACGGCGACGACTACGCCGATGCCCCAGGAGATTGCGTCCATGGCGGTCCTTGACGGCTGGTGGGGCGTACGTGGATGGGTCAGGCACCGCACGAGGGCGTGCGGAACCACGGGCCCGACGGGGGCCCGGAAGAGGTCCGGAAGAGGCCGGAAGAGGCCCGGAAGAGGTCCGGGTGAGGGGCGCGGTGCGGGTCAGCCCGGGGTGCGGGGCAGCGGGCGCGGGGCGAGTGCCGCGTCGTAGGGGGAGACCCAGAAGAACTCGCCCTCGGCGTCGTAGGCGTAGAGGAGCCCCGTACTGCCGGAGCGGAACACCTCACCCCGGCCGGTCGGGGAGGGCTGCTGCCGCACCTGCACGATGGCGGTGGAGCCGTCCGCCGCCGCGACCTCCGCCTGCCCGAAGTCGGCGCTGACGGACCCGGTGCGGATCGTGCAGACCTCGCCCACGAAGTCCTCCCGGGACGGCGGAGGTTCCGCGGGGAAGTACCGGCGGAAGCGGCGTACGAGCATGCGGACCACCCCCCAGGCGATCAGGAGCGCACCGGCCAGGACGGTCAGGTGCAGTGCGGCCCGTGAGGTGCCCGTGACTCCGCTGCGGAGCACCAGGACCGAGCCGGTCAGGCCGGAGAACCAGGCGATGACGACGAAGAGCGAGACCGACACGGAGACCGGCACCCCGCCGAAGCCGACCGCCTCGGAGTCGAGGTCGGCGTCGAACGAGTCCGGAGCCGCCGCGCCCGCCAGCACCAGGAGCCAGAAGCCGACGACGACCACCAGGGCGGCGCCGAGGACGACCGCCGGGAAGGCGGCTGCCGCGGAAAGGAATTCGGTCACCCGTTCCACCCCCTGCGTCGGGACACGCTGTACGGTCCGGGAGGCAGGGTGTCGGCGGACAGCGGTGGGGCACCGGAGCCGCGGCACCGCAAGTGGTGCCGCGACGACCGGTTCCTTCCCCCGTGTTCCCCCGTAACCCCCGTGATTCCCCCGTGTGTTGCAGGACCGATCCTGACAGCCGGCGCCCTCGCGGCGCACTGCCGGATTCCGGCAGGGTTCGCGGGACCTGCCTGCCGGGCACCGGCACGTTCCGGTGTGCGGGGATGATTGCAGAGCTGACGACGTACGGAGGACGTGCACGGTGGAGCCCGAGATACCCGAGAGGTTCCTGGAGGGCTATGCCCGCATCCTGTCCGAGGTCGCCCGGACCGGCCGCCGGCTCACCCGGGAGGAGTTGGAGGCCCGCCGGATACTGGGACGCGAGGCGGCGGAGGCGGGCCACCAGCTGCGGGCGCTGGTGCACAGCCACCTCGTGGTCACCCGCGCCGACTGGCCCCTCCCGGCGGCGGACGCCGGCGGCGCGGACGCGGTGCTGCGCGCCGTCGAGCAGGCGGTCGACGCCTTCGCCGAGGGCTTCGAGCGGGCCCAGCGCCTCACGGTGCGACGCGAGGAGGCGGCGAGACGGGAGTTCATCGACGACCTGCTCTACGGCCGCAGCGACCTGGGCAGGCTCGCCGAGCGGGCCACCCGCTTCGGGCTGCGGCTCTCCCGGGCCCATGCCGTCGCCGTGGCCGCGGGCCCCGACGCGTACACCGAGTCCGACCCCGTGGCCCGCAGCGTGGAGTCGGCCCTGCTCGCGCGGTTCGACGGCCGGAAGATCCTGCTGACGACCAAGGACGGGCGGCTGGTCTGCGTAGCCCCCGGCAGCCAGCCGGACGTCCTGCGGTACTTCGCGAAGCAGGCCCACGCCGCGACGGACGGCGGGCAGGTCGCCGTCGGCCGGCCGCACCGGGGCCCGGGCGGGGTCGTCCACTCGTACGACGAGGCTCTCGACGCGCTGGACCTGGCACGGCGGATGGCGCTCGACGACCCGGTCCTCTACGCCGCTGACCTGCTGGTCTACCCGGTGCTGACCAGGGACCGGCAGGCGATGGCCGACCTGGTGCGCAGCGAGCTGGGCCCGCTGCGGCAGGCGCGCGGCGGCGCGGAACCCCTGCTGCGGACCCTGTCGGTGTACTTCGACGCGGGCTGCGTCGCCGCCGAGACGGCCCGCCGTCTGTCGCTGAGCGTGCGTGCGCTGACGTACCGGCTGGAGCGGATCCACCAGCTGACCGGCTCCGACCCGGCCGACCCCGCGCACCGCTACACGCTGCAGACGGCGGTGATCGGGGCCCGGCTGCTCGACTGGCCGGCGAACGAGCTCTGAGCGGTGGGTGCGCGGACGGCGCGTCAGTCCGCGTCGCGCCCGGCGTGCTCCGGTGTGAGGTCGTCGTGCGACGGCATCGGCGCGGGCCGCTCCACCGCGGGGGCGGCCTGCTTCCGCCTCCCGGCGAGGGAGGCCTGCAGCTTCGTGGCCACCGGTTCCGTCCACCGGGCGGTGAGCGGTCCGGCGATGACGAGGATCAGCACGTACGCGGTCGCGATGGGACCGATCCTCGGTTCCGTCGCCACGGCCAGACCGGCGATGACGACTGAGAACTCCCCGCGTGCGACGAGCGTGCCGCCGGCCCTCCACCGTCCCCGGGGACCGATCCCGGCGCGCCGCGCCGCGTACCAGCCGGTGCCGATCTTCGTGAGGACCGTGACGATCGCGAGGAGTGCCGCCGGGAGCAGCACGGGCGGGATCTCGGCCGGATCGGTGGACAGCCCGAAGAAGACGAAGAAGACGGCCGCGAAGAGGTCCCGCAGCGGAGTCAGCAGCTTGCGCGCACCCTCGGCGACCTCGCCCGACAGGGCGATGCCCACGAGGAACGCGCCGACCGCCGCCGACACCTGGAGCTGCTGGGCGACCCCGGCCACCAGGACGGTGAGTCCGAGGACGACGAGCAGCAGCATCTCCGGGTTGTCGGAGGACACAGCACGGCTGATGAGCCGTCCGTGGCGCAGTGCCAGATACAGCACGAGCCCGACGGTGCCGAGCGCGATCAGCAGCGCGATGCTGCCCCCGGCGAGACCGACCCCGGCGAGCATCGCGGTGAGCAGCGGCAGGTAGACGGCCATGGAGAGGTCCTCGATGACGAGGACCCCGAGGATGACGGGCGTCTCACGGTTGCCGAGCCGTCCCATGTCGGTCATCACCTTGGCGATCACGCCGGACGACGAGATCCAGGTGACCCCGGCCAGGGCGACGGCGCCCACAGGACCCCAGCCGAGCATCAGCCCGGCCGCCGCCCCGGGCGTCGCGTTGAGGACGAAGTCGACGGCCCCGGACGGGTACTGCGTCTTGAGGCTGGTGACGAGTTCCGAGGCGCTGTACTCCAGCCCGAGCAGGAGCAGCAGCAGGATGACGCCGATCTCCGCCCCGATGGCGGTGAACTCCTCGCTGGCGCCGAGCGGCAGCAGGCCGCCGTCACCGAAGGCGAGGCCGGCCAGGAGGTAGAGGGGGATGGGCGAGAGCCCTATCCGCCCGGCGAACCTTCCGATGATGCCGAGTCCCAGGATGACGGAGCCCAGCTCCACGAGCAGTGCGGTCGTGTCGTGCACGGTCAGCCCTCCGCGATGATCTCGGAGAGCGTGTCGACGCCCTCACGTGTTCCGACGACGACGAGCGTGTCCCCGATGGCCAGCCGGAAGTCCGGCCCCGGCGAGGGGTGCGCGCTGTGCGTCCGCAGGACCGCCACGATCGACGCCCCGGTCCTCGTCCGCGCCCGGGTGTCCCCGAGCAGCCGGCCACCGTAGGGGGAGCGGGTCCCGAGCGGGATGTGCTCGGTGACCAGGTCGATGCCCTCGGTGCGTACGGCGTCGATGGGCGCCGCGTCGATGAGGTGCGCGAGCCCGGTCGCCTCGGCGGTCGTCAGCGGTACGGAGAGCACGCACGAATCTGGGTCGTCGTGTTCGTAGAAGCCGAGGAACCGGCGCCCGTCGTGGTGGACGACGACGGAGATGTGCTGCCCCGACTCGGTGGTGTAGTCGTACTGGACGCCGACTCCTGGCAGCGATGTGCGGTGGGTTCCCATGACGTCCTCCCGAGGGCGCGCGGTGGCGGGCACGCTTTTGATCATTTCTTTAGCCACCCATTACCCTAACGGCCCACTGTTTCCGGCCGGTGGGCGTCCCGCGTCGGGACGTGGGCCGCGAGAAGGCCGGACGTTGCATGATGCTGCTAGCCACAGTCCTCGAATGGACGGAGCCGAGCCGATGACGAGTGCGCCTGACTACAGCAGAGGGGTCGACGCGGAGCGTGCCCTCAAATTCGCTGTCCAGCGTTTTCGCGGGGACCGTGTCCAGATCATCGAAGGGATCATCGAGCCGGTGACACCGACCTGGGACCACGAGCGCGCCGCCCGGCTGGTCCGCCGCCAGATCGAGGACCGCGTGGACGAACTGGGTTGTGTGGAAGGCTCGGGCAATCTCGATCTTCCCGGATCGTCGAACTGGTACATCCCTGATATCGCCGTGGTGCCTGAGGAGTTGGCCAAGGGCGGAGGCGCGCTCCTTCCGGACCAGACGCTGCTGATCGTGGAAGTCACGTCCGAGTCGAACGCTGAGACCGACCGTGTGGTCAAGCGTCGCCGGTACGCGGAGTACCGGGCGCCGCTCTATCTGCTCGTGGACCGGATGGAAGGCAGTGCGACCCTCTTCTCCGAGCCGGGGCGGCTGGGCTACACGCACGTGGACGGCCCGCACCCCTTCGGCGCCGTGCTCCGCCTCCCCGAGCCCTTCGACCTCGACCTCGACACCGGTGGCCTGGCTCCTGCCTGAACCTCCCGGGCAAGGTACGACTGTCGTTGCCGGGTGGTATCCATGCGGCATGGCCCAGTTCAAGGACTTCAACTTCAAGCTGCTCGTCGTCGAGAAGCTCATGTACGAGGACGAGACGCTGACCCCGGCGTTCAGCATCGACGAGCGGATGCGGGACCGGGGAATCACCGACACGGTCACGTACGTGTACGACAACGACCTGGCCTTCTCCGTGCTCGAGGAGTCCCGCGCCTACTTCGAACAGCTCGAGATAAGCGACGAGTTGCTGGCGAGCGTCGATGAACTCCTTCTCGACGGAGGGCACCAGGTCTACTACGAGTGCTCGCCGGTCTGGGACGGCGAGGACGACCTCTTCGACGTCCGCTCCCTCGACGACCTGGCGCTCCTGCCGAACCTCAGGCTGATCGACAACGCGGACATGCTGACGCTCCCCGACGCCGAGGGCCAGCTCGCCGCCCGGGGGATCGAGGCGGGCTGACCCAAGGCGGGGAAAGGCGAGCTCAGCCCCTACGGGCCCCCGGGGGTTCCGCCTTAGCGGTCACCACGTCCGCGAAGCGGTGGGCGACGGTGCGCCAGGTGTCGGTGGCCGCCGGTTCGTCGCGCAGGGCCTGGGCCAGCAGGGTTTCCGGGGCGGGGGCGCCGTGGCGGGTCAGCCGGTCGCGGTTCCAGCCGAGGATGCGCTCGGCCGTCGTCTCCGGGTGGAACTGCACGCCCCACGCGGCGGGGCCGACGCGGAAGCCCTGGTAGGGGCAGTGCTCGCTGCGGATCAGCCAGTGGGCTCCGGCGGGCAGCGCGGTGACGGCGTCCACGTGGTTCTGGATGGCGTACGGGTGCTCCGGCAGGTCACCGAAGAGAGGGTCGGTGGCCGCCTCCGGGCGGAGGCTCAGCCGGGTGGAACCGAACTCGGGCGTCCCGTGGTTCCCCCGTACCTCGCCCCCGGCGACCTGGGCGAGCATCTGGCCGCCCAGGCAGATGCCGAACATCGGGCTTCCGTCGGCGAGTGCCTGGCGTACGAGGTTCCTTGTCGCGGGCAGCCACGGCGCGTTCGCGTCGTCGTCGGGGAGGTAGGCGCCGCCGAGGACGATGAGCGCGGTGTGCTCCAGCCGGTCCGGGACCGTCTCCCCCTCGTGAGCGAGGACGATGTGCGGGCTCACTCCACGCTCCGTCAACCAGGCTGTCCAGCGGCCGAGTCCGCCTCCGCCCTGGTTCTGGATCACCAGTGCCGTGGTCGCGGTCGCGGTGCGGGTGTCCATGAGGTGCCCCTGCCGTCGGTCGTCGCGTCGCCCTCGCCGGTCGTCGGGGATATGCCCCCGTCATGTGATGATCCCCCGTCACTCCCTGGTGTGAACGTTGTTGCTCAGGTCAGGCGAGGGGTTTGGGCTGCGGTAGCGTAATCGCGTCATCACGCTGTGTGTGCGTACGTGCGCATATGGCGCGGTCCCCGGGGTGTTAGCAGCACCGGCCGAGGACCTTCACCGCCAGTGGAACGGACCCACCAGAGATGCTGTGGAATGCTATCGCGCCCTCGCGCGGCTACACCAAGGCCGCGAATGAATTGGTGCGCACCCCGCGTCTGAGCAGTGACGCGAAGATCCTTCTCCTCTATGTGCAGGGGCTCCCCGACGACCGTCGCGGCGTGGCCCTCAGCGAGCACGCGCGAGCCCTCGGGATCACCGGTCGGGCCTACCAGAAGGCCAAGAAGCTGCTGGTCAGCTGCGGTTATCTCCATGAGCGTCGGCAGCAGGGCGGGCGGGGTTTCTGGACCACCGAGCAGCTGCTGAGCAATGTCCCGCTGACTCCGGAGGAGGCGAAGGCTGCCCGAGCTGCGGAGTCCGCGATCCCGGCCGAAGCTCCGGCCGTGTCTCCGGGTGAGCGGTTTCCGACGGTCGGTGATCCGGGCAGTCGGGACATCGGTGGTCAAAAACCCGAGGAAGAAGAACGGGGGAAGAACACTCCCCACCCACCCACCGAAACGCAGGCGGAGGAAACCGGGTTGGAGCCCTCCGACGCCGAAGCGGCCGAGGCGGAGCGGGTGTTGCTCTCGCTGCGTCACACGCACCGCTCGCTGCGGCTCGGGGTTCCGGAGGCTCGCAAGCTGGTGAAGCTCGCGGTGGTGTGGCTGCGGCGCGGTGTCACCGCCGCCGAGATGCGCAGGGTGCTCACCGGGGACCTGCCGGGCCAGGGGGTGCGCTCGGCGGTCGGCTTCCTTCGCCATCGGCTGATGGCGAAGATGCCGGAGGAACCGGCCCCGGTGCCGCCCCCGGTCCAGGCCCCGCCCGTGCCGCCGCTGCGGACCTGTGCCACGCCCGGGGACGAGCACCTGTTCCGGCCCGTCCCGGGTGAGGAGGACGAGACCCTGTGCGGACCGTGCCGCCTCGACGCCGCCCGTGCCGCCTGGGCCGAGAAGCGGGCCGCGCAGATCGCCGCCGAGGAGGCGGAGCTCCGTAAAGCAGGGCTCCCGGACGCCGCACCCGCCGTCACCGGCCCGCCCCTGGCCGGCTCGCCCGTGGCCGATCCTCCTGCCGATGACGTCGATGTGTACGCCCACACCCCCTGGCGGGAGAGGGTCGCCGCCCTGCATGCGGCAGCGGAAACCGACTGAGGTGAGGGGGCGGACATGAGCGTGCCCGGCCGGTGAGAACCGCCGGCCGGGCACTCGCGAGGCGTGGTCGGTCAGTCCTTGATCTCAATCTTCTCGGACTCGGCCTTCTCCCCGCCCGAAGGGGCGGGCACGACCGGCTTCGCGGAGCCCTCCGCCTTGCCCTGGAGGTTCCGGAGCACGGCTCCGAGGTCGACGCCGGTCGTGGAGCTGAGGAGTTCCAGCCCCTGGGCCACGTTGTCGGTGACCGTGCGGGACAGCTGGCTCGCGCCGTCCGTCGAGATGACCGTCATCTTGTCGATCGCGCTCAGCGGCTCGGACGCCTTGGCGACTACCTGCGGCAGCACCTCGACGAGCATCTGGAGGACGGCCGCGTCGCCGTACTGCTTGAAGGCGTCCGCCTTCTTCTGCATGGCCTCGGCCTCGGCGGCACCCTTCGCGGCGATCGCGGCGGCCTCGGACTCACCCTCGATGCGTACGGCGTCGGCGAGGGCCGAGCGGTGCAGCTTCTCACCCTGACCCGTCAGACGGGAGCGCTCCGCGTCGGCCTCGGCCTCCTTGACCTGGGCGATCCTGCGGGCCTCCGCCTCCTGCTCCGCCTGGTAACGGGCGGCGTCGGCGGGCTTGCGGACCTTGGTGTCGAGCTCACGGTCGGTCAGGGCGGCCTGGCGCTCGGCGACCTTCTCCTGTTCGGCGAGCACCTCCTGCTGGCGGGCCGCCTCGGCGAGCGGGCCTGCGGCGTTGGCCTTGGCCGCGGCGGCCTCGGTCTCGGCCTTGATCTCGGCCTGCTTGAGGTAGAAGGTCCGCTCCGCGATGGCGATCTCCTCGGCCGCCTTCAGCCGGGCCTGCTCGGAGGCGCGCCGTGCGATGGCCTCCGCGATGTCCGCCTCCTGCTTGGCGCGGGCGGCCTCCGGGCGTCCGAGGTCCTCGAGGTAGGAGCCCTCGGTGGTGATGTCCTGGATCTGGAAGGCGTCCAGGATGAGGCCCTGGCCCGAGAGGCTGGCCTCGGCCTCCTCGGCGACCTGTCCGGCGAAGGCCGCCCGGTCCCGGATGATGTCCTCGACGGACATCCGGCCGACGATGGCGCGCAGCGCCCCGGACAGGACCTCCTGGGTGAAGCCGACGATGCCGTTCTGCTGCTGCAGGAAGCGCTGCGCGGCGGCGCGGATCGCGTCCTCGCTGCCGCCGACCTTCACGATGGCGACACCCTCGAGGTTGGACTTCACCCCTCGCAGCGTGACCGCGCCGCGCACCGCGACGGGGATGTGCCTGCTGGACAGGTCGAGGGTGAACTTCTGCTGGACGAAGGGCACGACGAAGACACCGCCGCCCACGACGACCTTCTGGCCGCTGTTGTCGATGCTGGTGCGGCCGGTCACCGGGTCGACGGACTTCTTGCCCCGGCGGCCGGTGATGATGAACGCCTGGCTGGGCCCGGCGACCTTGTACCGGGTGATGACGACGAGCGCCAGGAGCACGATCAGTACGACGGTTCCGACGATAGCGATCAAGACTGGACTCATGAGACAGGTCCCCCTGGCCGCCCCGGGCCGGGGCGGCGGTGTTCGGCGGTACGGGCACTGGAGAAGACGGGTGGTGCGGGTGCGGTCAGCGCTCGACGGGTCGGACCGTGACCGAGGTCGTCGACAGCGTGGCCTCCACCCAGACCTCGGCTCCGCGTTCGATCGGGACAGAGCTCTTCGCGGCGAACTTGACGGTCTGGCCCGCGAGTCGCAGCAGGACCTCGCCGTATCCGTCGCTGGGGATCGGCGTGACCACGGAGCCAGATGTGCCGACCAGGTCCTCGCCCCGCGGCGTGGCCGTGGTCTGATCCGCCATCAGGGCCTGGCTGAGTTTCCAGGTCAGCCAGGCCGCGACGAGGCCCGCCCCGGCGCCCGCCGCGATCGCGACGGGCGTGCCGGCGCCGGTGGTGCCGAGGACGATCGCCCCGCCGAAGCCGAGCATCGAGAGGAAGCCCGCGATGACGGGCAGGGAGAGCAGACCGTCGAAGAAACCGTCCAGCACTCCGCCCAGCACGTCCCCGAAGAGTCCTTCGAGGATCCCGTCGAAGATCAGGGACAGGGTGAGGAGAGCGATTCCCGCAATGCCGAGACCGAGAAAGACGGTCACGCGATCACTCCCCCGATGTACCGATTCCCCCGAAATGGTTCCGCCGATCTGGCTGCATGGTCCCACACCGTGCCCGCCGTGGGTACTGCCGGAGTCCGGCAGTTTTCAGGCCGAGTTGATGCCGGAAAGCTGCGCGGCGAGAGTGTCGAGGGACTGGAAGGTGGCCCCCAGCAGGGCGACGTGCTTCCACCGCAGGACACCGTCCGGTCCGATCAGGAAGACGGACCGGCGTACGCCGATGCCGGGCGCCGCGACCCCGTAGGCGCGGGCGGTCTCCCGGCCCGTGTCGGCCAGCAGCGGCATGCGCAGGTCGTGGCCGCGGGCGAAGGACTCATGGCTGTCCACACCCTGTGGACTGATTCCCCAGACCTCGGCGTCGAGCCCTTCGAAGGTCTCCATGCCCGAGGAGTAGGAGCAGAGCTGCTTGGTGCAGACCGCGGTGTTGTCCCCCGGGTAGAAGGCGAGCACGACGGCCCGTCCGCGCGCGGCGGAGAGCGTGTAGTCGCTCCGCTCGAACCCGTCCTTCGTCAGGACGCCACCGGGGAGGGTGAAGTCGGGTGCTGTCGTGCCGGTAGCGGGTCCTGACGCCATGTCAGATACTCCTCGCGTCGTAGGGGGAAACCGAGTGTGTGCCTCGTACAGTGAACGGCACTTTCCGCGCATCGACACGTTCGACCCATCCGTGAGGCCCCCGGCCCCGAATATGGGGTGAGTGGGCGGGCGAGGGCCCCGCGCACCGATCAGGAGGTACGTGTGGCCGGAAGACCGTCGGCAGCGGTGCTCATCCTCCACGGCGGCTACGAGACGGGTCTGGAGGCACCGGCGCCCGGCGCCCTCAACCTGCCGGGGCTGCGGATGCTGCCGTTCGCCCGTGTGGTCTCCCGCGCGGTGCGCGGTGACGCCGGGGTGCGGGTCCAGCGGGTCCGCTACACCCACCGCGGCTGGAACGGTCACCGCGAGGACCCCCTGCACGACACGGTGCGGGCGCTGGACGCCCTGCGCAAGGAGGCCGGGGACATCCCCGTGGTGCTGCTCGGCCACTCCATGGGCGCCCGTGCCGCCCTGCACGCCGCCGGTCACCCGCTGGTCCGCTCGGTGGTCGGCCTCGCCCCGTGGTGCCCGCCCGGCGACCCCGTGACACAGCTCGCGGGACGCGACGTCGTGCTCCTGCACAGCACCCGGGACCGTGTGACGAGCCCTCTGGCGTCCCAGTCGCTGACGGCCAGGGCGCGTCGTGCGGGCGCCCGCACCTGCCTGGTGACGATCCCGGGCAGTGACCACGCGATGATCCGCCGGGCTCCCGCCTGGCACCACCTGGCCGGACTGCTGGTGAGCGGGCTGCTGGGCCTGACCCCCGTCCCCGAGCGCGTCGAAGCGGCGTTCGAGCTGCCGCCCGGCGCCACGGCCTCCGAGGGCACCCTCCCGCTCGGCGGCCTGGGCACCGCCGATCCCGGCCCCCGGAGATGCGGGGCGGGGCGCGTCGGCAGAGGATGAAGAACCGGGCGGAAGCACCTGGTGCGTGAGGGCCGGCCGGACGCCCGTACCCCTCTGGAGGCTCCGTTGCAGGCCGAAGAGCACGCCGACCCGCCGGGCCTCGACGTCGCCGGCCTGGCGGCGACGCTCGCAGGCAGCCCCGCGGGTGTGGTCGTCCTCGACACGGAACTCCGCTACGTCTACGTGAACCGGGCCTTCGAACGGCTCAACGGGATCCCGGCCGCCGACCACCTGGGCAGGACGGTGGACGAGGTCCTCTCCGCCGTCGACATCCGGGCCGGAGTGGTGCGCCAGGTCCTGGCCGACGGCAGGGCCAGGGTCGGAACCGTCGGCGTGCGGGCGCAGGCGGAGCACGTGGTGAAGCGGCGGTCCTGGCGCATCGCCTACCACCGCGTCGAGAGGGACGGCAGGGTGCTGGGGCTGGTCGGCATCGCCCAGGAGATCACGGCCACCGACGACGAGCAGGAGGAGCTCAGGCGCGCGAGGAGCTACCTCAGGCTCCTCGACAGCGCGGCGGCCATCGGCACCACCCTCGACGCGGACGCCACCTGCCAGGAACTGGCGGAGTTCGTGGTGCCGGTGATGGCCGACGTCGCCGTGGTCGAGGTGCTCCCCGGGGACCGTGCGACGGGCAGCGACGCGCCGCCCCCCGGGATGGTGCGCCTGCGGCGCGCCGGGCTGGCGTCCGTCCCCGACCTCGCCGAGGGCATCCGGCGCTTCGAAGGGCCGGGCGAGGAGATCGACTACGCGCCGGGTGCCGCGGTGTCGCGCTGCCTGACGACGGGCGAACCCGTGATCGAGAACCTGGTCGACGACGCGTGGTTCGAGCGTTCCGCACCCGGCCCGGAGCGCGTCGCCGTGTACCGGGCCCTTCGCTTGCACTCCGTGGTCGCTGTCCCGCTCACCATCGGGGACCGGACGCTCGGCGTCCTGAGCATGGTCCGCGCCGGGGTGTCACCGCCGTTCGCCCAGGGGCTCGACGTCGTCGTCGCCACGGCCCTGGCCGGCCGGGCCGCGGTCGACGTGGACCACGCACACCGGTACGCGCAGGAGCACCGGGTCGCCAGGGAGCTCCAGCGTTCCCTGCTCTCCGAACCACGGGGGCCGAACTCGGGCATCGAGATCGCGTCGCTCTACCTGCCGGCGGGCGCCGGGGCGGTCGTGGGCGGCGACTGGTTCGACGCCATCCCGCTGACCGGCGGGCGCCACATGAAGGTGATGGGCGACGTGATGGGCCACGGGGTGGAGGCCGCCGTCGCCATGAGCAACTACCGCTCGATGCTGCGCATCATGGCCGTGGACGACCTCCCGCCGCACGAGGTCCTCGACCGGCTCGACAAGGCCGTCGAACAGTCCGGCCTCGACCGGGCCGCGACGTGTGTGGTCGCCGTCGTCGACCGCCGTGAGGGGGTCTGCGAGATGGCGAGCGCCGGACACCCGCCACCGGTCCTCATCGACCCGGGCGCCTGCGGAAGGGTGGCCGACATCCCGGTGGGGCCTCCGCTGGGCACGGGCATGGGCGGCTACCGGACGACGGTGCTGCCGTGCAGCCCCGGAACCGTCCTCTTCATGTACACGGACGGACTGGTCGAGCGGCGCGGCGAGGACATCGACGTCTCCATCAGCCGGCTCACGACTCTCCGGGCCCCGGAGAGCGGGCACCTGGAGGACCTCCTGGACGAGGTCGTGGAGCGGTTCGCCGCCGACGCCGAGGACGACATCGCCGTCCTGGTCTCACGGAGCAAGGGCTACTGAACGCCACAGCGCCGCAGGGGCGTTGTCAGAGGCGGATGCCAGGATCGGGTACATGGGACCTCTGCTCCTCACCGACATCGAAGCCGCCGTCCGCAGCAGCTGGGACGCGGACACCACCACCCCCGAGTACCGGGACCGGTGGAACCCCGGCAATCCGGCCCGTGACCAGTGCGGGGTCACCGCCATGGTCGTCAACGACCTGCTGGGCGGGGAGCTGATCCGGGGAGAGGTGCTGGTCGACGGCGTGCGCGTCGACTACCACTGGTGGAACCGGCTGGGCATGGGCGTCGAGATCGACCTGACGCGGGAGCAGTTCGAGGCCCACGAGATCGTGAGCGGCGGCGTCGTCATCGAGCGCCCGCAGGAATTCGTCCGCCTCCGTGAGGAGTACGAGCTGCTGCGGGCACGGGTGCTGGAGCGGCTCCGCGGGCGGATCCCCCAGGCGACTGCCTGAACAGCCGCCCGGTGACGCCGGGCCGCCCGCGTCACCGGGCCGGCTGCCGGCTGTGTCCGCGCAGGCGGCGCAGCACGATCAGCGCCGAGGTGATCAGGGGCAGCAGCCCGGCGACGGCATTGGCCATCTCCAGGTTGTCCTGTTCACCTCGTGTCTTGCGCATCCGGTTGACGGAGCGGATCACGGCGATCGTGCTGCTGCCGAGGCTCAGGAGCAGGCCGACCTTGGAATTCGAGGACTTCCTCGCCATGTGGTGCCTCCCGGTGACGGAGCCGCGCCCCCGGCTCCACGTAACCGGCTCACGGCCCGGTGCGCAATCGGGGACGTACCCGGCGCGGCGCCCGGGACCTCCCGGACCGGCCGGCGTGGGCGAGGCGGGCGGTCCGGGAGGTACCTTGCGACTCGGAGAACGAGCAGGACGGCTCGGCGAAACCGTGCGCTGACGCCTCGCACGAACGCGCGGACTCCTCGGCGAAACCGTGCGCGGACGCCTCAGACGAAGAGGAACCCCGCGGCCGTGGACGCCCCCACCGCCGCACCGGCGAGCGTCTGGGCCACCGAGTGGTAGCGCAGCGCCACCCGCGACCAGCACACGGCGGCGGCGGGGACACCCGCGCAGAGCCACCACGGGGAGTGCGTGGCGCTGAGCAGAGCGACCACGGCAGCCGCGACGGCGGAATCCACCGAGATCTTCCAGAGCGTGTTGACGGCCAGGAGCACCGTGGTCATGACCCACAGGCAGATCATGGCGACCAGAATGCCGAGGGGCGCGTGCCCCAGGACCATGATCAGCGCTCCCGCGCCGAGCGAGCCCAGGATGACGAGGAAGATCGGCCCCCGCTGCGTCCGGTCCACCACGTGCCGGTCCCCCCAGGTGCCACGGCCGCGCTCCCACTCGATGTAGCCGGCGGGGACGAGCCCGGCGCACAGGGCGCCGAGGAGGCCCCAGGGAAGCCCCGTCCAGTCACCGGCGGAGGCGAGTCCGATGGCGAGCATCCCGGCCAGCAGGACGTTGCGGGGCTGCAGGACGTCCGTGACCGTACGAGCCACGGCCGTGGTCCTGTCCGTGGTGTTCATACGGTGGGTGCTCCGGATGGAAGTGGGCGGCACCGGCCGAGCGACGGGGGCCGGGCGTAGACGTAGCCCTTCACGACGGGGGATGCGTGAAGGGCTACGTGTGCAGTATGACCGTTCGCAGGTCCGGCGACAACTGACCGGTCGGTCAGCGGTGTTGGGGTGGTCGCACGGACACACGGAGCGGCGGGGAGGGGTGGGCGAGCGCCGCTTCCCGCGCCCTCCTCGCGCCGTTCCCCACGGCGCCTCCGCCTCGCGGGGCGAACGCCCGGCCGTCCTTCGTCACCGGGGGGCACCACCTCGACCGGCGCGCTCCGGGTCCGCTCCGGGCGCGTACCGATCCGCCGGACCGGCCTTCCGGGCGGGCGGAAACCTGTTCCGGCGGCGATAGACATGGCCCATCCCTGCGCCTAGGGTTTCTTGTGCATCCAGGTCACATCAGGGGCCCGGTGCGCAGCAGAGAAGGTGCAGATGCCCCCGGAGCCCCCGTCGCACGCGACGGACCGTCTCGACGACGACGACTACCCCGCGTACACGATGGGGCGGGCCGCCGAGATGATCGGTGCGACTCCCGGTTTCCTCCGGGCGGTCGGCGAGGCCCGCCTGATCACACCCCTGCGGTCGGAGGGCGGACACCGCCGGTACTCGCGCTACCAGCTGCGCATCGCCGCCCGCGCCCGCGAACTGGTGGACGGCGGCACGCCGATCGAGGCTGCCTGCCGCATCGTGATCCTGGAGGACCAGCTCGAGGAGGCCCTGCGCCTCAACGAGGAGCTGCGAAGGTCCGCGTCCGGCCGGAGCGCCACCGATTCCTGAGCGGCGCGCGGGTGTATATCTGTATCGGCGGGCACAGAAATACGCGCAATGCGCGGTGAGGGTTTATCCCCTGTGCGTCGCGGTGCGCGCGCAGTGATATGGCGTACTGCTCACTTGTGCCCGAATCATGCTACTGTTGATCTCAGTTGCAGTTGTGGTTCCCAAAACTTCAAGTGCTCTCACCGTTTTCACTCCGGTGGGCGCGCTTTTGTATTTCCGGTCTCTTCCGGACGGGGCAATCATTTGCGGCGACGTAGGGTCCACACGGTGTGGGCCCACGGGCAACGCCCCGAAGGAGATATGACATGGCTACCGGCACCGTGAAGTGGTTCAACTCGGAAAAGGGCTTCGGCTTCATCGAGCAGGACGGCGGCGGCGCTGACGTCTTCGCCCACTACTCGAACATCGCCTCCAGCGGCTTCCGCGAGCTCCAGGAAGGCCAGAAGGTGAACTTCGACGTCACGCAGGGCCAGAAGGGCCCGCAGGCGGAGAACATCACCCCTGCCTGACGGCTCGGGTAAGTGACACAGCTGGGGCCCGCACCTAGGGGTGCGGGCCCCAGCTCGTTGTGTTTTCCGGCGTCCGCCGGCCGTCTCGCGCCCGTGGGCGCCGCCCGCACGCGCTGCGGCCGTCCGCAGCCGTACGAAGTGCTGAATCCCGTGGGCCGACGCCCCGCCGGCCGCACTTCGCATCTTATTCAATTCACCGGCTCGTTCTTGCGATTCTCGGCGCCGTGCACACTGCGGCCGCCCCGAAGGGAATCCCTCGACCGTGCCATTCGAGGGAAGGGTTCTGCATTGAACCGAGATCGCACAGCTCGCACGAACGACCGATTTTCCCGGACGCGTTCCGGCGGTTCCGCCGGCAGCCGTACCGCCGACGGATTCCGCTCCGCCGGGTCCGCACGTCAGGGCGCCCCGGGGGCGCGCGGTCGCTCCGGCGGACCGAAGCGCCCGGGCGGCAACGGCCGTCGCACCTCGTCCGCCACGGCCGAATTCGCCCTGCCGGTGACCGTGACCCCCGCGCTGCCCGCCGCCGAGTCCTTCGCGGACCTGGACATGCCCGCGCCGCTGCTCGCGGCGCTGGCCGCGGAGGGCGTCACCGTGCCCTTCCCGATCCAGGCCGCCACCCTGCCGAACTCGCTCGCAGGACGCGACGTCCTGGGCCGCGGGCGCACCGGTTCCGGCAAGACGCTCGCCTTCGGTCTGGCGCTGCTGGCCCGAATCGCCGGCCGCCGGGCCGACGCCCGGCGCCCGCTGGCCATGGTCCTGGTCCCCACCCGTGAGCTGGCCCAGCAGGTCACCGACGCGCTCACCCCGTACGCCCGGTCCCTGAAGCTCCGTACGGCCACCGTCGTCGGCGGGATGTCCATCGGGCGCCAGGCGAGCGCGCTGCGCGGCGGTGCCGAGCTCGTGGTCGCCACCCCGGGCAGGCTCAAGGACCTGATCGACCGGGGGGACTGCAAGCTCGACCGGGTCTCGATCACCGTCCTCGACGAGGCCGACCAGATGGCCGACATGGGCTTCATGCCGCAGGTCACCGGGCTGCTGGACCAGGTCGGCCCCGACGGCCAGCGGATGCTCTTCTCGGCCACCCTCGACCGGAACGTGGACCTGCTGGTCCGCCGCTACCTGAACGACCCGGTCGTCCACTCCGTGGACCCCGCGGCCGGCGCGGTGACGACGATGGAGCATCACGTGCTCTACGTCCAGGGCGCGGACAAGTACGCGACGACCACCGAGATCGCCGCCCGCGACGGCAGGGTGATCATGTTCCTGGACACCAAGCACGCGGTCGACAAGCTCACCGCCCACCTGCTGCACAGCGGTGTACGTGCGGCCGCGCTGCACGGCGGCAAGTCGCAGCCGCAGCGCACCCGGACCCTGGACCGGTTCAAGACCGGCCAGGTGAACGTGCTGGTCGCCACGAACGTCGCGGCCCGGGGCATCCACGTCGACAACCTCGACCTCGTCGTCAACGTCGACCCGCCCACCGACCCCAAGGACTACCTGCACCGTGGTGGCCGCACCGCCCGGGCCGGGGAGTCCGGCAGCGTCGTCACGCTGGTGCTGCCCAACCAGCGCCGTGAGATGACCCGGCTGATGGCCGACGCGGGGATCAGCCCGCAGGTCGCGCAGGTCCGGTCCGGCGAGGCCGAGCTGAGCCGGATCACCGGGGCGCGCACCCCGTCGGGCGTGCCCGTCGTCGCCGCTCCGGAGGCCTCCCCCGAGCGGGGCAAGGGCGGCGGCTCCGGTCCGCGGGGCCGCCGTGGCGCGCGTCCCGGCCAGGGGCGCCGCTCCAACGCCAACACCCCGACGTCGGAGGCGCGCGCCGCCGCGGCGCAGCGCCGGGCCAACAAGGCCGCGTAGCCGCCTCCCACACTCGCCGTACCGCGCACCCCGGGGCCTGCCGCCCCGGGGTGCGCTCGTACGCGGTGTCCGCCGAAGCGGGGACGTGCGTACCCGTGCGGCGGGACACGCCTCGTGTCCCCGAGGGTGGTCTCCCCCGGCGGGGAAGATCGTCGACGGTGCCGCACGGACGGCCCGGGCGAGGAGACGAGACGACATGAAGAGCAGGCTGACAGCGTTCGGAGCGGCAGTGCTGGCCTCCGTGGCCCCGGCAGGGGTGGCGCAGGCGGATGAGACGCACACCGGCTCCCACAACGGGCCGCAGGTGGCACTGATCGCGACGGGGCAGATCGACGACCCGCTGGAGGACGTCCTGGAGCACGTCACGCTCCTCGGTACGACGCGTATCACCGGCTGAGGGCGGTACGGCCGGGCCGTCGCAGGGGCGCCGGGCCGCCGTGAGACGGCCCGGGGCCGCACGTCAGTGGGCGGTCCTCGGCTTCCTGGCCCAGCCGAGCCGGGGCTCCACGACCGGGCGCAGCAGGCGCCGTACGGGTGCGGTGCACAGGCCGGTCACGACGGCGGCGGCGAGGAGCGACACCAGGACGCGGCCCGCCGGGGTGGCGAGGAGGTCCGCCTCGAAGAGGTCCCACTTGACCGCGGCCTTGATGACGAAGCCGTGCAGCAGATAGCCGTAGAGGGTGCCCGCGCCGAGTGCGGTCATCCACAGCTCGCGCCTGGGCACCCAGGCCAGGAAGCACGCGCTGAGGACCAGTGCGCAGGAGAACAGGAGCAGGGTGACGACGGCTCCCGTCCAGGCGGGAGAGCCGAGCTGCTCGGCGCCGTAACGGCGGAAGAACCACGACGTCGTCGTACGGGGCACCGCCCAGTAGGCGGCGGCGAGTGCCACGAGGCACACCGGCACCGAGGCGATCCGGACGGCCCGGCCGCGTACGAGGTCGAAGTGCGCGGGGCGCAGTTGCAGGCCGACGACGTAGTAGGGCAGGAACTGCAGGATCCGCTGCAGCTGAAGGTCCCCGCCGATGTTGCTCGTGACCGCCCCCATCGCCGCGATCACCAGCGCCACCGCCACCGGCCACCGCACGGTCTGCCAGAACGGGGTGGTCAGCCGCCACAGGAACAGGGCGGGCAGGAACCACAGCAGCCAGTACGGGGTCAGCGGACTCAGCGGGAAGCCGGGAGCCCCGGTGACGCGCTCGAAGAGCGTGTAGGCGATCTCGAAGAGGGCGTAGGGGACGACCAGGCTGGTGACGAGCTTCCAGACGCGGTCGGACGTCAGCTCCAGGCCGCGCGAGAAGTATCCGGCGATCATGATGAAGACCGGCATGTGGAACGTGTACACGAAGGTGTAGAGGGTCTCCACGACGCGTCCGCTGCCAGGCAGCGGTTCCCAGGAGTGCCCCATCGCGACCAGCACGATCGCCAGGTACTTCGCGTTGTCGAAGAACGGGTCGCGTCCCGGACGGCGTGATGCGGAGGCGGACGTCTCGGCACCTGCGGTGGCCGGGCCCGGAGAGTCTGAGGTCACGGAGGGCATCCGGTCACCCTAAGGGCTGCCCCGCGGGGCGTGCGGGGGTGTGATGCCGGGCCGTGGCCCGCCGGGCCCCGCCCCGCCCGCGCGCCGGGCCGGCGACGCGGGCCGGCGCGGCTCGTACCGCGGTGGCGACGCGGGCTGAGCCTTGTCCGTACACGGCCTGTTCCTGGCACTCCCCGCCCCGCCTCGTCCGCGCCGTGCCGTGCCGTGCCGTGGCTGTGTCCGGCCGGGGTCCGGCGGAGCCGTGGCGGGGGCGGGCGGCCAGGGCCGGTTCCGTGCGGCCCGCCGTGAAGGCACACCCTCTGTGTGGCGGCGTCGGGAATCGGCGACGGGCATCGGCCGAACCAGGATGAACGGTTTGTTATGGTCCGTGGCGGAATGTGACTCTTCCGGAGGGGCTGGAGGTGCCGGAGCGGCCGACGTGATGTGGTCACGAGCGTGGCCGCGACGGAGGGGGTCCTGCCAGACTGCGGCCATGAGCGATCTTCTTCACGACAGAGTCGTCCTGATCACCGGGGCGAGCAGCGGAATCGGCGCCGCGGCGGCCCGCGTGTTCTCGGAGGAAGGCGCGACGGTCGTCCTGGCCGCCCGCCGGGAGGACCGACTCGCCGCCCTGACGGACGAGTTGAAGGCCGAGGGGGCCCAAGCGTCCTATGTGGTCTGCGATGTGACCGTCGCGCAGGACGCCGCGCGTGCGGTGGACTTCGCGGTCGAAACCTATGGGCGGCTGGATTCCGCGTTCAACAACGCCGGGCTCGGGGGAGACCGAACTCCCATGCATCTCATGGGTGATGACGTCTACGACGCGGTCATGGACGTCAATGTGCGAGGTGTGTGGAACTGCCTCCGGCACGAGATCGCGGCCATGCTGGAGAACCCCGGTAAGTGCTCGATCGTGAACAACAGCAGTGTGGGAGGGGTGGTGGCCATCCCCGCCGCGGCCCCCTACATCGCGGCCAAGCACGCGGTCGTGGGACTCACCAGGGCGGCCGCGGACGAATACGCCCAACAGGGCATACGTGTGAACGCGGTTGCACCCGGAACGACCCGCAGCGAGATCACGGCGGACTGGTTCGGGCGCAACCCCGGGCTGGAGGACATGGTCAACAGCATGACGCCGCAGGGGCGTACGGCCGATCCGGAGGAAATAGCCCAGGCTGCGGCCTGGTTGCTCAGTGACCGCAGCCCGTTCCTCACCGGCACCGTACTCCCGGTGGACGGCGGCTTCCTCAACCAGTGAACCCGGTGCCTGGCTCGGCCGGCCCGCAACGGCCGGTCAGCCGACTGTGAAGAACCGTTTCTCCAGCCTGGCTCGCGGTGATCAGGACGGCGACCTCGGCGCCGGCCGCGATCTCCGTTCCGGCCTCCATCTCGGCGTCGATCCAGCAAGGCCGGTCGAACTCGGTGTACTTCTCGAAGGAGTTGCTGAAGGTGAGCACTTCGAAGGGGACGGGGTGCAGTGCGGCCAGCGCAGCCTGGTACGCCGCTTCCATCAGGGCCAGCCCGGGGACGTGGTCGACCGGGTGGTCGTAGAGCACGACGTCCCGTACGTCGTTGCGCAACTGCCAGCGCAGCGGCCGGTCTCCGGGCGAGAGGACCACTTCGGACGCGACCGGGCGGCGTACGACGCGCGGGTCCAGCGGGCTCGGTACATCCCAGGTGTTCCACTCGGTGCCGGGGGCCGCGCCACGGATCCTGCTGTAGACACGGGGAGAGATCCAGCCGAACTCCGAGGCGGCACGGGCGACAAGGGTGGCACCCTGGAGGAGCCGTACGTCGATGCCGAGGGAACTCACGGACCTGCCGGGGCGCTTGGGGGTCGAGGCGGAGACCTCGATCGCGAGTCGGCCCGGCACGTCCGGGGGTACCGCGAAGCCCTGGAGTACGTTGAAGTCGAAGTGGTGGAGCAGGGTTTGGTGAGTCAGCGGGACGCCGTAGGCCGCGTGTGCGATGAGCAGACCGCTCTGCCGGACCGTCTGGGTGAGCATCCGGATGTCGTAGGGAAGCCCGGCGGCCGGAGGCGGCCAGCTCGCGGTGAGGGAGAACTCGCCATCCGCCACGCGTCGCCAGCCGGTGAGGAGGACCGTGTCGGATCGCCGCAGGTGGAGGTCCTCCTCGCGGACGCTGTTCCAGCCCGCCACGGTGCCCGGCGGTGGGCTCGGAACGACGGGTATGTCGGGCATGGCCCTCCTGGGGTATGGCGCAAAATGGTCATTACGGCGCTGATAGAATACCGGCCCATCGGTACTTTTTGAAGAAACGTCAGGCACGTTCAAGGGGAGCGCGAGTTGGCACGACAGCAACGGGCGATCCGCACGCGCAGAATCTTCCTGGAAGCGGCAGCAGAGGTCTTCGACGAGCACGGATACGACGCGGCCACGATCGCGGCCATCCTGGATCGGGCCGGCCTCACGAGGGGCGCTCTCTACTTCCATTTCACGTCGAAGGAGGAGCTGGCCCGAGGTGTCCTGCAGGAGGCGGTGACCTCGGACGGGGTCACTCCGCAGACCTTCAAGCTGCAGGAATGGGTCGACACGGCGCTCCTGCTGGCCTATCGGCTGCCCAGGGAACCCCTGCTCAGCGCCTCCATCCGCCTCTCCGTCGACCCCCGGGCGCGGGGCCTGTTCGGCACGCGCTGGCCGGACTGGATAGCGCTGTGCACGGAGATGCTCACCGAGGCCAGGGACAGGGGCGAGCTCCTCCCGCACGTCGACCCGGAATCCACGTCCCGGCTGTTCGTGGGCGCCTGGACCGGGGTCCAGCTGGTGACCGAGTCGATGGCCGAGCCGCCCGACCTCGTGTCCGAGATCTCCGCCCTGTTCGAGCTGATCCTCCCCAACAACGCCGTGCCCGGCGTGCTGGCCCGTCTCGACACCTCGCCGCACCGCGCCGCCCGGCTCATCGAGCAGCAGCAGGCGGTCGCGGTCTCCTGACCCCGGCCTCCCCGGGGCGCCACCGCGGTCCGTCACCCGATCGGGTGCGGGGTGCCTGCGAAGTGGCTGGTCAGCCCGCATGGTGGCCCTATGTGGCTTCGCCGAACAGTCGTGTGCGCCATGGTCGTGCCGCTGGCTTTCCTGGTCATCCGGGACGCGCCGGTGCGACTCGTCGCGCCCGACCGCGATGCCGCGAAACCCTTGCAGCGCCCGGCGGCCCCCAAGCCGGTGATCATCACCAGAGCGCAGTGGCACGCGGACGAGAGTCTGGTGAAGGAGCACGCCGTCTACACCGGGACGGTCAAGGCGGTCTTCGTCCACCACACAGGGCACCCCAACGGATACGACTGCGCCGACGCCCCCGCCATGCTGCGGGAGATGGAGGAGGCGCACGTGGAGGGGAAGGGCTGGGACGACATCGGCTACAACTTCGTGGTCGACCGCTGCGGGAACATCTACGAGGGCAGGGCGGGCGGAGTCGGTCGCTCGGTGCGCGGAGCGCACACCACGGGGTTCAACGCGCACAGCGTGGGCATCGCGGCACTCGGCACCTACGACCCCGGGGTGCCGGTGCCCAAGGCGCTCATCGAGGGCATCGCGAAGGTCGGCGCGTGGAAGCTCGACCGGTCCGTCGATCCGAAGGGCTTCGTGCGGATGGTCTCGACGAACGACGACAGCCTTTACCACCGCGGTGAAGTGGTCTATCTGCACACGGTGGCGGGCCACCGGGACACCTTCCAGACGTACTGCCCCGGTGAAGCGCTGTACGCCCAACTGCCCGCCATCCGGCAGGAGATGGCCAGGATCCGGGCGAAGAACCGCTGAGGGCCGGCACGCAGTCCCCGGCGGGCGCGAACTGCGTGACAGCCCTTGGGTGTTCCCCTTCGGCCGGGCCTGACCGGACCGGATCCGCGGGAGACCGCACGGTGGCGCCCGCTACCCCGCGACGTACTGGGTCAGGACCGCCTGCACCTCGTAGATGTCGACGCCCTTGGTGAACGTCTTCTGGATCGGGGTGGCGGATCCGGACACCCAGATCTTCAGTTCGGCGTCCAGGTCGAAGGTGCCCGCGGTCTCCACCGCGAAGTGCGTGATGCTGCGGTACGGGACGGAGTGGTACTCCACCTTCTTGCCGGTGATCCCCTGCTTGTCGATGAGGACGAGCCTGCGGTCGGTGAACAGGATCGTGTCGCGTATCAGCTGGTAGGCGGCGTGCACCTGCTCTCCCCGCCCGAGAAGTCGTGCGTAGTCACGCTGAGCGCCGGCCGGATCGATGGTGTGAGCGTTGCCGAACAGTGCCATGAGGTCCCCTCCACCCGAGTGAATGTGCCGACCTTGAACGCGTCAAAGCCAGATAAAAAGAATATCGGCGGCTTATCTGTTCGTGCCCTTGCACACCTTCTGGAGCACAGCGGAGGAAATACCGTCATGCCGGCATCACCCCTCGCCAAGCGGCCCGTCGAATCGGTGCTCGCCCTTCTGCTCGTCCTCCTGAGCGTGCTGGGCCTCTCGGGCCGCAGCGCCGCCGCCACCCCGCAGCACGCTCCCGCCCAGGCTCCGGCCCAGGCGGCCACCGCCCGCGCAGCCGTCGCGCCGGCCATCACCACGGTGACGGGCGTGACCGGCGGTACGGACTGGGACCGCATCGCCCAGTGCGAGAGCAGCGGCCGCTGGAACACCAACACCGGCAACGGCTACCACGGGGGACTGCAGTTCTCCCCCTCCACCTGGCGCGCGTACGGCGGTGCGAAGTACGCGCCCCGCGCGGACCTCGCCACCCGGTCCGAGCAGATCGCCGTCGGTGAGCGCGTCGCACGCTCGCAGGGAATGGGCGCCTGGCCCACCTGTGGCCGCCTCGGCGCCGGCGGTTCGTCGTCGTCCTCCTCCTCGTCCTCCTCCTCGGCCTCGTCGTCCGGGGGCTCCGACCGGAGCGACGTCGCGCAGTCGGCCCCGAAGCGGCAGTCGGCCGGCGGTTCGAACAGCGGATCGTCCCAGAACGCCTCGTCCGGCGGTTCGTCGTCCGGCAACTCGTACTCCGGCGGTTCCTCCAGCGGCTCGCACGAAAGTGCGAACAGCGGCTCGTCCGCGAGTGACAGCGGCGCCACCCGGTACTCGGAGGACCTGGTCGGTGAGGAGACGTACGTCGTCGAGTCGGGCGACGTGCTGTCGGCGATCGCCGAGCGTGCTGACGTGGACGGCGGCTGGCCCGCACTGTACGAACTGAACCGCGAGGTCCTCGACCAGGGGCCGCACCTCATCTTCCCCGGACAGCGCCTGCGCCTGAACGCCTGAACATCGAAGCGCGACAGGACCGGCAACACGGGTAGGACCGTACGACCGGCGTCTCCGCAGTAAGAGCAGTAAGAGCAGTAAGAGCAGTAAGAGCAGTACGAGCGGTACGAGCAGTGAGAGCAGGACGAGTAGTAAGAGCAGTACGAGCAGGATTGCAGGACGCGCGGAGTCAGCAGCGCCGCAGGATCAGCAGGATTTACGAGCCGGAAGCTTCATGTGTGCCGTCCGGGCGGCGATGCCGGTCCCGAACGACGTACACGGCCAGGTACGCGGACGAACGCGAAACGTGGGTGGTGAAATGCGCACGGTCCAGAGGCAGTTCGAACCGGGAGAAGAGCGGTCGCCCGCGAGCCGCGCGATTGCCGTGGAGATCCGGACGGGCCTCAGGGCCACCGGTCGCACCCGCGCTCACGACCGTACCGGTCACCGGGACGAGGTGTACGGCCCCGAGTGCCGCTCACCGGTCGCCGGAACGCACGCTCCGCCCAGCGGTGGCGTCCTCCTCGGACCCGCTGTACCGATGGCACGCGGGGTTGTGGCACTCCCCGGGGCCCCACTGGGGGACGAAAATGCCCAGAGTCTTGTGCCGCGCCAGGACGGTCGCGACGGGCTTCTTGCAGGCCGGACACGCGTACTCCGCCTGCCGGCCGGTCTGACGCTCGGTTCTGGCCATGCCTTCACGGTAGCGCCGAAACGGACATGGAGAAAGTTTTACGACATTTTGCCCTGGTTGGCCCTCGTGAACGAGGAGCGGCCCGGGGCACGACAGGCGCGGGCGGCCGGATCCTGGTGCCATGGAGCGGGGGACGCCTCGACGAAGGGACCACCCGGTCATGGCACGCGCACCGTCACCGGCAGCAGTCCTGCTCTCCGTGCACGCCGTCGTCTTCGACATGGACGGTGTGATCACCGACTCGGCCCCGGCTCATGCCGCCGCCTGGAAACTCGCGTTCGACGCCTGTCTCTCCGGCCACCAGGACCAGCGACCCTTCGACGCGACGGAGGACTACCGGCTCCACGTCGACGGGAGGGCCCGCAAGGACGGAGCCGCCTCCTTCCTGAAGTCCAGGGGCATCGACCTCCCCGAGGGCAGCCCCGACGACCCTCCCGGCACCGGCACCGTGTGGGCGGTAGCCGCGCGCAAGGACGAGGAGTTCACCCGCCGGATACGTACCGATCCGATCGCGGTCTGGCCCGGGACCGTCCGTCTCCTGCACGTGCTGCACGACGCGCGGGTGCCGTTCGCCGCAGCCTCGGCGTCCCGCCACGCGACGGAGCTCCTGGCCGGGGCAGGACTCCTGGAGATGTTCGGCGCGGTGGTCGACGGCAACGAGGCCCGGCGCCTGGAACTGCCCGGCAAGCCGGACCCGGCCCTGTTCCTGGAGGCGTCACGGCGCCTCGGGATCCCGCCAGGGGAGAGCGCCGTCGTCGAGGACGCGCTGGCCGGGGTGGAGGCGGGCAGACGGGGTGGTTTCGGACTGGTCGTCGGCGTCGACCGTACGGACAGCCCCGAGGGAGCTGCCGGCCTGCGACGCCACGGCGCGGACGTGGTGGTGTCCGATCCCGGTGAACTGCTGATCGACGGGGAGGACTGATGGCCCGCGGATGGACCTGGAGCTACGAGGGGTACGACCCGGAGAAGGAGCGTCTGCGCGAGGCGCTCTGCACCCTGGGCAACGGCTACTTCGCGACCCGCGGGGCCGCGTCCGAGACACCCGCCGGTGACCACCACTACCCGGGCACCTATGTGGCCGGCTGCTACAACCGGCTGACCTCGTCCGTCCAGGGTCGGCAGGTCGAGAACGAGGACGTGGTCAACCTCCCCGACTGGCTGCCGCTGCGCTATCGGATCCACCCCGGTGGCGGGGCGGACCCAGGACCGTGGCTGACCCCTGACCACCCCTTCCTGGCGGACCATCGGCAGTCGATCGACCTGCGCGGAGGGATCCTGACGCGCAGGTCCGTGTACGAGGACGAGGCAGGGCGCCGGCTCACGGTGGTGCAGGAACGGCTGGTGCACATGGGTGACCCCCATCTCGCCGCCCTGCACGTGGAGTTCAGCGCCGAGGGCTGGTCGGGGCAGCTGGAGGTCGAGGCCGGGATCGACGGCGACGTCCGCAACACCGGGGTCGCCCGCTACCGTGCGCTGGCCGACCGGCACCTCACCGGCTGGGAGACCGGCACGGAGCCCGGTTCCATGGTGTGGCTGCGCTGCCGGACGGTGGAGTCGGACATCGGTGTCGCCCTGGCCGCACGCACCGTGGCCTCCTGCGGGCCGGAGCACAACGGTGACCACCGTGCCGAGCCGGAGCAGCAGCCACGCGCCGTCAACCAGCGGCTGCTGCTCCCGCTGTCCCCCGAGGAAGGGGTGGTCGTCGACAAGACCGTCGGCCTGTTCACCTCCCGCGACCCGGCGATCGGCAGTCCGCTGCGGGCCGCGGTGTCGGCGGTGGGCGACGCCCCGCCCTACTCCCGGCTGCGGTCGTCCCACCGCAGGGCGTGGCGCGATCTGTGGCAGCAGGTGAAGCTGGAGGTGCCGGGGGAGCCCGGGCGGATCCTGCGGCTGCACCTCTTCCACGTGCTGCAGACCCTCTCGCCGCACACGGCCGAACTCGACGTCGGCGTACCGGCCAGGGGCCTGCACGGGGAGGCGTACCGGGGGCACGTCTTCTGGGACGAGCTGTTCGTGCTGCCCTTCCTGAACATGCATCTCCCCGAGGTGTCACGAGGATTGCTCGACTACCGCTACCGGCGTCTGCCCGCCGCGTGCGCGGCGGCCGAGGCCGCGGGGCGGCGGGGCGCGATGTACCCGTGGCAGAGCGCGGACGAAGGGCGCGAGGAGACCCAGGAGGTGCATCTCAACCCGAGGTCGGGCCGCTGGCTCCCCGACCGCTCGCGGCTTCAGCACCACGTCGGGTCGGCCGTCGCCTACAACGTGTGGCAGTACTGCCAGGCCACCGGCGACACGGAGTACCTGTACTCCAAGGGCGCCGAGATGATCCTTCAGATCGCCCGCTTCTGGGCGGACAGTGCGCAGTGGGACGACTCCGTCGGGCGCTACCGCATCCGAGGGGTCGTCGGCCCGGACGAGTACCACGACGCCTATCCCGACTCCGACGTGTCGGGACTGGACGACAACACGTACACCAACGTGACGGCGGCCTGGGTCCTGGCGCGGGCGGGTGAGCTCTGCGGCAGTCTGCCTCCGAGCCGGTGCCGGCAGCTCCTCGAGATGATCCGGATCGAACCTTCCGAGCTGGACCGCTGGGACGACGTCTCCCGGAGGCTCCATGTCCCGCGGCACCAGGGGATGATCAGCCAGTTCGCCGGATACGGGGAGCTGGAGGAGCTGGACTGGGAAGGCTATCGGGAGAGGTACGGGGACATCCGGCGGCTCGACCGGATCCTGGAGGCGGAGGGCGACACCGTCAACCGCTACCAGGCGTCCAAGCAGGCCGACGTGCTGATGCTCGGCTACCTGTTCTCCCCCAAGGAACTCGCCGCGCTGTTCGGCCGGCTCGGCCATGAGCTCGACGACGACACCTGGCGCGCGACCGTCGACTACTACGAGCGGCGTACGAGCCACGGCTCCACCCTCAGCTCGCTCGTCCACGCCTGGGTGCTGGCGAGGGTGCACCGCGACCAGGCATGGAAGTACTGCGAGGAGGCCCTGATCGGCGACGTCGTCGACATCCAG
The DNA here is from genome assembly GCF_042755185.1 of Streptomyces sp. NPDC059166. Taxonomy (NCBI): domain Bacteria; kingdom Bacillati; phylum Actinomycetota; class Actinomycetes; order Kitasatosporales; family Streptomycetaceae; genus Streptomyces; species Streptomyces sp. NPDC059166. Next base: position 46,016 of record NZ_JBHZCI010000001.1, on the reverse strand, counting down.
GGCGGCACCACGGAGGAGGGCATCCATCTCGGGGCCATGGCCGGCACCCTGGACTTCGTCCAGCGGGGCATGACCGGCCTGGAGACCAGGGACGACGCCCTGTGGCTCGCACCGGCCACGCTCCCCCAGCTCTCGAAGTTCCGTATGCGTCTGCGGTTCAGGCGCCACTGGGACGTGGACCTGCGCCTGCGCGCGGAACGCCTCAGGATCGCCGTACCGGACTCGGAGCGGCCGGGGGTGCGGGTCAGGCTGGACGGCAGTGCGTACATCGTCGAGCCGGGGACTTCGCGATGGCTGGAGCTGCCGGACGACATGACCGGTGGTCCCTGAGCGGGCGCCGGGTTCAGGTGGGCCGGTTCGTGAGGGCCCCGGTTCATGGGGCCGGCGGGTTCAGGAGGGCCGGGAGGAGATCAGCACGCCGATCTTGTCGATCCGGTGCTCGGGGTTGTCGTGCGCGTCACGCCAGTGGTTCCCGGCCGCGTCGTCCTCCGGGGTCGCGCACGTGGAGACGGTGATCATGGCCCGGGTGGCCTTCTCGCCCGGTTCGCCGGGCACCTCGGCGCGCTGCTCCGCGAGGGAGCGCTCGGAGCGGAAGGACGTCTGCCGGGTCTCAGTGATCCGGTACTCGTAGACGGTGCCGCCCTCCTCGACGCGGACGGACTCGCCCTTCGCGAGCGCCGGAAGGTCGCGCAGGGGTCCCCCGTGGGAGAGGCGGTGGGCGGTCACCAGGTAGTTCCCGACCTCGCCCGGACCGACGCCGCCGTCCACGCCGTACGGGCTGGCGGCCACCCCGCGGTCCTGGATGCGGGTGCCGGGGGTGTCGTCCGTCGTTCCCTCGTACGGGACGACGGGCAGTGCCGTCACCCCGATCGACGGGATGGTGAGATCCGCGGTGGCGGTGCGCGGGTCGGTCCGGTCGGACGGGGCGGTGTACGCGGCGGCGGTCGCCGGTGGGGGACCGGCGGTGGCGGCCACCGGTGGGGCCAGGGCCGTCAGCAGGACGACGGCCGTGCCCGCGAGGGCCCGGGAGATGCCTCGGAACGCTGCGGAAGGGTGCATGGCGGAGTCCGGATCGGTGGCCGGGGGTGCCGGGTGCGGACCCGGCGGACGGCCCGCACCCCTCCAGTAGAACACCGCTCACACGGTCGCGCCGGGCGCCCCGAACAGGTCCCGCACCTCCTCCACACCCAGTTCCGTGAGTTCCTCACCCACGAGCACCCAGCGGGTGATGCCGGCCGACTCCAGGAAGGCGAGGTCGTGCCCCGCGATGACCAGGGCACCCTCGTAGGAGTCGAGTGCCGTCGTCAACTGCCGCACGCTCGCCACGTCCAGGTTGTTGGTGGGCTCGTCGAGCAGCAGCAACTGGGGTGCCGGGGCGGCCAGCATCGTGGCCGCGAGCGCGGCACGGAAGCGCTCGCCGCCCGAGAGGGTGCCGGCCGGCTGCTCGGCGCGGGACCCCTTGAAGAGGAAGCGCGCGAGCTGGGAACGGATCTCGTTGTCGGTGATGCCGGGCGCGAGGCGGGACACGTTCGCGGCCACGCTCAGGCCGTCGTCGAGCACGTCCAGACGCTGCGGCAGGAAGCGCAGGGGCACGAAGGCCCTGGCCTCCCCGGATTCCGGCGCGAGCTCCCCGGTGAGGGTGCGCAGCAGCGTCGTCTTGCCCGCGCCGTTGCGTCCGACGAGTGCGACGCGTTCGGGCCCCTGGACGTGGAGCTCACCGTCGCGCAGGGCGCCGAACCGCGGGCGCAGACCCTTCACGCTGAGCACCGTGCGGCCGGCCGGGACGGCCGTGCGGGGCAGCCGCACCCGGATCTCGGCGTCGTCGCGGATCGCCTCCGACGCCGAGTCGAGCCGCTCCCGTGCCTCCTGGAGACGGTCCTCGTGGAGTCCGCGCAGCTTGCCCGCCGCCTCCTGGGACGACCGCTTGTGCGCTCCGGCGACGATGCGGGGTGCCCGTCGCTCGGCGTCCATCTTCCGGTTGTGGCGCTGGCGGCGGGCCACCTTGGTCTGCGCCTCCTCCAGCTCGCGTTTCTGGCGGCGTACGTCGGACTCGGCGGCCCGCACCATGCGTGCCGCCGCCTCCTGCTGGGTGGCCAGCGCCTCCTCGTACGCGGACCAGCCACCGCCGTACCAGTTCACCTCGCCGGTGCGCAGCTCGGCGATCCGGTCGACGCGTTCCAGCAGGTCACGGTCGTGGCTCACCACGACGAGCACACCGGAGCGCCAGGAGTCGACGGCGTCGTACAGTCTGCGGCGCGCGAACACGTCGAGGTTGTTGGTCGGCTCGTCCAGCAGCAGGACGTCGGGGCGTTCCAGCAATAGTGCCGCGAGCCGCAGCAGGACGGTCTCGCCTCCGGACAGCTCCCCCACGGTGCGGTCCAGCCCGACCTCGCCCAGGCCGAGTGACCCCAGAGTGGCGAGGGCACGCTCCTCGACGTCCCAGTCGTCGCCGACCGTCTCGAAGTGGGCCTCGGCCACGTCACCGGCCTCGATGGCGCGCAGCGCCGCGCGCCGCTCGGTGATGCCGAGGGCGTCCTCGACGCTCAGCTCCGTGTCGAGGGTGAGGTTCTGCGGGAGGTAGGCCAGGTGGCCGCCGACGGTGACGGAGCCCGCCGAGGGCTTCAGCCGGCCGGCCAGCAGGCGGAGCAGGGTGGACTTGCCCGATCCGTTGGTGCCGACGAGCCCGGTCCGGCCCCGGCCGATGCTGAGGGAGAGCCCGTCGAAGACCTCCGTGCCGTCCGGCCGGCGGAAGGACAGGGCCGAGCAGGTCAGGGAGGCGGCGGGCGCGGTGGGGTGTGACATGTGATCCTCGCAGTCGCAAGCGTGTGAACAGGGGCTTCGTGTGCGAGCACCACGCGGCGACCGGCCGGAGGGGGGAGGGGTGCGAGGCCTGTGGACAGACGGGGACGGCTCATGCACCGAGGTCGCATCCACGCGGGGTCACGGGCGACGGCGGAGCCGACGCGGACATGACGGGCTACGGCAGCGGGGCCGTACCGCGCGATGATCGCGGACCTCAGATGCGCAACGTCCACCTCTATCGGAGACGACAGGACCCGAAAACTGTACACCGAGGACGGCCTCCGAGCGCGGGATCCACTGGCCCGTGGGTGCTCCGTGGGTGCCCCGTGGGGCGCTCCGTGGGCAGCGACGGCGCCGAGTCGTCCGGAGGGCGCGGCCCCCGGTCCTGACGGGGGCACCCCCGTCGTCTTGACGGTGCGCACGGGCTTGCCTAGCGTCTGCCCGGTCGATCGGCATGGCGCTCGAAGGCGTCGCCGCCACGGTGCTGCGCGACGCAGGCAGAAGGGTCTCCGCGTTGAACTCCTCCCACCCCGGCACCGGCATCGTCGACTCCACCCGGCTCGGTGGCAGGACCGTCGCCCTCACCTTCGACGACGGACCGAACCCCGTCGACACACCCCGGCTGCTCCGGGTGCTGCGCACGCACGGCGTACGGGCCGTCTTCTGCCTGTCGGGGGATCGCGCCCAGGAACACCCCGGGCTGGTGCGGGCCACCGTCGAGGACGGTCACGTGCTGGGCAACCACGGGATGCACCACGACGACATGACGACGTGGTCCGCCGAGGAGATCCGGGCGGACCTGGAGCTGACCACCGCTGCGATCCGTCGCGCCGTCCCAGGTGCGGACATCCCCTATTTCCGCGCCCCGTACGGGAGTTGGGGTGAGAGCCCGGCGGTCGCGGTGGAGCTGGGCATGCGGCCGCTGGGCTGGCGGCTGGGTATCGGCGACTGGGAGACGCCCGGTACGGACGTGCTCGTACGCCGGGTCGAGGAGGGCATCGGACCGGGTGCGGTGGTGCTGCTGCACGACGGGGGCGGCGACCGGGGCCAGACGGTCGACGCGGTCGACCGCCTCGTGCCCCTGCTGCGGGCCGGCGGATGGGACTTCGACCTCCCCGCCCTGCCCGCCTGAGACCCGGCCGCGCATCGGACGGGGCCGCAGCGTGAGTGGCTGGAAATCATCGGTCAGGTGAAACAGAAACGGGGTGCCGGCGCACCGAAGGGGTGACCGAGTCATCTACGAGCGAGGAATTCGTATGCGTTCGCGTCTGTCCCCCGTCACCGCCGGTGCCGCCGCCGGTCTCGCCCTCGTCCTCACCCTGTCCGCCGCACAGACCGCCTCGGCGTCAGGGCCGACCTGGCGGGACGTCAGTCCCGCGACCGGGGCCGGCAGCATCCTGAGGGACGTCGAGTCGTCCGGTACCACCGCCTGGGCGGTGGGCGACGTCCTGGGCGCCGGAAAGAGCCCCGAGACCCTCCTCGCCGTGCGCTGGACCGGCCGGGGCTGGGAGCGGTCCGCCCTCCCCGCCGAGCACGGACGGCTTCTGGACGTTTCCACCGGAGCGCACGGGCAGCCGTGGGCCGCCGGGACCGAGACCGTGACCACGGCCGAGGGGCAGTTCGCCCACGCTCTGCTGCTGAGCCGGCAGAACGGTTCATGGCGCAGGACCGCCCTCCCGCTCCCCGCCACGGCGACGGACAGCGGACTGGACGCCCTGGACACCACCGCCGACGGTCAGGTCTGGGCGTACGGCTGGTACGCGACGGAGGAAGGCGGCGGGAACATCCTGTTCCACAGGAACGCGGCGGGCACCTGGACCACCCTGCCCGCCGACACCGGCCTGAACTGGGTGGACAGCCTGGAGGCGGGCGAGGACGGGACGCTGACCGCCACCGGTGACGGGATCTCCCGCTTCGACGGCCGCTCCTGGGCCAGGCAGGCACTCCCCGACGACAACACCGTGCTCGCCGGGATCGAGGTCCGGTCCGCCCACGACATCTGGGCGGTCGGATTCCACCCGGACGAGGAGCTGTGGAGACGGCCGGCGATCATGCGCTTCGACGGGAAGTCGTGGCGCGAGATCCCCGCACCGCAGGAGACCGGGCAGCTGTACGACATCGCCTTCGACGGCTCAGGCCGCCCGGTGATCGTGGGGGAGACCGCGGACACCGCGGTCGACGAGGGCGGCGACTACGTGCTGACCCGTGACCGGAGCGGTGCCTTCACCCGGACGGAGTCCCCCTCCGGCGCCGGATACCTCTACGGCGCCTCGACGGACCGCTTCGGCAGGGTCTGGTCGGTCGGCGGCGCGGCCGGGGCCGTCGGCGGGGTCTCCCCGTCCGCCTACGCGGGACTGCGCGGGTGACCACACGGGTGACGCCGGGACGCCCCAGCGGTGCTGCGCGGCGATGAGCCGGCGCTGAGCCAGTTCCCGCACCGCGACCGCGTTTCCGGAGGACCCGCTGGTCGCGGACGCGGAACGCGGATTCGGGCGGACACGGAGGCCCGGTGCCCGGGGCGGGCACCGGACCTCCGGGCCCGCCCCGGACCCGAGGGCCGCCGCGGCTCAGCGCAGGGTCTTGAGCATCTCCGCGGAGAACGGCGTGATGTCCTCCGTACGGCCGCGGAGGGTCTTGGCGGCCCACTCGGGGTCGGCGATCAGGGCCCTGCCCACGGCGACCATGTCGAACTCGTCGCGCTCGATGCGCTCCAGGAGCTGCTCGATCCCGGTGACGGACGAACCGTTGCCCTGGAAGGCGCTGAAGAAGTCGCCGTCCAGACCGACCGAGCCGACCGTGACCGTCGGCCTGCCGCTGATCTTCTTCACCCAGCCCGCGAGGTTGAGGTCGGAACCCTCGAACTCGGGGAGCCAGTAGCGGCGGGTGGAGGCGTGGAACACGTCGACACCGGCCTCGGCCAGCGGCGTGAGGAGGCTGTCCAGCTCCTCGGGCGTCCGGGCGAGCTTCGCCTCGTAGGCGTCCATCTTCCACTGCGACATGCGGAAGAACAGCGGGAAGTCGTCCGAGACCGCGGCCCGGCAGGCCGCCACGATCTCCGCGGCGAAGCGGGTACGCGCGACGACGGAGCCGCCGTACGCGTCGGTGCGCCGGTTGCTGCCCTCCCAGAGGAACTGGTCGATCAGATAGCCGTGCGCGCCGTGCAGTTCGGCCCCGTCGAAGCCCAGGCGCTCGGCGGCCGCCGCCGCACCCGCGAACGCCCCGATGACGTCGTCGAGGTCCTTCTGCGTCATGGCGCGCCCCTTCGGCTCGCCCGACAGGGACACCCCGGACGGGCCGACCGGCTCGGCGTCCACCACCGGCGGTGCGCCCTCGGCGCGGGTGACACCCACGTGCCACAGCTGCGGGATGATCGTGCCGCCCTCGGCGTGGACGGCGTCCACGACGCGTGCCCAGCCGGCGAACGCGTCCTCGCCGTGGAAGCGCGGGACGCTGCCGCTGGTGCCCGCAGAGTCGTGGTCCACGTAGGTGCCCTCGGTGATGACCAGGCCGACACCGCCGGCGGCCCGGCGGGCGTAGTAGTCCGCCACGTCCTGCCCCGGCACACCACCGGGGGAGAACTGACGGGTCATCGGCGCCATCGCGATCCGGTTGGGCGAGGTCAGTCCGCGGACCGAGAACGGGCGCGAGAGGGCGTCGGTCGCACGGAGGGCATGCTCGTCTGTCACGGGGAGTCCTGTTCGTCGGGTGGGGGCAGCTCCGACCGTCACCAACAATCCCGGGCCGCGACCGAATCCCGGGAGGCCCACGATGTGGTCAAGGTCTCGTGTGCGGCCGGGCCCGCGGACCGGCGAAGGCACGGGCACAGCCGCCGTGCCGGCTGGTCCCGCCCGCCGACGCCCGCACCAGCACCGAGACCAGCAGCGCCAGATCGGCGGCACCCGCCGCGTCGTCCGCGTATCGGGTGGTACCCAGAGGCCCCACCTGGCTCAGGAACACCCGCTCCCTGGCGAGGACGAAGGTCAGGGCGAGCAGGGCGGCGCGGCCGTTCCCGTCCTCGAAGGGATGGAAGAACGCCACGTCGAGGTAGGCACGGGCGGCCCGCGCGGCCAGGGGTACGGACGGGTCACCGCTCTCGCGCAGGCACTCCTCGAAGTCCGTACGGGTACGAGCCGTCAGGCCGTACCGCTCGCGCCCCCGCTTCGCGTAGGCGTCGCCGGTGCGGAAAGAGGTCTCGCGGGTGCCGAGCACCTCGCGCTGCCAGCCGCACAGCAGCGCGAAGGTGAGTGGCTCCCCGCGGCCGGCATCGGCACGCAGGGCGGCCCACCCCGCCAGCAGACGCCTGGCGCGCACGGGATCGCGGAGGGCGACCGGTCCCTCGCACCAGGCGGTGAACCCGTCGACGGCCGGGATCACCGGACCGGGGGCGGTCTCCGCGCCCAGGCGCGCCCAGCCCACCTCCCGCCGGACCAGGCACCAGACGGCCAGGGAATCGGCACCCGGGGGCGCTTCACCCCGAGGCACGCGGACCCCTGTCGTGGCGTTCCTCCAGGTCCCCGTACTCCCGGTGGTCGCGGTAGGGCATCCGGCCGGTCAGTCCGACCGCAAGGTCCTCGCCGACCGAGTCGATCAGCGTCTGCCCCGGTGCGACCCAGCTCTCGAAGCGTCCCCCTATCGCCGCCTCCACGGCGGTCGCGGCCTCTTCGCGCTCCATCCCGCAGGAGGTGAGGAACCAGGTGAGCACCAGATAGCACCCCCCGTACCAGCCGCTGTCCGGTCCTCCCTGGTCGAGCACCCGTGTCACCAGCCGTACGGCGGCCCGCTCCAGGTGCCAACTGCGCTGCTCGGGGCTCGCGTCCGGTGCCGGCGACAGCTCGGCGAACGACGCGGCCAGGCCTTCCAGCCAGGCCCGCCACTCCAGCAGGGCGGCGACGGCATCGGCCGCCGTCTCCCGCGGTGCGCGGACCGAATGCGAGGCGCAGCACCAGGACCCGACCGGGCCGCCGTCCTTGTCTCCCTCACCCGTGGTCCAGTTCCACTCGCGGGCCCAGGCGCCGTACCGCTCGACGAAGAGTTCCGTGATCCGGTCCACGCAGATGTGCCGGGCCTCCCGGTGGGGGTCCGGATACGACCAGGAGGACGCCCCCGCCGGGACGAGCGCCTCGACCCGCGCGACCAGCAGGGCCCGTTCCTCGTCGTCGGGGGAGAAGGGATGGAGCCCGGGATCGACCATGGCCCAGGTGAGGTCCAGGGTACGGACGACTGGTTGCGGTTCCGTGGACGTGGGGGGCCTCCCGGGGCGTGCGGCAGGGGAACGACCGCACCAGTGTGGGGGGTTCGCCGCAGGCACGCACCCCGTTTCGGCCCGGCGGTGGTCCCTGAGCGCCTGCCCCCGGCGTCCGCCCCGGAACTCGCTCCGGGGCGGACGCCGGGGGCAGGGGGCGCGACACGCGCCGGGTGCGGGGCACCGGACCGGGCCGGGCAGCGCGTTCCCGAGGGGGGTTGGAGCACGGGTGCGCTGCCGGCCGGCACCCGCCTGTACGGCGGGCGATCGGCGGGGCCCGGCGTCAGGCCTTCGGCATCAGCACGGTGTCGACGATGTAGACCGTGGCGTTGGCGGTCGGGACGTTGCCGCAGACGACCTTCGAGCTGTCGTTGACGGTGTAGTCCTCACCGCTGCCCTTGGTGGTGAGCGTCGACTTCTGCAGGGTGTCGTAGGTGCCGTTCTCGAGCTGCTTCGGCGTCAGCTTCTCGCCCACCACGTGGTACGTGAGGATGTTGGTGAGCATCTCCTTGTCGGCCAGGACCTTGTCGAGGTCGGCCTTCGGGATCTTGGCGAACGCGTCGTTGGTGGGCGCGAAGACGGTGAGGTTCTCGGCGCTGTTGAGGGTGTCGACCAGGCCGGCCTTCTTCACGGCGGTGACCAGGGTGGACAGCGCCGGGTTGTTGGACGCCGCGGTGGCCACCGGGTCCTTGGCCATGCCGTCGAACGATCCCGCGCCCTCCTTCGGCACGGAGGCGCAGCCCGGACCGAAGGGGCCGTCGGCCATCGCCGGGCTCGACTCGGCCTGAGCCGGTGCCGAGCTCTTGCTCTTGTCCGTGGCCGAGCTGGAGTCGTCGTCGGACCCGCCACAGGCGCTCAGCGCGAGCGGCAGGACGGTGGCGGCGGTGACGGCGACAGCGGTGCGGCGGAAGCGGAAGGCGTTCATGACTCTCCTGTGTGCATGGGTGGTTGCTGTGCGTGATGTCTTCGGGGTGCGATGCGACCGGGTGCCGGGCGCGGGACCCGGGCGTGCCGTCAGGGGCGCCACCGGGGCGTGGGGCGCGCGGCGAGCGCCTGACGCCGGGTGCGCCGACGTCTCCCCGGCGCCGTCCCCCGTACGGGGCGGGCGCACGGGCGGGTGCCGGTCTCGACGGCGGCGGGCAGCAGCGGGCCCGGCACGGGGCCGGAGGCTTTCCGTCCGGTGCGCGTCACTGTCTTCGTCCCGATCGTCACATGGGCCATTCGGCGCACAGGGGCCAGGCGGATTGGTCTCTTCACGAAAGAGTTCAGATTCGCCGTGAGTTGACGCCTCGCCGCCGGTGCCGGGAGGTGCCCGGACGACGAAGGGCGGGCCGGCCCCCTGAGGGACCGGCCCGCCCGTTGAGCGGGTCGGACGTCGGCCTACCTGTGTCCTCCCGAGACGCCGTACGCCCTGGTGATCGTCTGGGTCACGGAACTCCCGTCGCTCGCCGAGACCTTCGCGCGGAGCGTCGCGTGGGCCGCGCCGGACGGAGCGAGGAGGTAGGTGTGCGCGGGCGCCCAGCGGGTCGCGGGGATGACGAGCGCCGGACGCCAGGTGGCCCCGTCGTCCCAGCTCACCTCGAGCCGGGTACGTCCGACCGTGGCGTCGGCGGCACCCGGTGCGCGCTGCACGGCGATGTCCACGCGGGTGAGGGCGTGGCGGGCGGCAGTGCCCGAGTCGTCGAGACCGTGCGGGGTGAAGCGCACGGCCATCAGAGGCAGTACGGTGCCCGCGCCGCTGTCCGTGCCGGAGTCGAATCCCCACTCCGTACGCACCCGGGTGGAGAGCCCGGCGTACGCCTGTGCGCGGCTGACGTCCGCACTGAGCGTGTAGTGCCCGGGGCCCGCCGCCACGGGGGTGGTCCTGCCGGAGCCGACGGCGTTCCACGAACTCAGGGCCTTGCCGTCCCTGGCCAGGGTCACGGTGCCGGACGCCCCCCAGTCGGTGCCTCCGCGGCTGCCGTCGCCGTCCACCAGCCACGGTGTGGCGGTGAACGTCATGGAGTCCTCGACCCGGTAGAAGGGCGCGGCGGGCAGGCCGGGACCGACCACCGCCGCCCCGAAGTCCAGGGTGCTGCGGCCATGCGGTCCGAAGGCCTCCGCCGAGGTCGCGATCGACTGGCGGCCCGCGATGGTGGTGCGGTCGAGCCACTCCCCGGGCGTGCGGTAGTCGTGCACGGCCGACGGGAAGGCGACCGACTGGTCGATGTTCAGGGGGAGCAGCAGGTCGTCGTCCGGAGCGGCCGAGGTGGTGCCCGCGGCGGGGGTGCCCTGGGCGTGGAAGCGGACGCGGACGTCGGTCAGGTCACGGCGCTTCACGGAGAAGGAGGGGTCGGCGGGTACACCGCCCGGCCAGGTACGCGCCACGTGGTAGAAGAACGGGCTGGGCGACGCGGAGGAGGCGCCCTCGGCGGCGAACACCGCGAAGGTGCGGTACTTCGCGTCGGGGTCGGCGAACGGCAGCGCGTACAGGGACGTGCCGGCGGACGCGCCGGTGGACACGACGCTCATCGTGTACGTGCCCGCTCCGGCCGGAACCGCGAACGCCGCCTGCACCGCGGTGGCCCTGGCCGCCTGGTCGTGGACGTCGGCCCTGACCGGAACCGCCTTCCTGGCGTCGAGCACGACGGAGGTGTCCGCCACGGGGCTGACGGATGTGGCGGCCATGGTGGTGGTGCGGTCGGTGCCGGAGCCGCTGATGATGGTCATGCCGATCCAGTACTGGGCCTCGGGCACGTCCGCCGAGCCGGTGCCACCGGAGAGACGGACCGGGTAGCGGTCGCCCGTCCAGCGGTTCACGAGCAGCGCGGTCCCCTCGGCGGGGCTCCCGTCGCGCCGGAACGCGCTCACCGTCATGCGGTGTGTGGGGACGGGGCTGTCGACGCCGAGGATGGTGCGGGTGACCGGCTCGCCGTCGCGCGAGGCGGTGAGCACCGCCGACCAGGGGCCGTGCGGCAGGAGCGACGCCCGGGTGGTGACGGTGGCCGTCGCGGTGGAGTGCGCGGGCACGGTGACGCTGTCGCGGTCCACGGAGAACTGTCCGGCGTTGCCCGGCTGCGCGGTGGGCGACTGGGGCCTGCTGACGGACAGGGCAAGCGTGGTGGCGGAGTCACCGGTGTTGGTGAAGGTGACGGTCCGCTCGGTGTCCTTGCCCTCGCCGTCCGGCCAGTCCGCCGTGGTCGTCAGGTTGGCGGGGGAGGCCAGGACGGTCTCCTCGACCGAACGTCCCACGTCCACCCGGCCGGTGCCCTGCTGGTACGGGGCCAGTCCCGCGGTGGGCTCGGCGCCGCCCATGAGCGCGGTCTTGATCTGCTCACCGCTCCAGTCGGGGTGGGCCTGGGCGACGAGGGCGGCGGCGCCGGCCACGTGCGGCGTCGCCATCGACGTACCGCTCTTGGAGGTGTGACCGCCACCCACCTTCGCCGCGACGATGCTCACGCCGGGTGCGGTGATGTCGGGCTTGACGGCGTTGTCGGAGGGGCGGGGTCCCCTGCTGGAGAACGGGGCCAGCTCGTCCTCGGTGTTCACCGCCCCGACGGCGAGCGCGGCGTCCGCGATGGCGGGCGAGCCGACCGTGCCGGTCCCGTACTCGCCCTCGTTGCCCGCCGCGACGACGAACAGGGTGCCGGTGCTCGCCGACAGTTCGTCGATCGCCGCGATCGCGGGGTCCTCCTCGTCGGCGGGGCCGCCGAGGCTCATGCTGACCACCTTGGCGTGGACGGTGTTCACGGCCCAGTCGATGCCGGCGAGGACGGCCGAGGTGGTGCAGGAGCCCGTGCTGTCACAGACCTTCCCGACCGCGAGCGAGGCGTCCGGTGCGACGCCCCGGTAGGTGCTGTCGACACCGGCGATCGTGGACGCGACGTGCGTGCCGTGACCGTTGTCGTCCTCCGCGGACCCTGTGCCGGTGAAGTCCGAGGAGACCGACACCCGGCCCGCCAGATCGGGGTGGTCGGAGTCCCAGCCCGTGTCGAGGACGGCGACCGTGGTCCCCTTGCCGGTGTACCCGTCCTTCCAGGCCTGCGGCGCGTTGATCTGCGGCACGCTCTTGTCCAGCGAGACGCGCATCCGGCCGTCGAGCCACAGCTTGGCGGCGCCGCCCGCGAGCGAATCGCCCTTGCCGGTGGTCAGCCTCTTCCACGTGGCGGTGGCGTCGGCGCGGTCGTGCGGGCCGAGCGAGGTCATCCCGAGGCGGGACACCGCCTTCCCGGGGCGCGCGGCGGAACCGGCCGCGTCACGCGCCTTCCTGGCGGCGGCCGGACCCCTGCCGTGCTGCACGATCATGCCGACGGCCCGGTCGGTGCTGCTCCCCTTCGTGCCGTACCCGGCGTCGAGCAGCGCCTTGACGTCGAACAGGCGGGCATCGACCCTGCCGGACGCGAGCAGTGGCTCGGCGTCCTCGGGGACGACGCTGATGCTGTCGGCCCCGACCGAACTGGTGCTGAAGGAGAGGTTCTTACGGCCGGGAGCGGGGGTGACGGTGGCCGAGCGGATGGTGTCGCCGGACCGCTCCACGGTCACGGTGTCGCCGGTGGGCAGCGGCACGGTGACGGCGGTGACGGCGGGGGCGCCGGGTGCGGTACCGGGGGCGGGGGGCGCAGCCGCCTGGGCGGCGCCCGCGGGTATGAGGGCCGCCACGAAGGTGACGGCTGCTGCGACAGATCTCAGACGCACGGAAGGGACTCCCGAAGATCGCAGTGGGTGGATCACCCGATGCTGGCAGGAGAGGAGTCCTCAACAGAGGCGTGAGGCTGGCGAGATGGCGACGCGGCGCATACTGGCCAACCGTCCGAGGGGCGTCCGGGGCGTGTGACGGGCGTCCGGGTCCGGGGCGTGCGACGGGCGTCCGGGGCGTGCGACGGCGTCCGTCCGTCGAGGCGGTCGGAGCCGGGCCGCTGCGGTGCGGGTGCTCACGCGCGCCGACACCGGTGCCGTGCCTGTCGTGCCTGCCGTGCGTGCCGTGCCTCCCGTGCGTGGGCACATCGCGTGCCGGTGGTACGAGCGTGAGGGTTCCCGGGAGTGCCGGTTCCCGGGCGTGCCGACGTCCTGAGGGAGGGCGCACGCCGTACGCCGGACGGCTCCGCCCTCGGTCACGAGGGGGAGCCGTCGTCTGGGTGTGCGAGACGCGGGCGGGCACTGCCCGCCTGGGCGCGTCAGCGTGCGTGCCGGTTGCCGGTGAACACGCGGTAGAGCAGGAGCAGGATCATCGAACCGATGATGGCCGCGATCCACGTGGACAGATCGAAGAAGCCGTCGATGGAGTCGACCCCGAATATGACCTTGCCGAGCCATCCGCCGAGAAGCCCGCCCGCGATCCCGATGAGCATCGTGATGATGATGCCGCCCGGGTCCTTTCCGGGTACCAGTGCCTTGGCGATGAGCCCTGCGATCAGCCCGATGAGAATCCACGCGAGAATGCCCATGATGCCCTCCTGGTGCCGGTATAAGGTCTGCGTCAATTCATCGTCTGTGCCGTCCCAGGGCTTTCAAACCTGGCGTGTCGGCAGAGCTTCCCGCCCGGCCCGGAGGAGGCCGGACCGGCACCGCCTACGCGATCTCCGTGCCGGATGCGGGACCGGTGCAGAGCTGGGCGGTCAGGGCATCGCCGACCCATTCCTCCCAGGCATCGGGTGACCAGCCGCGGTCGCGGACGAACACCAGGTAGAGCTCGGGGCTGAGCAGCCCGTACAGGAGATCCGCGGCCCGGTCGGTGTCGATGTCCGGCCGCGCGTCCGGCTTGGCGGACAGCGCCTCCGCGGCGGCGCGCTGCACGGTGTACCGCGCCGCCCCCGGCGCCGGACTGCTGATGTTCGGCTACGGGCCCGAGGCGTTCGACGACCCCATCTCGGGCGCCACCGCCGAGGAACTGCGTTCCCGGTTCGCCGGGTGGCGACTGACCGACGTGACGCCGGGGACGAACCCGGTGCCGACCTTCTGGTTCACGCTGAGACGCGACGAACAGGCGTGACGTCCGGCCCGGGTGCCCGGCACCCGGGGGCGCCCCCGCGCGTCGTGGCCGCGTGCGGTGTCGAGGTCCCTGCCCGGCGGGCCGCCTGCCGGGCAGGGACCTGAGGGTCGTCCCCGCAGTTCCCGGCGGGCGCGCGACTACAGCTACGGCACGCCCCCGGACATCGTCCGGGGGCGCCCTCACCCCCGCGTTGCCGGAACGTCCACATGCCGGATGTACCCGGATGGCCACCGCCTTTCGACGCACCCCATCCGACGTCGCGCGCTGAACCACCGCGCATCGCGGGAGGGCCCTCGGCATGCGGGGAGGGGCGCTGTGACACAGGTGTCGCCTCGGCTGCCGATCCGTTTCTCCGCGAATTCCTCCGGAGTTCTTCCATAGGCGGCAGGATTTGTTTTCCCTCTCGGGTGCAAATTCCTCTGCCGGTGTCCTGCTTTTTTCGGCCCCGGAGGTGGTCCTGGCCGGCGCGCGGCGGATTGTGCTGTTTGATTTCATGATATAGTCCTCGTGGATTTGCAGGACGCCACACAAAAAGGGGAATGCCGTGAATACTGAGAAGATTACGGCGCGTCGGCTCACGGCCGAAGAGGTTTCCGAACTGGGCATCCAGGAGACCGTGTTCGTCTCGGCGGAGATGGACGGTCTCCCTCTCGACTGTTACGCACCGGCCTCTCTCACGGCGCCGGGTAAGAATTTCGAAGGGGGTTCCTTCGCGGTCAGGACGATCTTCGGGAAGGAAATTCACGTCCTCCCCGAAAACGCCGATGAGCCCGGTATCTGGATTGCCGACAAGAGCGGGGAGGAGATCGAGGTGCTCCGGAGCGCCGGTGTCCTTCTGAACCTCGCCCTTTTCGTCCCCGACGGAAACAAGGAATCGCTGGAGGCGCTCTACGCCGCCGCGCGGGACGCCTTCGGTGCCGGCATCGTCCAGCGCTGGAGCGAGGAGACCGTCGCGGTCCCCGACGTCAAGGTGGACCTGTACGAGGAGCCGGCCCGGGCCCGGAAGTCGAACCCCCAGAACCGCGACCGGCGCGCCCTGGACATCTACCCCACCCGGGTCCGGTTCCTGGAGCCCAGCGACGGCTGGAAGTTCGTCGTGGAACCGCACAAGGCGATCGTCGACGACACACCGACGATCTGACCGGTGACAGGCCGGTCGTGAGCCCCTTCGGGAGCCCGTCAGTTCTCTGACGGGCTCCCGCCCTTTCACGGGCCTCCGTGTCGCGGAACCCGCGCGATTGTCGCCGACCACCTGCGGCTGCGTCCGCGATCGGTAACAGCCCTGCCGTGTACGGGTGTTCGTGTGAATTCATGGGCCTACGGCATCGGCGGAGGCGGCAAAGGGGCGGCGACCATGGCAAAGCACAAGGGGCGGGGCTGGCACGGACGGCTCCTCGCGGCCGGGCTGGGCGTGACGGCGCTGGCCGCGGCCACCTCCGTATGGACCGCGCAGGCGGACCCGGCGGGCACGCGCGGGCCGCAGGCGCGAGTTCCGGCCTCGGAGTCCGCGCCGGTGTCCGAGGTGTCGGCGGAGATCGCCCACGCCTCCGACCGCGGCGCCAGGGGTGTCAACATCACCATCGACGACGGACCCGACCCGGTCTGGACGCCGCAGGTACTGCGGCTGCTGAAGGAGAACGGCGTCCGGGCCACGTTCTGCATGGTGGGCACCCAGGCCCAGGCCCACCCGGACCTGGTCAAGCAGGTGGTGGCGGAAGGGCACCGGCTCTGCGACCACACGGTCGCCCACGACACCGCCATGGACACCCGCTCCGAGACCTATCAGTCCCAGCAACTCCTGGACGCCGAAAAGATGATCACCGAGGCGTCGGGAGGTGTCCGCCCGCAGTACTACCGCGCTCCGGGCGGAGCCTTCACCCCGTACAGCCGGCAACTCGCCGCATCCCGGGGCATGCGTCCGCTCGGCTGGAACGTCGACACCAAGGACTTCGAACGTCCCGGAGCGGACGCCATGGTGGCCACCGTCAAGAACGAGATCGCCAACGGACCCACGATCCTCTTCCACGACGCGGGCGGGGACCGCTCCCAGACCGTGGAAGCCCTCCGCGAGGTGCTGCCCTGGCTGAAGCAGCAGGGCTACTCCTTCGGCTTCCCCGTGCGCTGAGCCGGGGCAGGGGAGCAGGAGCAGCAGCGGCCGCGTCCCGGCCGCGACGACGGTGGGCACGTCCGGAGCAAGCCGGCGCCGAGGAGTGCCGGTGCACGAGCCGTGTGCCCAGCGCGGGTTTCCGTGAGCCGCCTACGGGACGGACACAGGTCCCGCGGCCGCCCCGGACGTCTGCCCCCGGGGAGTGCGGGCGACTTCGACGTCAGCCCGGGTGCCCCAGCGGTTGACCCGGTGGCAGGTGGCCATCGAGTAGAAGTACAGCGGACGCAGGATCAACGCCCGCCACGCGGAGGCGAGCGGTGCGAGGGCGAACAGCAGCAGGACCTGCCGCCGGCGCATGTCGGTGCGGCGGACGGTGAAGAGGCGGAGCGCCATCAGGTAGCTCATCGCGGTGCCGATGACCACGGCGGCGCCGATGAGGTCGCCGGTGTGGGCCCGCAGTGCGGGGTCGGAGACGATCACGGCGGGGATGGCCACGCCGAGGACGATGTGGACGTACTCGGCGACCGTCGACCAGAAGACGATGCCCGTCAGCGGCATGTAGCGCAGCCACCACAGATGGCGGACGGTGGTTCCCCGCATCCAGCGCAACTGCTGGCGCATGTAGTGCGACCAGCGTTCCGGGGCGAGGGTGAAGACCAGCGACGACGGCTGGTGGACCGTGTCACCGGCGAGGAGCCCGTAGAAGGTGAGCATGGAGTCGTCGTTCATCTGCATCGCACGGCCGCGGAACGTCTCGTTCTCGTAGACCCCGGCGGCATCCCGCACGATGTGCGCCCGGTAGAAGGCGAGGGTGCCGGAGTTGATCGTCACCCGCCCCAGTACCGACTGCGCGGACCGGAGGCCACGTGTGAACGGGAGATACAGCAGGTTGATCATCCGGGTCAGGGCGTTCGCGTCGTGGTTCAGGACGACCACCTGCCCGGCGACGGAGGTCACCCCGGGGTCGGCGAACGGTTTCAGGCCCTCCGCGATCGCCTCCGAGTCCAGCAGCGAGTCGCTGTCCAGGGTGACGAACACGTCGGCGTCGTCGGTGGCGAGGACGTGCATCTGGGCATAGCGCTTACCGCGGTTGGGTGTGCGGTCCCAGCTCACCTCCACCCCGGCCGCCGCGGCACGCTCGAAGAACTCACCGCGCACGTCGTCGTAGGTCATCGGTGCACCGTCGTGCACGGACCCGTCGTCCACCACCCGGATCCGCTGCACAGGCCGGGTCTGCGTCAGCAACGAGTGCAGACAGCCCCGCAGCGCGTCGGGGTCCTCGTTGTACACCGGGATCTGCACGGTCACGGTCAGCCGGTCCAACTCCGCCTGCGCCGCGGAAGAGGCGGTACGGGGCCGCTCCAGCCAGGACAGCGGTACCCACCACAGCAGCAGGAACGACACGAGCCACGGCAGCGCCAGGCCCTGGCTCCCGCCCGCGATCGAGGCCACCGCACTGTAGACGTGCGCCACGCCCCAGGCCAGGAACGCGGTCAGCGGCACCGCCCCGAGCAGCAGGACACGGACGGACGAGGCGTGCTCGGCACTCGGCAGCGGAGCCACACCCGGCCACCGCTCAGGGCCCTGCTCGGCGGGCGTCCCCGCCGCCCCTCGGCCCGACGCGCGATCGACGGCCCGTGCGTCCGGAGTCACCGCTCGACCGGGCCCATGCCGCGCCGGAAGGACACCCTGACAGCGAACGCGCCCACCAGCACCGCCACCACACTGAGCGTCACCAGCCACAACTGACCGGTCGCGAGCCCCGTGGCCGCCAGAGTGCTTCCTGGACCCACGATCGAACCGTACGGCATATCGCCTCCCTGGGAATGAACCAACAGAGGCTGATATATATGCGCCGAATAACCTTTTGGGGGACTTTCAGCTATTTGTCATGTGTGTGTCCCGTGAGAATGCTGCCCGGGCGGGTGCCGTCTGGTGTGGAGTACTCAGGTCCTGTGGGTCGGGCCCTGGAGGACGAGACTTCCCGTGGCTGGGCCCGCTCCGAACGCGGTCACCGCGCCGAACGCCCCCGAGCCCCTCGCGGCGTGATGCCGACGCGGTTGCCGCCCCGTTCGGTGAACCACGCGGTGCCCTGCCCTGCCCGTCGACGGTGACGGCGTGCGGGTGTGCGGTGCGGTCGGGCAGAGGGAACTCGGCGATCGCCTGCCGGTCACCGACGCGATGCTGGACCGGCTTCGGACGGCTTCGGATGGCTTCGGAGCTTCGGTACCGACCGGAGTCACGGTGCTACGGGAGCCTGAGGGTGCCGACCGACCCGGTGAGCCACCGCTTGCCGGGTGCCTGGGCCGGACACGGGCCGCTGGTCCGGGTCCACGTCGGCTTCGAGGGCCTGGACGAAGCGGCAGCTCAGAGATGACCGTCCAGGAACGTCCGCACCTCGTCGACGGTCATGGGCCCGACGCCGTGCGCCACCGCTTCTCCCTCCTTCAGCAGAAGGCAGGACGGAGCTCCGGTGATTCCGTATCGCTCGGTTGTCGCCGGGCAACGCGTGATGTCGGTGCGGACGACCGTCAGGCGGCCCGTGTAGTCGGCGGCGATGGCGCCCACGACAAGGTCCATCACCCGGCAGGGCTCGAGCGCCTTGGGCCATGTCCCGGTGAAGTACGCGAAGACCGGAACCCTGCTTCTGCCCAGGATGAAACTGAACTCCGCGTCCTCACGTGGCCGGTGAACCAGATGTGCCATGGAAGCTCCTGACCTCACGTTTCGAATTCCGACCCATGATCCCTCGCGCGGTGTGCCGGGACGGCCCCGATCGGTCGTCCGGCCGCCCGTAGGAAGGGAGGTGCTGGGCCGTCGCCGCACTGAGGGGGGTCCTGGGACGAGCAGCCCGGTTCCACGTCCCAGGTGGCCAGGGGCTTGGCCGCGCCGCCTGTTCACCCGGCGGCGGCCGCACGCGCGCTCATGTGCCGGTTGGTGCCAGGACAGCGTCCTCCGTGACGACCGGCAGGCCGTGTTCCCGGGTCATGGCGGCAGGACACCGGGAACGAGCACGTTCCCTGGAGGCTCGCGGACGTGGCGTGGACGGGTGACGCGTCAGCTGACCCGGAGACCGACCGCCAGCGTCAGCTCGAGCACCCGGTGCGGTGATGCGAGATCGGGAAACAGCTCCCGCAACTGCGACATCCGGTATCGGACCGTCTGGGGATGGACGAACAACGCCGCCGCGACCTCGTCCCGCCTGCCCTGGTGCAGCAGCCACGCCCGCAGCGTCTCCTCCAGCCGCCGTGCGGTTGCTGCGGGCAAGCTCTGCAACGGTGCGAGGGCTCGGGCGCGCAGGTCGGCGAACGCGTCCACGTCGGCGCTGAGCACCAGGTCGGGCAGATGGTCCTCGGTGTCGCGGATGCCGGAGGAAAGGGAGCGCGCGCGTAGGGCACGTGCGTACGAGGCGGACGCGTGGGCCCATGGCCGGGCCGGGCCGACCACGGCGTCGCGATCGGTCAGCTGCCGCAGGAGACGTGATCGGTCGGCATCGGGGACGAGGAGCACACCGGTGGCATCCGGCAGATCGTCGAGGACGAGGGTGCTCGGGTCGAGTGTCCGGTAGGCAGGCCGTGCCTGGATGGCGGGCAGCAGGACGGCGGTCAGCGAGACAGGAGGCTGCCACCCGGCACGTTGGCCGGAGGCCAGCAGCACGTCCGGACTCGCGCCGGCGAGGAGGTCGCGGGCCAGGTGTTCCAGGTGGCGCTCGTGGGCTCTGCCCCGGGCGGCCAGTTCGTCGGCGTGGCCCGCGGCGCTCGCGGCGGAGAGCTCGTCGATGTAGGCGAAGGTCAGCTCGGCGAACTTCGCGACCTCGGCGGCCGGCAGACCCGCGGGTACGGCACCCGCTGCAAGACATCGCCAGGCGACCCGGGCGCCGACACGGTAGGCGCTGAGCAGGGCGTCCATGGAACGGCCGTCGCGCACCTCGCCGCGGCCCAGCTCGTAGGCGGCGTCCCCGGCGTCGCCGCCCGTGGCGGTCCCGCTCGCAAGGTCCAGGTAGTGCCCCAGGGCGGTGCGGACGGCTCTGCGGATGGTGGCGCCCATGCGGCCCGACAAGGCATGGGCGTAGGGAGGAACCTCGTCGATGATCGCCTGGACGACTTCGTCGGCGGTGGTCTTCAGGGCGGCCCGAAGGGCGGTGACCGTCGTCTCGTCCAGGGTCAGTTCGCTGGCCCTCCGGGTTGCATAGCTCATTTTTGTTCCCTGCGAACAATTCAGTCGGCCAGATTTACGTCCTGTGGTCAGGACTTTACGCCTGGAGGCGCAGCAAGCTGGGGCCATGACGAGTGGAGCCCTCCGCAGCAGGGCGTGGAAACTGCTGGAGATGGTCACGACGCCGCTGCTGCCGTCGGACTACCTCGACCTGGTCAGCCCGCTGCGTGCGGGCGCCGACCTGTGTGGGCGCATCGAGGCCGTGCACTCCGAGACCGATGACGCGGCGACCGTCGTGATCAGGCCGGGTCGGGGCTGGCGCGGCCACACAGCCGGCCAGTACGTGAGGGTCGGGGTCGACGTCGACGGCGTGCGCCTGTGGCGTGCCTACTCCATCACCTCGCCGACGGACCGCCGGGACGGCCGTGTCACGATCACGGTGAAGGCGATCCCGGGCGGCAAGGTCAGCAACCACCTGGTCCGCAGGGCGAAACCGGGCACGCTCATCCAGCTCGACCAGGCGACGGGTGACTTCGTCCTGCCCCCGGCCGAGCCCGCCAAGGTGCTCTACCTTACGGCCGGCAGCGGCATCACACCCGTGATGGGCATGCTGCGCTCCATCGAACTCGACGACGTCGTCATGGTCCACTGTGCGCCACAGCCGCAGGACGTGATCTTCCGCGGGGAACTGCACGGCCTGGTCGCGGACAAGAAGCTTCGGCTCACCGAGGTGCACACCGACACCGACGGCAAGCTCGACATCGCCCGTCTCCACGAACTCGTGCCCGACTGGGCCGAGCGCGAGACCTGGGCCTGCGGGCCCGCGGGTCTGCTCGACGCCGCCGAAGAGCACTGGACCGAACAGGGCGTCCGGGAACGCCTGCACACTGAACGGTTCCGCGCCGGCGTCATCGTCGCCGGCGAGGGCGGCGAGGTCACGTTCAGCGCCACCGGCAGGACCGTCGACGCGGACGGCGCCACGCCGTTGCTCGACATCGGCGAGGAGGCCGGCGTGC
This sequence comes from Streptomyces sp. NPDC059166, assembly GCF_042755185.1. NCBI lineage: Bacteria > Bacillati > Actinomycetota > Actinomycetes > Kitasatosporales > Streptomycetaceae > Streptomyces > Streptomyces sp. NPDC059166. Next base: position 24,726 of record NZ_JBHZCI010000001.1, on the reverse strand, counting down.
TCATGCCCTCCGGGTGCCGCATGGGCATCTGCTTCGGCTGCGTCACGCCGCTCAAGGCCGGCGCTGTCCGCGACCTGCGTACCGGCGAGATCACCGAGGCCGAGCCGGGCGTCCTCATCCAGACCTGTGTGTCCGCCGCGGCGGGCCCCTGCGACATCGAACGGTAGGAGCACCGTGACCGCCATCGACCCCACCGCCCACCTGACCGCGGAGCAGATCGAGGAGTTGGGCCGCGAGCTGGACGCCATCCGTGACGAGGTGATCGCCGGCCGCGGGGAGAAGGACGCCGCCTACATCCGCCGCGTCATCTCGGCCCAGCGCAAGCTGGAGCTGGTCAGCAGGGGTGTGCTGCTGTTCTCGTTCTTCCCGCCCGCGTGGCTGATCGGCACCGCCGGGCTGTCCGTGGCGAAGATCATGGACAACATGGAGATCGGCCACAACATCCTGCACGGCCAGTGGGACTGGATGCGCGACCCGAAGATCCACTCCACGACCTGGGAGTGGGATCACGTCTCGCCGTCCGATCAGTGGAAGCACTCGCACAACGAGCTGCACCACACGTACACCAACGTGATCGGCCAGGACAACGACCTCGGCTACGGCATCATGCGCGTCGACGAGGACCAGAAGTGGCACCCCTTCCACTTGGGCCAGCCGCTGTGGAACTTCCTCAACGCCTGCTTCTTCGAGTACGGCATCGCGGCGTACGACCTGGAGCTCGGCAAGAACCTCACTAAGCGCCGCCGCAAGAACCCGGAGTTCCGCGCGCGGGCCAGGGCCGTGGGCCGCAAGATCCGCAAGCAGGTGCTCAAGGACTACGTGATCCACCCGCTGCTGTCGGGCCCCTCGTTCCTCACCACACTTGCCGCCACGTTCACCGCGAACCTGGTCCGCAACCTCTGGACCCACTCGGTGATCATGTGCGGGCACTTCCCCGAGGGCGTACAGGTCTTCGAGCGCCGGTCGATCAAGGGCGAGACACGCGGCCAGTGGTACCTGCGCCAGATGATGGGCTCGGCGAACATCAGCGGCAGCAAGGCCATGCACTTCATGACCGGCAACCTGTCGCACCAGATCGAGCACCACCTGTTCCCGGACCTGCCGAGCAACCGGTACGCCGAGGTCGCGGTGAAGGTGCGCGCGCTGTTCGAGAAGTACGAGCTGGAGTACGTCACCGGCCCGCTGCCCAAGCAGGTGTTCTCCGCGTGGCACAAGGTCTTCCGGCTCGCACTGCCGAACAAGCAGCCCGAGGTCGAAGCGCCGGACCGTGAGCGGGACCTCATCGCCGCCTGACTCCCCGCCTGACTCTTCGCGTGCTCCGGGCGGGCGGGCCGGCGGGTCAGGCTGGACGACCTCGTGCGGTCCGTGCGCAGGAAGACTGATCGTTACCAGGTGGTCAGGTCGACCGAGTAGGCGCAGTGGGGGTCGGATGTGTCCGTCACCCAGCGTTGCTCTTCGTCGATGAGTGAGGGCAGGGCTGCCAGCAGGGCTGTCAACGCACCGGTGAGCTGTACGTCGGCCGCGATCAGGCCGTCTGCCTTCTCGACTGCGAGGTAGAGACGCATGCTGTCCTGTCCGGTGAAGAGGAATCCGCAGAGTGCCGGGCTGGGCGGACTCTCGACGAACGGCCAGGCCAGAGTGCGCAGTAGGCGCAGCGCTTGGTCCGTACGGGTCGAGTCGGCAGGTTCGAGGGCGGTGGTGTCCACGGGGACGAGCGGCATGCTCATCACGGTCGCGTCCGTTTCGGGGAGGGGGCCGGATGCGAGCGTGCGCGTCCAGCCGAGGACGAGCGGGGCGGTCACCGGTTCCTCGTCCTCGTCCGACAACGGGACTTCATAGGCCACCAGTTCGTGTTGCGTCGACATGTCGGCGGCTCCAGTGGGGGGTGCCTTCGCCACCGGGCTGCAAAGCCGGGGATGTTGCAGCCGCCTGCAACCGGACACCCTGGACGGGTCCAGTATTTACTGTCCGGCCCATTCTTGCTGGTCACAGCCCTGACCGGACAGCCGGACAGCCGGGACGCCCGTAGTCGTGCTGGATCATGGACATCGTCTACTTGTGGCGAGGAGACCGCGGCTGAGCCCGTGAACTCCTTGCGTGGAAACGGGCTGGTGATGCAAGATCCGTCAGCCGCCAGGTCACGGGGATCAGGGGCTTGACCTGTGGGGCTGTTGTGGCTGGCGCGGACAGACCGATGAACCTGCTGGGCAGGGGTACGAGGAACAGACTCGCGTGGGCTGGTGCGGTCGCGGCTGTGCTGATCACGCTGGGAACGGTCGGCCACAACAGCCACGGGGTTGTTGGTGCGTCGACGGCCGAGCCGGAGATCGTTGTTCGTGACGCAGCGATCACGGAACAGGATCGCAGTCGGGTGGAGACGTACTGGACCGGCACGGGCATCGCGAACGTGGCCCACGGGGACGCCACTGGCAACCCCGTGCAGCCTGAATGGGCGGAGGGCGGTCTCATTGCCCGTACTGTCGGCCGCCTGTACGCCCAGGGTGCAGGGGGCAACTTGGGTGCCTGTACGGCGACCGTGGTCGGCACGCGCACGGTGATAACCGCCGCGCACTGTGTCAGAACGTCGGATGCCGGGGAGTCCTCCCGGTCGGCGACGTGGGACCAACAGCTCTACTTCGTGCCTGGCTACCGCGACGGCAAGAGCCCCTACGGCGGCTTCACTGTGCGCCGGGTGCGGATGGCCGAGGAGTGGCAGGACGAGGGCATGGACGTCGCCGTGCTGGAGATGAACCCCGGCCACGACGGGCGGAGCGTCTCCGAGGTGACCGGCATTCAGCGGATCTCGTTCACCACTGAATCGGGTAGCCGCACCCACTTCTTCGGCTACCCGTACACGAACCGGCTCTTGCACTGCGAAGGCGTCAATTCGCGCGAATACCGTGGCAGTGCTTTGCTGCGGATCCCTTGCGTAATGGGCGTCGGGTCGAGCGGCGCCCCCTACATCGTCGACCTCGACGCGGCCGAAGCCGGCACTGTCGTCGCGGTGAACATCAGTGGCGACGAGAACTTCAGTTACGGAACGGCCCTGGGCTCGTTCGCCCGACGCCTCTACGCGCAGTCTGAGCACTGCTCGCGAGACTGTGTCGAGCGTGACGCTTAGACCGAGCAAGACAAAAGGAAGCCCCCGCTCTTCCATGGAGAGGGTGACGAGAATCGAACTCGCGCTCTGAGCTTGGGAATCAGCGGTCCTTGAACGGCCGCATCGGCTCTGACCTGTGTGTTTGCGTCGGTCGGCGTGGATGGCCACGGTCTGTGGAAGCCGTACTCGACCGTTGTTGTCCGCTCTTCTGGGCACGGATGGGGCACGAGAGCTGGCAGCGAGACGCGTGCTCCGGGCGGGCCGGCTGGTCAGAGAGGGATGATGCGAACCTGGCTGCCGCAGAGCTTGGTCATGTCGTCGCTGTCGGAGGTCAGCAGGGCGACGGGTTTCGGCTGGCGGAGTGCGACCTCGGCGACGGTGGCGTCGATGGCGTACTTGTGCCCGTGCAGTCCGGCGCCCTTGAGGAGCTCAGCCGCCGCTTTCGCCGCCTGCCCGGTCACCGGCTCCACCTTGATGCGGGACAGGGCCCAGTTCAGGCGCGGCATGTCGGTACGGGAGTGGGCTACTTCCACGATGGTGTTCGCCCCGATCACCAGGTCGGCTCCCATGTCGTGGAAGACCTGCAGCATGGCGAGGAGCTTGCGGTCCTGCGCGATCCAGGCGGAGAGACCTTCCGAGTCCAGGACGACCGTTTCGATGCGCTCGCTCACGCGGCGTCCGCGTCCTTGGAGGAGCCGGTGGCGTCGAAGATCTTCGCGTGGGCCTCGGCGAGCTCCTCGTCGCTGAAGCCTCCATGCTCTTCCTCATGCCGGCGAAGGTCGTCGCCCAGAAGCTGGTGGCGGATCTGGCGGGCCACGGCTTCCGCGACGTAGCCCGAGACGTTGTCTGTGAGCTTGCGGAGCTCCGCCACCTGGTCGCTGGGGAGCGTGACGGTGATGCGAGTCGTTGAGGACACACGTCAAGCATACTGGAGTATGCGTGACTGGGCTCGGGTTTGCGGCACCGATCGTTCCGGTCAAGGTTTCGCGACCGGAGGGTTCCGGCGCTGGGAGTTCAAGCCCGCGGGCCATGCGCGTATCGGTCATGGGCCGAGACGAATGGCCAGGCCAACGTGCGCAGTGCTTGATCCGACGCTCCGATGGATCGGGTCAGGCCCAGAAGGCTTCGGTGACGATGATCTGCGGGTCGGCGTGGCGCCGCATGAAGGTGTAGATGAGCCAGCCGCGTCCGCCGGCCAGATCCACGATGTGAGGGCCGCCGGGGCTTGTGGATGCCAGAGGTCGGACGGTCATCCAGTGCGGGAGCGAGGCATCGACGTCGATCCCCCGGAAGTACGGGTCTTCGGCCGTGATCGGTTCCGCACGGGCACTCATGACCAGTTCACTGCCTTCGGCGGGCATGTTCTGGAAGTCGTGCTGCGCCTGCTTCGTCCAGTCCATCTGCCAAGGCGGCCGGAGTGATTCGTCGATCACTCTCCGGGCTTCCGCTCGGCGGCTTCGTGCCGGAGGCGGCTGTACTCCTCCAGAAGCCGAGTGGACTCCTCGGGGTCCTCGGACTTGGCGGCGCGGGCTTCGAGGTCACGAAGGTGTGAGTCGAGGACGGGATTCCGCGCAATCGCGTATTGCGTCCACCACAGGCGCATGAAGGCCGGCACGGGGGTGATGTTGAAGGCGTCGCCGATGACGCGCTTCCAGTGCGCCTCGAAGTCCGGGAGGAGGTGCGGAGTGTGTTCCTGAATCGCCAACCGAAGTGCCTGAGGCGTGTGTTCGGGCATGGGCGGCAACCGCAGGGGTTCCTCCTCGTACCCATCGAAGTGGAGTGCGTGGGCGGGCATCGTTCGTGCTCCTTGGTGTGGAGGGTGGTTCAGGCCGCCTCGCGTCGGTCCCCGCGCGACTCGTGCCCGCGGGCCATCTGCTCGAACCACTCGGCCGGCACCAGGTAGGCGACCGTCTTTCCCTTGCGGGTGATGGCGGCGGCCTCGCCGGCGATCCGGGTCCGGTCCAGGATCTCGCCCATCCCCTTGCGCAGGTCGATGGTCGTGTATGTCTTCGTCTCCATATGCTGAAGCGTATAGCAACTATCATAGTTGCTATACGTACCCCTGGAGTGCGACGGCTGGAAGAAGCCAACGGGCACGTCGGGTGCAGTGCGGGAGCGGGGTGCCTGATCGGGCTCGTGGCAACAAAGAAGCCCCAGGTCCCTGACCTGGGGCTTTTTCATGGAGCGGGTGACGAGAATCGAACTCGCGCTCTGAGCTTGGGAATCAACGGTCCTTGAACGGCTGCAGTGACTCTGACCTGCATGTTTGGCCGGGTCAGGCAAGGCCGGTGTGGTCTCCGGGCACCGGGCTTGACCGCTGTTGTCCGCTCCGAAGGGCACGGATGGGGCACGAACGCGGTCACTGCGGGGGAGACGGCCCTTGGCGTGTCACGCCCAAGCGGTGATGAGGTCGTCGGGGGTGAGGCTGAGGACGCCGTTGGCACTGCTTCCGCTGCGGGCGACGGCGAGCAGGGGGGTGGAGTCGTCGGTGCCGGGCAGTTGTGAGCGGTGGGTGACGAGTCGGGCGAGGTCGCGGTTGTCGAAGGGCTTGTTCTCCAGCCACTTGATGGATCCGACGAAGGTGATCTTCTTGGCGATAGGAGATCGGTCGGCGCCCACGAGGTCGATTTCAGGGTCGTTGGTGCGGGTCCAGTAGCCGCCGATCACGTTGGTGGCCTCGGGCAGCCGGTCGTCGGTCAGGCGCCACAGAGCCTCGCGGATCACAGGTTCGACGGCGCGGCCTCGCCAGGACGTCCAACTGGTGCGGATCGATTCGAGTACACGGTCTCCACGCCCGCGCTCGATCATGGGGATGCCGGGCCCGAGGAAAGAGAGCCAGAAGCGCAGGTATGGATCGGCTACGTGGTAGCGGCTCTCGCGGCTCGGCCTGGTGGACAGCGGAAGGTCGGCCGCCACCATGCGTCGGCTGGTGAGTAGCTCCAGGGAACGTTTCAGAGAGCCTGGATTGAGGTCGCCGGCTGCCCGGCCGATCAGGGTGAAGGTGCGTTCCCCGTGTCCGATGGCACTCAGCACGGTGCGGGCCTGTGCCTCTGTGGGGAACTCGGCGGCCAGAGTGCGCTCGCCGCTGACGAGGAGGGCGGACGTCGGACGGGCCAGCGCCTGCTCCAGGTAGTCCCAGAGGGTGGCACCTGGAGGCCATTCCTCAAGGACGAGCGGGAGGCCGCCAGAGACCAGGAAGGCGTCGAACGCCTCAGCCGGCGGGAGGTCGAGCATGGCGGCGACCTCGGTCGGATTGAGCGGAGGTACGACCATCTCGGTGCCGCGCTGGTAGAAGGGGCGACCGTAGGTGTTCAGCTGCTCCATCATCGCGATGTCCGAGCCGATGAGGACGAGCAGTACGGGGAGCTTGGACAACGTCCGGTCGAATGCCTTCTGCAGCGCGCCCTCGAAAGCGGGGTCCTCGCGTACGAGGTAGGGCATCTCGTCGAGCACGACCACGCTGGGCGTGTCCGGAGGCAGGACACTGGCGAGCAGGCTCAAAGCCGCGTCCCAGGTCTGCGGGGTGGCGAAGTCCGCGACGCGGCCGGCGTCGGGGAGTGGAGAGACGGCGAGCTCGGCGGCGAAGCCTGCCAGGTCCTCGGCCTTCGCGCCGCCTACTGCGGTGAAGAAGACATGAGGAAGCCCGGAGCGTTCCAGGAACTCCTCCACGAGCCGGGACTTGCCGACCCGTCGGCGCCCTCGGATCAGTACGGCGCGCCCGGGCCGCCCGCTGCGTCCGCCGGTCCGTACAGGGGCCAGTAGGTCATCAAGAAGGCCGAGCTCCGTACGACGCCCAACGAATCCGTTCACAGGTTCCACCTCGCCGATCGTTCACCCTCTGCAAAGCAGGTTACTTTCTTCAATGCAAGTTGCGCAAATGCAATGCTTCTGCGCTATTGCTGCCGACGTCCCGTGAGGCTGGGAGAAGATCAAGGCCGGTTTGCATGCAGTGGGCCCGTGTTATGGCACGCCAACTCGTCGGTGCCCGGGGTCGATCGGCGTCAGTGGCGGGCGCCGGGTCCCGGGGGGTGTGCGTGACAGGGCCGCGTCCGCGCGCCTCCGGCGGTCGACGCGTGCCGACGCGCCAGACCGGACTCGCCTTGTAGATGTTGTTTGAAGCCGGGCTCGGGGCGTAATGGCCGGGCGGAAGGGCGCTGAACAGCGGGAGCAGGGGCAAGGTGCGGAGGTGATACGGGATGGTCAGGCCGGTCTGAACAGCAAGAAAGCCCCCGGCCGTTGGCCTGGGGCTTCTTCATGGAGCGGGTGACGAGAATCGAACTCGCGCTCTGAGCTTGGGAATCAACGGTTCCTAGGTTGCTGCAGGGGCTCTGACCTGCGATTTCGGATTGGTCAGGTGGGCGGCTCCCGGTCTCTGGGAGTCGTATGTGACCGCTGTTGTCCGCTCTGCTGGGCACGGATGGGGCACGAGACTGGCAGTGCGACGCGTGCTCCGGGCGGGCCGGCTGGTCAGAGAGGGATGATGCGAACCTGGCTGCCGCAGAGCTGGGTCATGTCGTCGCTGTCGGAGGTCAGGAGGGCGACAGGTTTCGTCTGGCGGAGTGCGACCTCGGCGACCGTGGCGTCGATGGCGTACTTATGCCCGTGAAGTTCGGCGCCTTTGAGAAGCTCAGCTGCCGCTTTCGCCGCCTGTTCGGTAACGGGCTCCACCCTGACGCGGGACAGTGCCCAGTTCAGGCGGGGCATGTTGGTGCGGGAGTGGGTCACTTCCACGATGGTGTTGGCCCCGATGACCAGGTCGGCTCCCATGTCGTGGAAGACCTGAAGCATCGCGAGGAGCTTGCGGTCCTGCGCGATCCAGGCGGAAAGTCCTTCCGAGTCCAGGACGGCGGTCTCGTTTGGCTGGAATCATGCTCCTGGCATGCCCGTTTGGCATCCGTGCGTGAACGTCCTTCTCGCCGCATGACCATCTGGGCGGGACGTGACCTGACGGGCCGGATGCCACCAGGAACCGTCGGGAAGAACGGTTCCCGGTCTTTTGTCAACCCGTTGACAGAGGTCGCCGCCCTTGCGATGTTTTGCCTGCCGCGCAGGTCGAACGAGCGGTCGGCATGGGGGACGGGGAGAGCAAGTGTGCGCAGTGGTGGCGGTGGAAGCATCGCAGGGGGCCAGCCCGCGGGGTGTGGGCGATGTGCCGGTCCTCGTGATCGTCGGTGCCAACCCCACGGTGGCCCGGGAGGCGGCGACCCTGCCCGGTGAAGTGATTCACGTGCAGTTGCCCGGCGCGTCGTCCCTTGGCCCTGACGACCGGGTTCTCACCACCGACTACGGGGACCTGTCGGCCTTTCTCGACTTCACCGACGAGGTCCTGCGGCCGCTGGCGCCCACCGCCGTGGTTTCCCTGACCGAATTCGGCCTGGAGCCGGCCGCGCAGGCCGCGCGACGGCTCGGTGCGACCGGCGTCGCACCTGCTGTGGTGCGGGCCACCCGCGACAAGCTGGAGATGCGGCGGATACTTGAGCGCCAGGCCGCGCATCTGAATCCGGCCTTCGCTGCGGGCGACGACCCGGAAGGCGTGGCGCGCCTGCTCTCCGTACACAGGCGGGGGGTGGTCAAGCCGGTCGACGGGGTCGGCAGCGCCGCCGTCGCCCTGGTGGAGGGCGTCGATGGATTCCCCGCCGAGCGCCGTACGGCAGCGCACCTGCTCGAACAGTTCGTCGAGGGAGACGAGTTCAGTGTCGAGGCCCTCTCGGTGGGAGGCGACCACAGGGTCGTCGGCATTGCCGAGAAGGGCACCACGGACGGGTTCGTCGAAGTCAGTCATATGATGCCGCCGCCCTCGCTGGACCCGCGACGCCAGGAGCTGGTCGTCCGGGCGGTCGGCGAACTGCTCGACGCCATCCGCCTGACGGACGGCCCGAGCCACACCGAGGTGAAGGTCGACGGTGACAAGGTCGTCGTGATCGAGACCCATACCCGGCTCGGCGGCGACGGCCTCGCGGACCTGGTCCGCCTCACCACCGGGGTCGAGTGGCGGCGTGCCGCGCTCGGCTGGGCCATCGGTGCGGAGGCCTCCCGGGGGCCCGCATCGGCGTCCGCGGCTGCCACCGTCTTTCTCACCGCGCCGCCCGGACGAGTGGCGGCTGTCGCGCCACGGCCCGACCTCACCCACGGGCACATCCACGCCTGGGATGTTTCCGTTCTCCCTGGAGACGAGGTCCGTCCGGTGCACTCATCCTCGGACCGGCTCGGTATGGCCGTCCTGACCGCGGCCGACACCGGCGCCTGCGCGGCGGCCGTGGCGGAGCTGATCTCCCATCGGGTGGTCACCACCACCCCCGGCCCTTCGCTCTGACAGGAGCGCGGGCCGTACTGCCTGGCCCGCGCGGCCTCATTCCTTCACCCACTCCTTCATCGTGCACACCAACATACGGGGGACACATGCCTGTCAAGAATGATCCTATTTCCTATGATTTCCACGGGGATGCGCCGTTCTCGATGCCCTTCCAGGACATCAAGCCCCAGGACATCCACATCTACCTCGACCTCGACACGAAGATCGGGAAGAACACCTGCGGCCAGAAGTGCAGCCACTGTTGGTTCGTCAACTACGAGAAGGTCTACGACAAGTCCTTCGCGCTGGAGGAAGGCCCCCGCATTCTTCAGGGCCTCCAGTCGCACGGGTACCACGTCTACCCGCGTTACGTGGACAGCTTCGCCTACGACGGTGCCTTCATGCGGCTCTACGGGCCTGCGAACAACCGCGAGTTCCGGCAGGAATCCGACCACAAGCCCACCGAGACCATGGAGAAGGGAGACGCCTGGACCAGCGGCCGCCCCCTCCTCGCCGACAACTGGACCGAACTCCTCGACCTGGCCGTGGAGAACGGCTACGGCACCATCTCCATCACCTATCACGGCGTGATCGACGAGAATCTCGAAATTGTCGACCACAAGTCGTATCCCATCAAGGGAGTCTTCTCCGGCGCGGACACCGAGGAGGTGCTGCGCCGCATCGCCGTCTACAACAAGGGCGTCGACCCCGAGGACGCCTTCCGCGTCAACATCGGCGTCACCGTCGGCCGCCACAACCACGGCCGCACCTCCCTGGAGCGCTACGCCCGCTACTTCAACAAGCTGGGTGTCGCCACCGTCCGGTTCAACAACTTCACCGACCACGGCGGCCGGCACCCCGAACTCCGCCTCTCCCGCGAGGAGACGGAGCAGGCGTACCGGGACTTCAAGTGGATCCACGAGACCGTTCCGCTCGGATTCCAACTCGGCGTCAGCGAGGATTTCGGCACGTTCGGCATCAAGGTCATGGGCTTCCCCGGCCACGTCGGCTGGTGCCGGGCCGGCCGCCAACTGTTCGCCGCCATCCCCGCGCAGGAGGAGACGCTTTCCGACGGGCCCGAGGGCCGTCGCGAGAAGATCGGCGACATCGTCGGCTGCGTCAACACCTTCGAGCCACACCTGGGACACCTGGTCCGCACGGTCACCCAGGGTGATGCGGGTGAGGAAACCACGTACGACGTGGAGTTCGATCACGAGGGGATCGAGACGTTCACCGCCAAGAGGCTCTCCGGTACGTACAAGGACGGCTGTTTCGCCACCGAACTGTCCGAGGAGCTCGGCCTGATCTCCCGGGTCCCGGCGCGGCGCCGACTGCCGCTCCTCACCGACTCCCGGCCCTGACCCGAGAGGTTCCAAGCACGATGCGCCACATCCTCGTCTTCGCCAAGACGCCCTACTCCAAGACCCCGTACGACCAGTGGCTGACGGGTTCGGGAATCGTCCCCGTCATCGTGACCGCTTCCGAATACGCCGCGGGCTACTCCCACCTCCCGCACGTCCATGCCTTCGACGCGTACGACACCAACCAGCTGGTCGAGAAGACCGCGCTGCGCCTGGCCCGCGAGTTCGCGGTCGAGGCGGTCTTCGCCCGCGCCGAGGCCGACATCGTGCGCGCCGCCCACCTGCGGGAGCTGCTCGGGCTGCCGGGGCAGCACGTCTCCAGTGCGCGCGCCTTCCGCGACAAGGTGGTCATGAAGGACCACCTCGCGGGCGGTCCCGTCGACGTGCCCGCCTACCGACGGCTCGACTCGGCCTACACAGCCCTCGAATTCGTCGCCGAGCACGGATACCCCGTCGTGATCAAGCCCGTGTCCGAATCGGGCTCTCTGGGAGCGGTGATCGTACGCGAGGAGGCGGAGCTGGACGCGTACCTCGCCGACCCCTGGCGGGGAGAGAGCGAGATCGAGGAGTTCGTCCCGGGGCAGATGTACCACGTGGACGGCCTGGTGGCCGAGGGAGAAGTGGTCTTCGTGCATCCCTTCCGGTACCTCAACGACTGCCTGTCCTTCCGGGACGACGACTGGGTGGCCAACCTCCCGCTCACCCGGCAGGACCCGTCGTACGACCGGTTGGTCAAGGCGGCACGGGCGGTCCTCGCCGAGCTGCCGACCCCCTCGCAGACAGCCTTCCACGCCGAGTTCTGGATCACGCCCGACGACCGACTGGTCTTCTGCGAGATCGCCAGCCGTACCGGTGGCGGCATGATCAGCGGCATGGTCCGGCACGCGTTCGGGATCGACCTGGACAAGGAGTGGCTGTACGCGGAGTGCGGCCTGCCCCCGACGCGGGGCGCCCTCACCTACCGACCTGCCGGAGCGCTGTGCATCCCGCCCCGGAAGGGCGTACTCGAATACCTGCCGACGTCCGGCCCAGGGGCCGGCCAGCCCGAGTGCGTCCGCGAGACGACCCTCACCGGGGCGGCCGGGCAGCAGTTCAACGGCGGAGTCAAGTCCGGTCTGTTCCTGGCCGGTTACGTGGTCGACGGGAACACGGAGGAGGATGTGGCAGCCAATCTCGAACATGTGGCGGGCTGGTTCTACGACAACACCCGGTGGCGGCCCGCCGATTCCCTCGGAGGTACCGCATGAGTGCGACGACACGCCCCGATACCCCTGCCACCGAACTCCCCGGCCCGCTCGTCGGGGCCGACCGGCTGGCTGCCCTGCGCGAGGAGGGCGTGATCCTCTTCGACGCCTCGGTCGGCGCCCACCGGGGCGCGGCTGTGCGCATCCCCGGGGCCCGCCCCTTCGACCTCGACGGGGACCTGTCCGATCACACCTCCACCGTGCCGCACACCATGCCCGGTGCCCGGCAGTTCACCGAAGCCCTGCGCGCGCTCGGCGTGCACGACTCCGACACGGTGGTCGTCTACGACGCCCAAGGCATCTACTCCAGCGCCCGCGCCTGGTGGATGCTGCGTGCCATGGGTTTCGACAGGGTCGCCGTCCTCGACGGCGGACTGCCCGCCTGGGTTGCCGCCGGCCATCCGGTCGAGCAGTCGCCGGCCGCCTACGACGGCCCGCGCGGCACCTTCACCGCCCGGCCCCGGCCGGGGCTGATCGTGGACGCCGATACCATCGCCTCCGCCCTCGCCGACCCGGCAGCCGTCGTGCTCGACGCACGCACGGCGAAGCGCTACGCCGGCACCGCGCCGGAGCCGCGCCCGGGCCTGCGTGGGGGCCACATGCCGGGTGCCGTCAGCCTCCCCTTCGGGGAGATCCAACGGGACGGCGGTGTGATGCGTCCGACGCACGAGCTGCGCACGGTGTTCGAGAGGGCGACCGAAGGGCGTGAGCAGCTGTACTTCAGCTGCGGCTCCGGGGTCACCGCCTGCGTCCTCGCACTGGGGGCCACCCTGGCCGGCTACGGCGACCTCGCCGTGTACGACGGCTCATGGAGCGAGTGGGGCCTGCCCTCCGACCGGCCGGTGGCCACAGGCGACGGTCTCGACGGGAGCAGCCCGCGATGACCGAAAAGGCTCGCGGTGTGCGGCTCACCGCGAAATGGCGGACCTTCACCAGCCTGCCGGCCGGCCTCAAGGCCCTGATCGGCCTGTCCTTCGTCGTCGCCCTCGGCAGCTACATGGTCACGCCGTTCATCGGGGTGCTCATGGTCAAGGCGATCGGCCTGGACATCCGCGTGGCCGGAACCCTGGTGGCCGTGGCCACCTTCATCCAGTTCGGTGGCAGCATCCTCGGGGGTGCGGTCGTGGACCGGATCGGTCTCAAACGGACCATGGTGCTCGCGCTCATCCTGCGCACGGCCGGCCTGGTTCTGCTCGGAGTGGCCGTCACGGTGCCCTGGGTCGCCTACCCGGCCGTCGTCCTCGTGGCGGCCGGTCCGGCACTGTACCTGCCGGCGAACAAGGCGTACATCGTCACCAGCGTCTCCGACGATCTGCGTCCGCTCTTCCTCGGAGTGAGTAGCGCCGCCCTCAACGCGGGCATGGGGATCGGGCCGCTGCTCGCCGCGCTGCTGATCGACGCCGATCCGGTGCTGCTGCTCGTCGGTCTCGCCGGACTCTTCGCGCTGATCACCGCAGCCCACCAAGCCGCCCTGAAACCGGTCGAGCGCCGGCCGGACGCGCCTCCGGCGACGCACGGGAGCGAGAAGGTCCGTGGTAAGCGGGCGGCGCTGCGCGGCGCGCTGCGCCCGGTCCTCTTCACCGCGCTCGCCTTCTACCTCTACTTCTTCTTCCAGAGCTTCATCGGCCTGTACGCGGCCGGAGTGTCCGACATCCAGCTTCTCGGATGGGTGATGCTCCTCAACTGCGCCATGGTGGTGCTGCTCCAGCCTCCGCTTGCCGACCGCATCGCCTCCGCCGACTACCGCCTGCTGATGGCCGGTTCGTTCGGCCTGATGGCACTCGGCATGGCGAGCATGGCGCTCGGCGGCCTTCCCGCCCTGTTGGCCGGCACCGCACTCTTCACCCTCGGCGAGATCTTCCTCTTCCTCCGCTGCGACCTGGAACTCGTCGACCGTGTGCCCGGCAACCCTGCGTTCGCCTTCGGTGTCCAGCGGCTGGCCGCCGGAATCGGCGGCCTCCTTGCCGGTGTCGTCGGCGGGTTCGTCTTCGCCCACTTCGAGGCCGCCGGGGATCTTGGTACGTTCTGGCTGGTGGTGGCGGCCCAGTGCGCGGGCGCGGCTCTGCTCGCCCTGCTGCTGGGTGGCCGCCGACGCCCGGCCGTTCCCGAAACGATCGCGGTCGAAACGGGGGTGGCCCGGTGAACGAGTCAGCCTTCTCGCAGGAGACGCGTTTCGTGCACGCGGGCTCCGACCACCGGCAGCAGGGCGGCTACGTCAATCCGCCCGTACACCGCGCCTCCACCGTCCTCTACCGGGACATGGCCGAGATGGACGTCTCCCAGGCGGATCCGCTCAAACGCGGAGGCCCGGTCTACGGGCGTTTCGGTACCCCCACCAGCCGCGCTTTCGAGGAGGCGCTGACCGAACTGGAGGGTGGGCACGCGGCGGTGGCGACCTGCTCCGGTCTCTCGGCGATCACCACGGCGATCCTCGCGTACGTCCGGGCCGGCGACCACCTCCTTGTCAGCGACTCCGTCTATCTGCCGACCCGGAGGTTCTGCGACTCGCTCGCGGCACTGGGAGTGGAGACCGAGTACTACGCTCCGCTCACGGATGGCGCCGCGATCGATGAACTGATCCGCCCCCGGACGCGGTTGGTCTACCTGGAGTCCCCGGGCTCCACCACCTTCGACGTGCAGGACATCCCGGCGATCACCGCCGTCTGCCGGGCCCGGGGCGTAGCCACCATCGCGGACAACACCTGGGCCACTCCTGCTTTCTGCCGACCGCTGACGCTGGGGGTGGACGCGGTGGTCCACTCCGCGACCAAATACCTGACAGGACATGCGGACAGCATCCTCGGAACGATCGTCTGCACGCAGGAGAGCTACCCGGTGATCCGGGGAGCGGCCATCCGGCTCGGTCAGTGCGCCGGTGCCGACGACGCCTACCTGGGGCTGCGCGGGCTGCGTACTCTGAGCGTACGGATGAGCCGGCACCAGCAGCAGGGGCTGGAGCTGGCACGCTGGACCGCCGGTCAGGAAGGCGTGGCGGCCGTCCTGCACCCAGGGCTTCCCGAGGATCCCGGCCACCACCTGTGGCGCCGCGACTTCACCGGAGCGGCGGGGCTGTTCGGGGTCGAACTGGATCCGGGTTTCGGCAAGCCGGCCATCGACGCCATGCTCAACCGGCTTCGGATCTTCGGCATCGGTCACAGCTACGGCGGCTACGAGAGCCTGATCGTGCCGACCGACCCGGAGACCCACCGCTTGCCGGGTACCTGGGCCGGACGCGGGCCGCTGATCCGGGTGCACGTCGGCTTCGAGAGCCTGGACGACCTCAAGGATGACCTGAGGGCAGGTTTCGGCGCTCTGGCGAGCAGGGGATAGCCCCACTGCTGAGACGACACCGCGGGCCCGGGAGCGGTGGCGCGACCGTTTGCCTTCTGGTGCCGTGCCCGCCCGGGCCATCAGCGCTACGGGCCGCACGGTCGTCGGTCAGGCACTGACGGGGTCGGTGACGATCAGGCGTGCGGAGAGCGGATCTGTTTCCAGGGCGCTGACCTGCCGACCGAGCTGTTCCAGGCCGGCGCGCACGGCAGCAGCAATGTCCTCCATGCCCTCGGGGTTCTCGGTCGCTACGTCGAGGTCCTGGCTGAGCAGTCCGACCAGGCCGTGTGCCGCAACTGCGCAGCCGCCGGTCAGCGCCACAGGGTGGACACCGCCCACGGCGAGGACATCAGCCAGCACGTCGATCATCCAGGGAGAGGCCACCGAAGCCGACCGGACGCATCCAAGGTGCCCCAGACAAAGAAGCCCCCGGCCGCTGGCCTGGGGCTTTTTCTTGGAGCGGGTGACGAGAATCGAACTCGCGCTCTGAGCTTGGGAAGCTCATGTTCTACCATTAAACTACACCCGCGAAGCGCGCCGATGATCGGCGGTGCATCGTCGCACACTCTACCCCATCGCAGGCCCCCGGCGTGTCAGCCGTGGGGCCTGCGTGGTTTTCGGGTGGGCGGATGCCGTTGTCGGCGGCGGGAGTTGTGGGCGTAGCGTGGGGGTCGGAGTGCCGCCTGGAGCGGCGTCCCGTTCATCCCCTAATGTGGCGGTCTCGTCCAAGGCTGGTTGGGGAAGGGACTTGATGGAGTCGATGGAGCGCACCGTCGTCCGCTGTGCCGAAGGGCACGTTTTCGCTACCTCGTCGTTCCCGATGCAGCAGCTCGGGTCCGAGCGGATCGGTCCCGGGCGGCTCATCCGCTGTCCGCGCTGCGCGCGGTTGAGGCAGGCCGTTCCGGTGGTGTTCGAGGAGCGTTAGCGGGGCGCTGCAGTGCTGTGACGCAGACGCGCGAGGTGGTCCGGTTGGGGACGGCTCGCGCGTTCTGCGTATCCTCGGTGCGTGCTTCTCTCAGACAAGGACCTCCGGGCCGAGATCGACGCCGGGCGGGTCCGTATCGACCCCTTCGACGCCTCGATGGTGCAGCCCTCGAGCATCGATGTGCGGCTGGACCGCTACTTCCGGGTGTTCGAGAACCACCGCTATCCGCATATCGACCCCGCCGTCGAACAGGTGGACCTGACCCGTCAGGTCGAGCCGGAGGGCGACGACGCGTTCATCCTCCACCCGGGGGAGTTCGTCCTGGCCTCGACGTACGAGGTCATCTCCCTCCCCGACGACATCGCGTCGCGGCTGGAGGGGAAGAGCTCGCTGGGGCGCCTCGGTCTGGTGACGCATTCCACGGCCGGTTTCATCGACCCCGGGTTCTCCGGGCATGTGACCCTGGAGCTGTCGAATCTGGCGACGCTTCCGATAAAGCTGTGGCCGGGAATGAAGATCGGGCAGCTGTGTATGTTCCGGCTGTCCTCGTCGTCCGAGTTCCCCTACGGATCCGAGCGTTACGGATCGCGTTATCAGGGCCAGCGAGGGCCTACCGCCTCGCGTTCCTTCATGAATTTCCATCGGACTCAGGTGTGATACGGCATGGCTGCTGAAGCTCGGGAGAATCTGACGTACGAGGCCTTCGGGACCGCCGTGCGGGAGTTGGCGCAGGCGGTCGCCGACGACGGCTACGAGCCCGATGTGGTGCTGAGCATCGCCCGCGGCGGGGTCTTCGTCGCCGGCGGTCTGGCGTACGCCCTGGACTGCAAGAACATCCACCTGGTGAACGTCGAGTTCTACACCGGTGTCGGGACCACGCTCGAGATGCCGGTCATGCTGGCGCCGGTGCCGAACGCGATCGACTTCTCGCAGAAGAAGGTCCTCATCGCCGACGACGTCGCCGACACCGGGAAGACGCTGAAGCTGGTCCACGACTTCTGTGTCGACCACGTGGCCGAGGTGCGCAGTGCGGTCATCTACGAGAAGTCGCATTCGCTCGTGAAGTGCGAATACGTGTGGAAGAAGACCGACCAGTGGATCAATTTCCCCTGGAGCGTCGAGAAGCCCGTCGTGCGCCGTGAGGGCCAGGTCCTCGACTCGTAGGGACCGTCGGCCCGGAACAGCGGGCCGCGGCCGCCCGTCCGGCGGCCGTCGCTGACGTACGGAGGGCCCGGGCGCGCTGTTCTCAGCCGCGCCCGGGCCCTCCCGTGTACGGGTTCCGCCGTCAGATCGTGCCGAGCTTGATGATGGAGAGCAGGGCGATCAGCTGGATCGCCGAGGCGCCCAGGGCCTTCGGCCACGGAAGGTCGTGGGACTTGCTCACCATCGAGGTGAACAGCGCTCCGGCGGCCAGCCAGGTGACCCAGCCGAGGATCTGCACCAGCGAGTTCTCACCGCCCAGGAACAGGGCGAAGACGAGCCGCGGCGCGTCCGTGATCGACATGATGAGCATCGACAGGCCGACCGTCGGCTGCCAGGAGCCCGTGCCGCCGAGCTGGCGCGCCAGGGTGTGGGTGACCGCCCCGAGGACGAGGCCGCCGAGGACGAACCCGACCCCCGTGAAGATCACGTACGGCGCCGCCGTGGAGACCTCCGCGTGGATCGCCTCGTCGCGGGCCTGGTCGAAGCCGAAGAGGGCGAGCAGGCCGTACACGAACGTGACGACGATCGCCGTGCCCCAGACGGGGTAGTCGCGCATCTGCCAGAAGGTCGGTCCCGGCCGCATCACTATGCCGCTCAGCAGCTGCTTCCAGTGCAGCCGCGGGCCCGAGGGCTGCGCCGGGGCGCTCCCGGCCTGGTAGGTACTGCCCTCGCCGTACGGGTCCTCGTCGATGCTGAACGCCTGGGTGTGGCCCGGCGCGTTCGCATACGGGTCGTGCTGCGACGGCTGGTGGTGCGGCTCGCCGAAGTACTCCGGCTCGCCGTGGCCGCCCCCGTGCCCGTTCCCACCCCCGTGTCCGTTGCCGCCGTGCCCGCCCGCGTACGGAGCGCCCTGGGGGCCGCCGTACGGTGCGCCGTTGCCGCCCGCCGGGGGCCACGACTGGCCGCCGTAGGGCGGCGGTGAGGCCTGCGCGCCGTACGGCTGCTGCTGCGGGTGTTGCTGCGGTGTGCGGTTGTCCCGGCCGCGTCCGATCCTGAATCCAGCCACCCGTCGAACGTACCTGGTCCGTGAGGGTGGGGTGGCTGGGCGGGGGGAACAAGGGTGCCATTGCGGCCTAGCTGTGACATCCCGTAGGGGAACCCCGGAGGGTTCGCCGTGCCTCCGGCAACCGGGTGGCACCCGGGCGTACGGGCGCCGGCACGGCAGACGGAAGCGGCCGGTCCTGCCCCCGAGGCAGGTCCGGCCGCTTCCGTGGTGGAGACGTCCGTGAAGACGGTTACTGCACGGGCTCCGGTTCCGGCTGATCGGCCGTCTCGGTGTCGTCCGACGGGTCGATCGGGGTCTTCACCGACTCCAGCAGGAGCTGGGAGACGTCGACCACCTGGATCGACTCCTTCGCCTTGCCGTCGTTCTTCTTGCCGTTGACCGAGTCGGTCAGCATGACGAGGCAGAACGGGCAGGCGGTGGAGACGATGTCCGGGTTGAGGGAGAGGGCCTCGTCGACACGCTCGTTGTTGATGCGCTTGCCGATCCGCTCCTCCATCCACATCCGGGCGCCGCCGGCGCCGCAGCAGAAGCCGCGCTCCTTGTGGCGGTGCATCTCCTCGTTCCGCAGACCGGGGACGCTCTTGATGATCTCGCGGGGCGGTGTGTAGACCTTGTTGTGGCGGCCCAGGTAGCAGGGGTCGTGGTACGTGATCAGGCCCTCGACCGGCGTCACCGGGATCAGCTTGCCCTCGTCCACCAGGTGCTGGAGCAGCTGCGTGTGGTGGATGACCTCGTACTCGCCGCCGAGCTGCGGGTACTCGTTGGCGATGGTGTTGAAGCAGTGCGGGCAGGTGGCGACGATCTTCTTGAGGGCCTTGGCCTTCTTCGTCGAGTCGTCCTCGTCGTCCTCGCCGAACGCCATGTTCAGCATCGCGACGTTCTCCTGGCCGAGCTGCTG
Source organism: Streptomyces sp. NPDC059166 (assembly GCF_042755185.1). Taxonomy (NCBI): domain Bacteria; kingdom Bacillati; phylum Actinomycetota; class Actinomycetes; order Kitasatosporales; family Streptomycetaceae; genus Streptomyces; species Streptomyces sp. NPDC059166. The sequence continues at coordinate 5,367 of NZ_JBHZCI010000001.1, read as the reverse complement.
GAACAGCGGCTCGTTGCCGAGGCGGCGGGCGGAGTCACCGGTGCACTTCTCGTCGCCGCCCATGATCGCGAACTTGACGCCCGCGATGTGGAGGAGCTCCGCGAAGGCCTTCGTCGTCTTCTTGGCGCGGTCCTCCAGGGCGCCGGCGCAGCCGACCCAGTAGAGGTAGTCGACCTCGCTGAGGTCCTCGACGTCCTTGCCGACGATCGGGACCTCGAAGTCGACCTCCTTGGTCCACTCGACCCGCTGCTTCTTGGCGAGCCCCCAGGGGTTGCCCTTCTTCTCCAGGTTCTTGAGCATCGTGCCCGCCTCGGACGGGAACGCGGACTCGATCATCACCTGGTAGCGGCGCATGTCGACGATGTGGTCGATGTGCTCGATGTCCACCGGGCACTGCTCGACGCAGGCACCGCAGGTGGTGCAGGACCAGAGGACGTCCGGGTCGATGACGCCGTTCTCCTCCAGCGTCCCGATCAGGGGGCGCTCGGCCTCGGCGAGGGCGGCGGCGGGGACGTCCTTGAGCTGTTCCTCGGTCGCCTTCTCGTTGCCCTCCATGTCCTTGCCGCCGCCGGCCAGCAGGTACGGCGCCTTGGCGTGCGCGTGGTCGCGCAGGGACATGATGAGGAGCTTCGGGGAGAGCGGCTTGCCGGTGTTCCAGGCGGGGCACTGCGACTGGCAGCGGCCGCACTCGGTGCAGGTGGAGAAGTCGAGGATGCCCTTCCAGGAGAACTGCTCGACCTGGGAGACGCCGAAGGTGTCGTCCTCACCCGGGTCCTCCCAGTCGATCTCCTTGCCGCCGCTGGTCATCGGCTGCAGGGCGCCCAGCGCGACCTCGCCGCCGGCGTTCCGCTTGAACCAGATGTTCGGGAAGCCGAGGAAGCGGTGCCAGGCGACACCCATGTTGGTGTTGAGCGAGACCGTGATCATCCAGATCAGCGAGACGCCGATCTTCACCATCGCGGTGAAGTAGATGAGGTTCTGGAGCGCTCCGAGGGAGAGGCCCTTGAAGGCGAGCACCAGGGGGTACGACACGAAGTACGAGGCCTCGTAGCCGTCGACGTGGTGGATGGCGCCCTCGAGACCGCGCAGGGTCAGGATCGCCAGGCCGATGACGAGGATGACGTACTCCACGAAGTACGCCTGCCAGGCCTTGGAACCGGCGAAGCGGGACTTGCGGCCGGCGCGGGAGGGCAGGTTCAGCAGCCGGATCGCCATGAGCGTGAGGATGCCGAGCGTGGTCATGATGCCGATGAACTCGATGTAGAGCTCGAACGGCAGCCAGTCCCCGACGATCGGCAGCACCCAGTCGGCCTTGAACAGCTGGCCGTACGCCTGGAGCAGCGTCGGCGGCAGTGTCAGGAAGCCGATGGCGACGAACCAGTGGGCGAAGCCCACGATCCCCCACCGGTTCATCCGGGTGTGGCCGAGGAATTCCTTGACCAGGGTGATCGTGCGCTGCTTGGGGTTGTCGGTGCGGCTGCCTGCCGGCACCGGCTGTCCGAGACGGACGAACCGGTAGATCTGCGCGACGGCTCGGGCGATGAGCGCAACGCCGACGACAGTCAGCACCAGCGACACGATGATCGCGGCGAGTTGCATTTGGGGGCTCCTCGGGCCTGCGAGGGTGGGATCCAGCGCGTACAAGCGATTACTAAGCAGTAACTTAATCAGTCTGTGCTGACACTATCCACTTATTCCGCCGTGCTGTAGCCGGGCAGGCGGTGATCTGTGTCGCTCAGGTGAGCCTTCCCCGGGTGGCGTAGTCCGCGCAGGGCCGCGTGGAGCGGTATGCGTACGGATTGAGCCAGGATCGCCAGGTCGAGCCGTGTTCCATGATGCTCCGCGTAGTGGGCGTCCAGGAGGGCGGGTTCGTCCCAGGGCATTCCGGAGCGGGCACGGACCTGGGCGAGTCCGGTCAGGCCGGGGCGCAGGTCATGCCGCCGGCGGCCCGCCGACTGGTCCAGCAGGGCGGCCTCGGCCGGTGTGAGCGGGGGCGGTCCCACCAACGAGAGGTCCCCCCGCACCACGTGCGGCAGCCGGGAGAGCAGATCGAGCCGGAACCGCCGGGTCCGCAGCGAGCGCAGTTCGAAGGGGCGCCCGCCGAGGCCGATCCGGGTTTCGCGTCTGATCACGCCGTCCCGGGTGAAGGGCGGACGGAGGGTGAGCGCGAGGGCCGCGAGCGCGAGTGCGGGGGCGGCCGCCAGCAGCATCGCCGTGCCGAGCGCCACGTCCAGGGTCCGCTTGACGTCCGGCGCGGCCAGGCTCCCGGCGAGGCGTTCGATGCCGGGCGCCGCCCGGCCCGCCGCCCTCCTGGCGGAGAGCAGGGTGAGCCGCGTCCTTCGTGCCGCAGTCTGCTTCGCGTACCGCATTGCACCTGCCCGGGGGTCGACGACGTGACGCTATGACCGTCTCGCTGTGTTTTGTGACAGAACGATCCCACGGTGCGAGGGTGGGGTGTGGGTGTGCGCGGCATGCGCGTGCCGGTGTCGCGGTCGCGGGCCGGCCTCAGTGCCTTCCCGTGGGGCGCCGAAAGATCGTCCGCCGGTTTCCGGAGCCGTGACGATCGCAGAAATGCCTGATCAGAGGTGTTGCGAGCATATAAGTTGAGCGTAAGTCGCTCAGGTCCTTTGACTCCGAGGTGCGTCTCATGCATCCTTGAGTCAGATCCACTCAAGTAGTCAGTTGGAGGAATTGAAATGGCACGTGCGGTCGGCATCGACCTGGGCACGACTAACTCCGTCGTCAGCGTTCTCGAAGGCGGCGAGCCCACCGTCATCACCAACGCCGAAGGCGCCAGGACCACGCCGTCCGTCGTCGCCTTCGCGAAGAACGGCGAGGTGCTGGTCGGCGAGGTCGCCAAGCGCCAGGCGGTCACCAACGTCGACAGGACGATCCGTTCGGTCAAGCGCCACATGGGCACCGACTGGAAGATCGACCTCGACGGCAAGAGCTTCAACCCGCAGCAGATGAGCGCCTTCATCCTGCAGAAGCTGAAGCGGGACGCCGAGTCCTACCTGGGCGAGAAGGTCACCGACGCGGTGATCACCGTCCCCGCGTACTTCAACGACTCCGAGCGTCAGGCGACGAAGGAGGCCGGCGAGATCGCGGGCCTCAACGTCCTGCGCATCGTCAACGAGCCGACCGCCGCAGCCCTGGCGTACGGCCTCGACAAGGACGACCAGACGATCCTCGTCTTCGACCTCGGTGGCGGCACCTTCGACGTGTCCCTCCTGGAGATCGGCGACGGCGTCGTCGAGGTGAAGGCCACCAACGGTGACAACCACCTCGGTGGTGACGACTGGGACCAGCGTGTCGTCGACTACCTGGTGAAGCAGTTCGCCAACGGCCACGGCGTGGACCTGTCCAAGGACAAGATGGCTCTCCAGCGTCTGCGCGAGGCCGCGGAGAAGGCGAAGATCGAGCTCTCGTCCTCGACCGAGACCACGATCAACCTGCCCTACATCACGGCCTCCGCCGAGGGCCCGCTGCACCTGGACGAGAAGCTCACCCGCTCGCAGTTCCAGCAGCTGACCGCCGACCTGCTGGAGCGCTGCAAGCACCCGTTCCACAACGTCATCAAGGACGCGGGTATCCAGCTGTCCGAGATCGACCACGTCGTTCTCGTCGGTGGCTCGACCCGTATGCCGGCCGTCGCCGAGCTCGTCAAGGAGCTGACCGGTGGCAAGGACGCCAACAAGGGCGTGAACCCGGACGAGGTCGTCGCCATCGGCGCCTCGCTCCAGGCCGGTGTCCTCAAGGGCGAGGTCAAGGACGTCCTGCTCCTCGACGTGACCCCGCTGTCCCTCGGTATCGAGACCAAGGGAGGGATCATGACGAAGCTCATCGAGCGCAACACCACGATCCCGACCAAGCGCTCCGAGATCTTCACGACGGCCGAGGACAACCAGCCGTCCGTGCAGATCCAGGTGTACCAGGGCGAGCGCGAGATCGCGGCGTACAACAAGAAGCTCGGGATGTTCGAGCTCACCGGTCTGCCGCCGGCCCCGCGCGGGGTGCCGCAGATCGAGGTCGCCTTCGACATCGACGCCAACGGCATCATGCACGTCTCCGCCAAGGACCTCGGTACCGGCAAGGAGCAGAAGATGACCGTCACCGGCGGCTCCTCGCTGCCGAAGGACGAGGTCAACCGGATGCGCGAGGAGGCCGAGAAGTACGCGGAGGAGGACCACGCCCGCCGCGAGGCCGCCGAGTCCCGCAACCAGGGCGAGCAGCTCGTCTACCAGACGGAGAAGTTCCTCAAGGACAACGAGGACAAGGTCCCCGGTGACGTGAAGACGGAGGTGGAGACCGCGCTCACCGAGCTGAAGGAGAAGCTCAAGGGCGAGGACACCGCCGAGATCCGTACCGCCACCGAGAAGGTCGCGGCCGTCTCCCAGAAGCTGGGTCAGGCGATGTACGCCAACACCCAGGCCGAGGGTGCGGCCCCGGGCGCCGAGGCGCCGGGTGACGACCAGGCCCGCGCGGCCGACGACGACGTCGTCGACGCCGAGATCGTGGACGACGAGAAGGACCAGAAGGGCGGTGCGGCGTGACCGAGGAGACTCCGGACTTCGAAGAGAAGCCCGACGTCCCCTCCGGCGCCAGCCCCGACGACGCCGAGCCGAAGGCCGCCACCCCCTCCGAGGAGGAGGCGGCGGCCCCGGCCGGGGACGTGCAGCAGACCGCGGCCCTGACGGCCCAGCTGGACCAGGTCCGCACCGCGCTCAACGAGCGCACGGCAGACCTCCAGAGGCTCCAGGCCGAGTACCAGAACTACCGCCGTCGCGTGGAGCGTGACCGGGTGACGGTCAAGGAGGTCGCCTCGGCGGGCCTGCTGACCGAGCTGCTGCCCGTGCTCGACGACGTCGGCCGGGCACGGGAGCACGGCGAGCTGGTCGGTGGCTTCAAGTCGGTGGCCGAATCCCTGGAGACGGTCGTCGCGAAGCTGGGCCTCCAGCAGTTCGGCAAGGAGGGCGAGCCCTTCGACCCGACCATCCACGAGGCCCTGATGCACTCGTACGCGCCGGACGTCACCGAGACGACCTGCGTGGCGATCCTGCAGCCCGGGTACCGCATCGGGGAGCGCACCATCCGCCCCGCGCGGGTGGCCGTGGCCGAACCGCAGCCGGGGGCGACGCCCGCGGCCGCGAAGGAAGAGAAGGCAGACGACGAGGAGAGCGGTGGCACCGAAGAGGTCTGACCTTGCGTCCGACCACAGGGGTGAACACCGACGGGTCGTGGGGGGGGGCCCCGGGCGGGCCCCCCCCCCCCGCCGGCCGCGGGGGGGGGGGGCGGGAGTTCAATAAAAAAATTAAGGGGTTTGTTATAAAAAAAAAAAAACCACACAAAAAAAAAACAAAAACAAAA